>NZ_JBIAKK010000009.1:0-325502 GCF_042872425.1 Streptomyces sp. NPDC005262
CACTCAGCAACGCACCGAACGCCACCGCGGACTTGATCGTCCCCTGGAACGCCGGCCCCGCCTCCGTCACCCCCAGATGCAACGGGTAATCACACTGAGCCGCCAGCTGACGGTACGCATTCACCATCACCACCGGATCGTTGTGCTTCACCGAGATCTTGATGTCCCGGAACCCGTGCTCCTCGAACAGCGACGCCTCCCACAACGCCGACTCCACCAGAGCCTCAGGCGTCGCCTTCCCGTACTTCCTCAACAACCGCGCATCCAGCGAACCCGCATTCACACCGATCCGGATCGGCGTCCCCGCATCGTTCGCCGCCCGCGCGATCTCCTTCACCTTGTCATCGAACTGCTTGATGTTCCCCGGATTCACCCGCACCGCAGCACAGCCCGCATCAATCGCCGCGAACACATACTTCGGCTGAAAATGAATATCCGCGATCACCGGAATCTGCGACTTACGCGCAATCGTCGCAAGCGCGTCCGCATCATCCTGCGTCGGACACGCAACCCGCACGATCTGACAGCCCGACGCCGTCAGCTCCGCGATCTGCTGCAACGTCGCACCGACATCCGACGTCCGCGTCGTGGTCATCGACTGCACCGACACCGGCGCATCCCCACCGACCGCCACCGGCCCGACCTGGATGCGCCGCGAGGGACGGCGCATCGCGAGCGGCCGGGCCGGCAGCTCGGGGAGACCCAGCGCGACTGGTTCTCCAGTGGTCATGACGTCACCGGCTCCCGGAGACGGTCTCGCGCGCGGCACGCAGGGACTCCTTGAGCGAGCCCATCGTGGCGAGGACCGCAGTGGGCTCGTAGCCGCAGTGCGCCATGCAGTTGGCGCAGCGCGGATCCTTGCCGCGGCCGTACTTGTCCCAGTCGGTCTCCTCGATGAGTTCCCGGTACGTGGGGACGTACCCGTCGCTCATCAGATAGCAGGGCCGCTGCCAGCCGAAGAGCGAGTAGTTGGGGATCGCCCACGCCGTGCACGGGAAGTCCGCCTTGCCCTCGAGGAAGTCCAGGAAGAGCGGTGAGTGGTTCAGCCGCCAGCGGGCCCGGTTACCGCCCGCGAAGGACTTCTTGAAGAGCTCGCGGGTCTGCTCGACGCCGAGGAAGTGCTCCTGGTCGGGAGCCTTCTCGTACGCGTAGGCGGGCGAGATCATCATCTCGTCGACCTTCAGGTCGTCATTGAGGTAGTTCAGGACCTCGATGACGGTCTGCGGGGTGTCGGTGTTGAAGAAGGTGGAGTTCGTGGTGACCCGGAAGCCGCGCCGCTTGGCCTCCTTGATCGCCGCCACCGCCTCGTCGAACACGCCTTCCTTGGCGACCGATTCGTCGTGCCGTTCGCGCAGACCGTCGATGTGCACGGCGAAGGCGAAAAACGGGGACGGGGCGAATTTCTCCATCTTCTTGCGGAGCAGCATCGCGTTGGTGCAGAGGAAGACGTACTTCTTGCGCGCCACCAGCTGTCGCACGATTTCGTCGATCTGCGGGTGCATCAGGGGCTCACCGCCCGCGATGGACACCATGGGGGCACCCGATTCCAGCACCGCGCCGACGGCCTGGGCCACCGGCATCCGCTGCTTGAGCACTCCGGCCGGATGCTGGATCTTTCCGCAGCCCTCGCACGCCAGATTGCAGGCGAACAAAGGCTCCAGCTCGACAATGAGCGGGAATTTGTCCCGCTTGCGGAGCTTCTGTTCAATGAGGTACGTCGCAACCTTGATGGTCTGACGGAGCGGCATGGCCATCTAGCTCACCTCCTGGGGAGCAGCAAAGATCGGTGCCATTCATAGAAAGCAGGCAGGACAGCACGGAGAACACGGAAAGCCGATATTCCACCGCGTACCGTGCCGATGCGGACGAGCTCGTGCTCCGGAGCGTCCACGACCACCCGTACGGCCGCAACGGGGCGTACCCCGGTGCGCAGGGCGGTGCGGAGGGTGGCGGCGGACTCCATGTCCACAGCGATCGCTCCGGTGGCCCGCAGCTCGGCCCGCTCATGTCCGCGCACGACATGGCCGGAGCCGGTCAGCGGGCCGGTGTGGACGGTGCGTCCCGGCACCGTCCTGGCGAGTGCCTCGGCGAGCAGACCCGCGCCGGCGCAGGTCGTCGAGTCGCCGGCCTCCCGGGTCTCGTCGGCGACCACCAGGTCTCCCGGGTGCATGCCGGGCGCGAGCCCGGCACAGAATCCGGAGGCGATGACCGCGGCGCCGAGCGCCCGGTCCTGGCCGAGCGCGTGCGCCACGGCCGTCTCGGCGGCTTTCGGGCCCATGCCCGTGCGGAGCACGGTCACCTGGCCCGGGGCGTCGCCCGCCTTTCCTCTGCCACTGCGCAGGGCGAGTTGTTCGATACCGAGCGCGCAGGCGATCAGCAGCGGCGCCGCGGGGCCGGACGGCCCCGGTGCATCGCCCATCAGGCCCCCTCCCGGACGGCCGTGCGGGCGGCGAACGGGTCGCCGTACACGTACCGCCCGAGTGCGGTGAGCGGGAAGACCTGCCGGTAGAGGTGGTAGTTGATGGAGAAGTCCCAGGGGAACCCGGTGCCGGTGAAGTACGGTTCGTCCCAGGATCCGTCAGCCTGCTGGGCCTCGGTCAGCCAGGCGACACCCCGGGTCACCGCCGTGCTCTCACGCCGGCCGGCAGCGAGGAGGGCGAGGAGCGCCCAGGCGGTCTGGGACGCGGTCGACGAACCGTTCCCGATCCACTTCTCCTCCTGGTACGAGCGCAGGTCCTCGCCCCAGCCGCCGTCGTCGTTCTGCACGGACTCCAGCCAGCCAACCGCCCGGCGGATCGCCGGATGGGCTGCGGGCAGCCCGGCGGCGACCAGGGCGGGCACCACCGACCCTGTTCCGTATACGTAGTTGACGCCCCAGCGGCCGAACCAGGCACCGCTCGCCTCCTGTTCGGCGAGCAGCCACTCGATGCCGCGCCGGGTGGCCGGGTGATCGGACCGCCCCTCCATGGCCAGCATCTCCACCACGTGTCCGGTGACATCGGCGGACGGCGGATCGATGACCTCTCCGAAGTCGCAGAAGGGCAGCCGGTTGGGGAACGGACTGGTGTTGTCGGCGTCGAATGCGCCCCAGGCCCCGTTGCGGGACTGCATCCCAAGGTTCCAGCGCACCCCGCGTTCGATGGCGGCCTCGACACCGGCCGGATTCGGGTGCCGGACCCGGCGCAGGGCGAGGACCACCTCGGCGGTGTCGTCGATGTCCGGGTAGTTGTCGTTGTGGAACTCGAACGCCCAACCGCCCGGGTCAAGTTGAGGTCGGCGCACGGACCAGTCGCCGGGCCTGACGATCTCCTCGCCGAGCATCCAGTCCGCCGCTTTCACGAGCGCGGGATGGTCGGGCCTGAGTCCGGCATCGGCGAGCGCGATGGTGGCGAGGCAGGTGTCCCAGACCGGTGACTGGCAGGCCTCGATCATGCGGGCGCCGTCCTCGCGCCAGATGGCGAACCGGTTCAGCGAGTCCAGGCCGGCCCGCATCACCGGGTGGTCGAGGTCGTATCCGAGGAGATGCAGGGCGATGACGGAGTACACGGCGGGCGGCTGGATGCCGCCCCAGCACCCGTCGTTCTCCTGGCGTTCGATGATCCAGCGGGCTGCCGCGTTCATGGCGATCCGGCGCAGCCGGCGCGGGGCCACCTTGTGGTAGACGTGCAGGGCCTTGTCGAGTCGCTGGAAGACGCCGTCCCAACTGGCTGCCGGGGCACGGCGCTTGGGCGGGTTGGGGACGAGCGGGTCGGTGTGCAGCTCGTCGAGGGCGAAGGGCGCGGGCCGTACCGGACGCTTCGCCGAGACGACGGTCAGCGGCACAATCGTCTGCCGGGCCCAGCAGCCGAAGTCGTAGATGTTGAGCGGGACCCACTTCGGGAAGAACATCAGCTCAGGTGGGAGCTCGGGCAGGTCGTCCCACTTCCACCAGCCGAACAGGGCCAGCCAGATCCGGGTGAAGACGCGGCTCTCGGCGATACCGCCCTGTTCCCTGATCCACCTCGAGGCGCGGGCCATGTGCGGATCGTCCGGCCGGTCTCCCGCCAGCCGCAGCGCGACGTACGCCTCGATGGTGGTGGAGAGCTCGCCCGGCCCTCCGTGGAAGGTGGCCCAGGTGCCGTCGCCGAGCTGCTCGCCGCGGATGAAGCGGGCGGCCGACTCGACGGTGGCCGGGTCCTGAATGCCGAGGAACTGGCGGAGCAGCAGATCCTCGGCGTCCATGGTGACGTTGGTGGCGAGGTCGCCCTTCCACCAGCCCTGGTCGTCCTGTCTGCCGAGGAGATGCTCCACCGAGCGTTCCGCGGCCCGCCGCGCGGCGGCGAGTACGTCGTCCGCGACGATGGTTGATTCGGTCGGTTCGCTGGCCGAGGCTGCCCGGGGGTCAACAGCCCCGGTGCTTCCGTCGGTCGTCGCTGTCATGGCTTCCCCTTCGTGCAGTTGGTCCTCTGCTGTGCTGGGGTCTCCGTCGGTCGGCGCCCTTCGAGGGCGCCGACCGGCGACTGCGAGTCATATGCGAATGGTGATCATCTCTTTCGTACGACGACGAAGTCCGCGAGCGCCGTGAGCTGCGCACGCACGGTTTCCGGCATGTCGACAACGTGCAGCGCCTCGATGGCGATCGCATGCTGCCGACGGGCCTCCTGGGCGGTCCACTCGCGGCCGCCCGCCTCCTCGATGAGCGCCGCCCGGGCGGCGAACTCCTCCTCGGAGAAGCTGTCGAAGTCGGTGCTCTTGGCGTCCGCGGCAAGCAGCTCACCGAGGCGCTCCGAGGCCGGTCCGCCCGCGGCGAGCGCGGCGACGACCGGCAGGGACTTCTTGCGCTGACGCAGATCGCTCCAGGTCTGCTTGCCGGTGGACTCCGGGTCGCCCCAGATACCGAGCAGATCGTCGACGGCCTGGAAGGCGAGGCCGAGGTGGTAGCCGTACGCCTCCAGGGTGTCGGCGGTACGGTCGTCGGCCCCGCCGAGCACCGCACCGATGGAGACGGCGCAGGCGAGCAGGGCACCCGTCTTGTTGCCCTCCATCTCCAGGCACTCCTCGACGGTGACCCGCTCGCGGTGCTCGTAGGAGATGTCCTGGGCCTGCCCGTCGATGAGCTTGCGGGTGGCGGTGGTCAGCCGACGGGCCGCGCGGCCCGCCTCGACCGTGCCGAGCTCCAGCAGGATCTCGTTGGCCAGCGCGAACAGCGCGTCGCCGACCAGGATCGCCTGCGCCGGGCCGTGCACCTTCCATACGGTGTCCCGGTGGCGGCGCTGCTCGTCACCGTCCATCAGGTCGTCGTGCAACAGCGAGAAATTGTGCACGAGTTCGACGGCTACCGCGCCGGGGATGCCGGCCTCGGCCGCAGCCCCCGCCGCCTCGGCGGACAGCAGGGCGAGCGCCGGGCGGACGGCCTTGCCTCCGTCGCCGTCGGAGGGCCGGCCCTGGGCGTCGATCCAGCCGAAGTGGTAGGCGGCGACGGTGTCCATGGGCGGTGCGAGCCGGTCAACGGCGGCCCGGAGCACCGGAGCGGACAGGGCCCGTCCGCGCTCCAGAAGCACGGTGACGTCCGCGGTGTCTACCACGGTGTCGAAAGCCGGATTCGCCGGGGTCACTGACTCTCCTCTTGTTCCGGTGGTACTGCTCATGCCGCCTCCTGCAGCGGAAGTTCATGGGTGCGGCCGAGCGCACCGAGCGCGGCGTCCGCGGCGCTGCACCCGCTGCGCACCGCGCCCTCCATAGTCGCGGGCCAGCCGGTGGCGGTCCATGCTCCGGCCAGATAGAGGCCGGGGGCACGGGTGCGCGTCCCGGGGCGCAGCCGGCCGACACCGGGGGCGGGGGCAAAGGTCGCTGCGCGTTCCCGGGTGACGAAGAAGTCCCTGATGCCGGCTCCGCGGGCGGCCGGCAGGAGCCGTTCCAGCTCGGGCAGGTAGCGAGTGCGCAGCTCGGCGACGGGCAGGTCGATCTCCTCGTCGGCCGCTGACTGGGAGAGCGCGAGGTACTGTCCGGGGCCGGTCAGGCCCGAGGCGTCCGTACGGTCGAAGACCCACTGGACCGGGGAGCCGAGCGCGGCGAAGAACGGGCGGCGCAGCACCTTGCGGTCGTAGACGACGTGCACGTTGAGAATCGGCGAGGTACCGATGGAGAGCAGCCTGTCCGGCTCGTCGAGTGCGCCTTCGGGCAGCAGGTCGTGCGTCTCGCGGTGCGGGACGGCGAGGACGACGGTGTCCGCCTCGATCCGTTCGGCGCCCGTGTCGACGATCCAGCGTCCGTCGCCGGTGCGGGTGACGGTGTCGGCCTTGGTACGCAGCTCGGTCCGCACGCCGACGGAGTCGAGCGCCTTGCGGGTCAGCGTGTCGTGCACCTCGCCGAGCGGCACGCTCGCCCAGCCGATGTCGGCGGCGCCGGGCTCGGAGAGGAGTCCGGTCTTGAAGACCTTCGCGGCGAGGGCCAGCGAGGAGTTCGGGGCGGTGGCGTTGAGTGTGGCGACGCCGACGAGGTCCCAGAGTGCCTCGATGGTGCGCGGGGACTGCCCGTGGCGGGTCAGCCAGCTGCCGAAGTCGATGGCGTCGAGCGCCGGGTCGTCCGGGTCGAGCCGGCCGAGTGCCAGTGCGGCGCGCCCGACACCTGCCCGCTCGGCGAGCGAGAGATGCGGGTAGCCCGCCAGCCCGGCGGCGAGGTGGAACGGCACCGGCAGGGCGTTGCGGCGCAGCCGTCCGAGCCGGGGCCCCGAGGGACGTCCGACATCGAGAACGGGCACGTCCAAACGGTTTTGCAGGGGTGCCAGACGTGCGCCGCCGACCCGGTCGAGGAACCAGCGGTAGGCGGTGCAGCAGCGAAGGTAGACATGCTGACCGTTGTCCACCGTCAGTTCGCCGCGTTTGAAGGAGAAGGCGAGTCCGCCGAGCCTCGGCCGTCCTTCGAGCAGGGTCACGTCAAGCCCGGCGTCGGCGAGACGGAGGGCCGCGGTGATGCCGGCCAGTCCGCCGCCGATCACGACCGCGCGGGAGGAACGCAGGGCCTCGTCGGTCACGCGTCCCCCTTTCGCCAGGTCGCTCCGGTCGGACTCGTCTTTTCGGTCAGGCGCGCTGCTTCAGTCAGGGACGCGCCGGACCGTCGCAGGGTTGCCCCAGGTCTGGACAGAGTGTCCGTGATGCACATGGTGCGCGAGATATCTGCATTACGCATCAGACACGCCCCCGGGCCGTCCGGCGCGAGATGTACCGCGCGTCCAGACCCGACAGGCCGCGCACCGCGACGTACGCCTTCTCGTGGCCCGGCAGCGAAACCCGGCCGCGCAGCACCGCCTCGGGGTCGCGCTCGATCCGGTCGAGCAGGCGGCGGTAGATACCGGCCATGGCGGCCACACAGGCGCCGCTGCGGCGGTCCAGCATCGGCAGCAGCCGGTAGCCCTCGGCGAAGAGGGCGCGGGCGCGCCGCACCTCGAAGTGGACCAGGCCCGCGAAGTCGGAGCCGGGCGGCGGGGTGGCCCGGTGGAAGCCGGCGGAACAGCCGAACTTGGCGAGGTCGTCGGCGGGCAGATACGTACGCCCGTTGCCCGCGTCCTCGCGGACGTCGCGCAGGATGTTGGTCAGCTGCAGGGCGAGGCCGAGCGTGTCGGCGTACTCCGCGGCGCGGTCGGCTCCGGGTGCACCCGGTTCCGTACCGAAAACGCCCAGGCTGAGCCGGCCGATGGCCCCTGCGACACACCGGCAGTAGACCTTGAGGTCGTCCCACGTCTCGTACGTCGTGCCGCGCACGTCCATGAGCACGCCGTCGATCAGTTCGTCGAGCCCGCCGAGCGGCAGCGGGAAGCGGTTCGCGGCGTCGGCGAGCGCGACGGCCACCGGGTCGGTGTCGTCCTCGTCGATCGCGCCGTCCCGGATCCGGTCCAGCAGCGTGCGGGTGCTTTCCAGCCGGAGCCGCTTGGTCTCCGGCTCCAGCTCGCCGTCGCCGATGTCGTCGACCCGGCGGGAGAACGCGTACAACGCCGACATGGCCTGGCGCTTCTCGGTCGGCAGCAGCCTGATTCCGTACGCGAAGTTACGCGCCTGCTGTCCGGTGACGGCCTCGCAGTAACTGTATGCGGCCTGTACCGGCGCCGACATGTACGTCGTCTGTCCCTCCACGGTCCGGCTCACCCCTCTCTACGCGCTCTTCGCAAGACAACTCCCACCTCGCGCAGCAAGCTGGGCTTGGTGGGCTTGGGCGGTCCGGGCAGTACGTCGAACCCGGCGGCCGCGATCGCGGTGAGGGCGGCACGCCCCCCTCCCACAAATCCGGCGAGAAGCAGCTTGAGCCTGCCGTGGACGCTACCCACCAAGGGGGTGCCTTCATTCAGCAGGTTCCGGGCGCGTTCTGCTTCGTATGCAACCAGTGCACGCACCGATGCGCCCCCGGAGGGGGTTGCCAGGTCGGCCTCGGTGACATGGAACCTGGCCATGTCGTCGGCCGGCAGATAGATCCGGTCGCGCCCGAGGTCCTCGGTGACGTCCTGGAGGTGCTCGACGATCTGCAGGGCGGTACAGACGGCGTCGGAGCGGCGGATCCGCTCGGGGCTCGCGGTGCCGGTGATCTGAAGGACCAGACGGCCGACCGGGTTGGCGGAGAGTTCGCAGTAGGCGAGCAGCTCCTCGTACGTCCCGTAGCGCCGGACCTTCTGGTCCTGCCGGTTGGCCTCGATGAGCCCGAGGAACGGCTCGGGCGTGAGGGCGCAGCGCCGCACGGTGGGGCGCAGCGCGCGCAGCAGCGGGTGGCGCGGACCGTCGCCCGCGGTGTCGAAGACCCGGTGCAGGTCCGCCTCGAACGCGTCGAGCATCGCGAGCCGGTCATCGGTCTGCGCGGGATCCAGTCCGAGGTGGCGGGCGTCGGCGCCGCCGGGTGCGAGATCGCCGTCACCGATGTCGTCGACCAGGCGGGCGTAGCCGTACACCGCCATCAGATCGTTACGCCAGGCGCGTGGCAGGAAGAAAGGGGCCACGGGGAAGTTCTCGTCCGCGGCCTTGTCGAGCGTGGCGGGCACGGCGGCGTCATGGCGCGCCTGCCGGGTACGGGTCACCACTGACCGTCCGGCGCGGGGACGGCATATACACCTCGGAGCTGGAGATTTTCCGTCATTGCCGTCACATCTCCCGTTCTACACTGCTGACCCAAAACATCCCATTCCGGACACGCCGCCCGCTCTCCCGAGTGCGGAGGACCACCTACGGGCGGTACACCCAGGCGGTATCGCCCCACTTGCCACGAATCAGCACCGGTACAGCTTACGTTGTACAACGCCCAGGCATACGCCGGGGTGTAGCGCGCATTACAACAACACTGCGTTCTCCGCCAACCTTCCCCGCGTGCAAGGAAATTGACGTCATCCGGCGGGAGGAGATCTTCCCCGGGCGTGCGTCGGCGCGGCGCACGCCCCCAAGGCGTCCACGATCCGGACACGCAGCGGCCTCTGCCGGAGTGCTCCGGCAGAGGCCGCTGCGGTGTCGGAGAGCGGTTGGGGCGGGGGTGTTACTTCCCGGTCTCCCGCTCGTACGCCTTGAGGACCTCCTCGGTGGGACCGTCCATCAGCAGCTCGCCCTTCTCCAGCCAGAGCACCCGGTCGCAGGTGTCCCTGATGGACTTGTTGCTGTGGCTGACCAGGAAGACCGTGCCCGCTTCCTTGCGCAGCTCACGGATGCGCTTCTCGGAGCGGATCTGGAACTTGCGGTCCCCGGTGGCCAGCGCCTCGTCGATCATGAGGACGTCGTGCTTCTTGGCGGCGGCGATGGAGAAACGCAGCCGGGCGGCCATGCCGGAGGAGTACGTCCGCATCGGCAGGGTGATGAAGTCGCCCTTCTCGTTGATGCCCGAGAAGTCGACGATCCCCTGGTAGCGCTCGCGGATCTCCTCGCGCGTCATGCCCATCGCGAGCCCGCCGAGCACCACGTTCCGCTCGCCGGTCAGGTCGCTCATCAGCGCCGCGTTCACACCGAGCAGCGACGGCTGGCCGTCCGTGTACACCTTGCCGTGCTCGGTCGGCAGCAGACCGGCGATGGCCCGCAGCAGGGTCGACTTGCCGGAGCCGTTGGAGCCGATGAGACCGATGGCCTCGCCCCGGTAGGCGGTGAAGGAGACGCCGCGTACGGCGTGCACCTTACGGACTCCGCGCGCCTCGCCCTTGCCGCGGCGCAGTATCCGGCTCAGCGCCGCGGTGGCACTGCCCTTGCCTCCGCCGCCGGCGTTGACCCGGTACACGATGTGCACATCGTCGGCGATGACGGTGGGGACACGCCCCGAAGTGTTGTCCTCAGCCACGGCCGTACCGTTCCTCTGCCTTCCAGAAGTACAAAAAGCCCGCGACGCCGATGAAAGCCGCCCACGCGAGCCCGACGATCCACACGTGCGGCGGCAGGTTCTCGGAGCCATACCCATCGATCAGCGCGAAGCGGATCAGGTCCATGTAGATGGCCGCCGGGTTGTACTGCAGCACCCTGCCGATCCACTCCGGCTTGTCCTGGAGCATCACCGGGATGGAGAACATGACACCGGACGCGTACATCCAGGTACGCATGACGAACGGCATCAGCTGGGCCAGGTCCGGGGTCTTGCTGCCGAGCCTGGCCATGATCAGGGCGAGACCGGTGTTGAAGACGAACTGCAGGACCAGCGCGGGGACGATCAGCAGCCAGGAGAGCGACGGATAGCTTCCGAAGCCGACCACCACGACCGCCATCACGATCATCGAGTACAACAACTGCTGGAGCTGTTGCAGCGAGAACGAGATGGGCAGCGAGGCGCGCGGGAAGTGCAGCGCGCGGACCAGTCCGAGGTTTCCGGAGATCGCCCGTACGCCCGCCATCACCGAGCTCTGCGTAAAGGTGAAGACAAACACGCCCGTCACGAGGAAGGGGATGAATACCTCCTGGGGCATTCCCTTCCTGGTGCCCAGAATCAGCCCGAAGATCAAGAAATAGACCAGGGCATTGAGCAGCGGCGTGGCCACCTGCCACAGCTGGCCGAGCTTGGCCTGGCTGTACTGGGCAGTCAGCTTCGCCCGGGAGAACGCCATGATGAAGTGGCGGCGCCCCCAGAGCTGCTGCACGTACTCGAACAGCCCGGGCCGGGCTCCGCTCACCGTCAGGCCGTACTTTCCGGCCCGCTCGGCGGCGCTCAGGCCGTCGTCGGCGGATGGCGGGGTGCTCAGCGCGACCGCACCATCATGGGTTGTGTCACTCACCAGATGAAACTCTCGTATTCAAGATGCGCAGCCAGTCGCGGGCGCGGTTCAAGCGGACAGGTCCCGTAAAAAAAATACGCCTCATGCTCTCAGGGGAGAGCTTCTCAGATAACGGGAGGTCGGCCGAGTCTGGTCAGCCGCCATACCGTACGCCACTTCATCGGACGGCGCGGTCCGCAGGGTTTCGCCCAGCCTTCCCGGAATCCGCCGAACCACGCCTTCAGGGCGGGGCCCGAGGGCTTGCGGAGCAGGGTCAGCAGCAACCAGACGCCGAGGTAGACCGGCACCAACGGCGCCGGCAGATTACGACGGGCCAACCAGACCCGGTTACGGGCCACCATGCGATGGTAAACCGCGTGCCGCGACGGGGCAGTGGTCGGATGGTTGAGCACCATGTCGGCGCGATAGTCGATCATCCAGCCGGCGTCCAGCGCTCGCCAGGCGAGATCGGTCTCCTCGTGCGCGTAGAAGAAATCGCCAGGCAGCCCGCCGACCTCGGCGAGGACCTGGGTCCGGACGGCATTGGCGCCGCCGAGGAAGGTCGTCACCCGCGACGAGCGCATCGGGTCGGCGGCGCGCAGCCGCGGCACGTGACGGCGCTGGGTGACACCGGTGTCCGGGTCGGCGATCCGGAAGCTGATTATCCCCAGCTTCGGGTCCTCCTCGAACGCCTGCCGGCACAGCTCGGCGGTGTCGGTCAGCGGCAGCAGTCCGTCGTCGTCGAGGAAGAGCAGGGCGTCGACGTCGGCGCCGGACGGGCCGAAGGCCTCGATACCGACGTTGCGGCCGCCGGGGATGCCCAGGTTCTCGGGGAGCTCGACCGTCCGGACGCCCGGGGGGACGTCCGGGACGGGGGCGCCGTTGCCGACGACCACCGTCTCGATCCGGTCGCCGTCCTGCTTGGCGACCGAATCGAGGAGGGCACGCAGCTCGTCAGGACGGTTTCCCATCGTGATGATGACCGCGCCGAGCTTCATCGGCGTGCTCACTTCAGCCTGCTCGAGGCCAGGACCGACACGAGGTGCAGAAGGGTCTGCAGAAGGGCGACACCGGCCAGGACCGCGACCGCGAGTCGGCTGAAGAAGAGATCGTCCCGGACCGAGTCCAGGACGGCGGCGACCAGAATCACCAGTGACGCCTCGACGCACAGGATCAGCCGGTGGAACTTGAGCGCACCGGCGGCCCGGCGGGCGAGCGCCATGCCGGACGAGCGCGGCTCGGACGCGGCCTCCTTGACCGGCGGCAGCCCGCCCTGGTGACGTGCGACCCCGACGAGGTCGGTCTCCGCCTTGATCAGGATGGCGCCCAGGGCCGCCAGGGTACCCAGGAAGGCCCAGAGCCAGTCGATCCGTCCGCTGCCCCACAGGTCGGCGGCGCGCAGACCGAAGCCGACCAGCACGGCCGCGTCGCAGAGATACGCGCCGACACGGTCCAGGTAGACGCCGCCCAGGGAGAACTGCTGCTTCCAGCGCGCCAGCTCGCCGTCGACGCAGTCGAGCAGCAGGTAGAGCTGGACCATGAGAACCCCGAGCAGCGCGCCGGGGATACCCGGGACGAGCAGGGACGGAGCGGCGAGCACGCCGGCGACGGTCATCAGGTAGGTCAGCTGGTTGGGCGTCACCCTGGTGTTCACCAGATACCGGTCCACACGCAGGGAGAGCTCACGCATGTAGAGCCGGCCCGCCCAGTGCTCACCGCTGCGCCGGTCCTTGACGCCCGGAGGGTGAACGACCGGACGGAGTTCAGCTACGGATGGTCTTGGCATAGTCGGCGTACGCGTCCCTGATCTGGTCGGTGGACAGGTTGAGGTGTTCCAGGATCGTGAAGCGTCCCGGGCGCGTCTGCGGGGCGTAGTCGACGGCCTGGACGAACTCGTCGGCGGTGAAGCCGATCTCGTCGGGCAGGACCGGCAGCCCGTGGCGACGCAGCGCGGCCGCCATGAGCAGCGACTCCTCCCGCGCGCCCCGCAGGTGCATGGCGAAGCAGGCGCCGAGGCCGACCTGTTCGCCGTGGCTGGCGGCGCGCTTGGGATACAGCAGATCGAAGGCGTGGTTGATCTCGTGGCAGGCACCGGAGGCCGGCCGGGAGTCCCCGGCGACCGACATGGAGATACCGGTCAGCACCAGGCCCTCGGCCAGCACCTTCAGGAAGGAGTCGTCGCCGACCCCGCCCGGGTGGCGCAGCACGGCCTCGCCGGCCTGCCGGGCCATGGCCGCGGCGAGTCCGTCGATCTCCTCGCCGTTGACCTGGTGGGCGAGTTCCCAGTCGGCCACGCACGAGATGTTGGAGACCGCGTCGCCGATGCCGGAGCGCACGTAGCGGGTGGGCGCCTCACGGATGATGTCCAGGTCGATGACGACGGCGATCGGGGTGGGGACGCCGTACGAGCCGCGTCCGTTGTCGTTGTCCAGGGTCGCGACCGGCGAGCAGAGACCGTCGTGCGAGAGGTTCGTCGCGACCGCCACCATCGGCATGCCGACGCGCGCCGCGGCGTACTTCGCCACGTCGATGATCTTGCCACCGCCGAGCCCGACCACCGCGTCGTACCGGTCGCCCTTGATGTCGTCGGCGAGCTTGACGGCCGAGTCGATCGTGCCGTCGGCGACCTGGTACCAGTGGGCGCCGGGCAGCGCCGGGGCGAGCCGCTCGCGCAGGGCCAGGCCGGAGCCGCCGCTGATCGCGACGGCGAGCTTGCCGGAGGCGGAGATCCGCTGGTCGGCGAGGAGGGACGCCAGATCGTCCAGGGCGCGGCGCCGGATGTCGACGACGACCGGCGACGGAATGAGCCGGCTCAGTACTGGCATGCGATCTCCCGACCCTTGGCGAGGTCGTCGTGGTTGTCGATCTCGACCCACGTCACTTCGCCGATGGAGGCCACGTCGACGGTGAAGCCCCGGTCGACGAGCTCCTGGTAGCCGTCCTCGTAGTACAGGTCGGGGTCGCGCTCGAACGTCGCCTTCAGGGCGTCGGCCAGCTCCGCGGCGGCCTCGGGCTCGATGAGGGTGACGCCGATGTACTCGCCGGTCGCGGTGGCCGGGTCCATCAGCTTGGTGATGCGCCGCACGCCCTTGTCACCGTCGGTGATGACCTTCATCTCCTCGTCGGCGAGGTTCTTCACCGTGTCGAGGGCGAGGATGATCTTCTGGCCGTTGCCGCGGGCGGCGAGGAGCGTCTTCTCGACGGAGACCGGGTGCACGGTGTCGCCGTTGGCGAGGATCACACCTCGCGCGAGCACGTCACGGGCGCACCACAGCGAGTAGGCGTTGTTCCACTCCTCGGCCTTGTCGTTGTCGACGAGGGTGAGCGTCAGGCCGTACTTCGCCTCGAGCGCGGCCTTGCGCTCGTAGACGGCCTCCTTGCGGTAGCCGACGACGATCGCGACCTCGGTGAGGCCGATCTCCGCGAAGTTGGCCAGCGTGAGGTCGAGCACGGTCTTCTCACCGTCGACCGGCACGAGGGCCTTCGGAAGCGTGTCGGTGTAGGGACGCAGACGCCGTCCGGCACCGGCTGCGAGTACGAGGCCGATCATGCGGGTTCTCCTTCGTCGTGAACGGCAGGTGCTCCGGAGGAGACCCAGAAACGGATGGACTCGACGAGCACCACCAGTGCCACGGCCACTGCGAAAGTGGTGAGGGCCACGGTGAAGCCCGAATGCTGAGTGAATACGGCGGCGAGTACGGCCACCACCAAGGTCCGGCCCTCGTGCCCACCGATCGTCCGCACCAGCCACCGGGGCGGCGCGCCGGTGCCCCCGCGAATGCGGTACACCGTGTCGTAGTGATGGTAGGCGACGGCCGAAACCAGCCCGAAAGCCGCTGGAAGGGCTTGATCGACATCGCTGCGGGCGGCCAGAGCGAGGATCGTGCAGTACTCCGCCGCCCTGAATATCGGCGGTACGAGCCAGTCGAGTGCGCCCTTGAGCGGGCGGGCCACGGCGACGCCCGAGCAGACCGCGTAGAAGACCGCGGCGACGATCATCTGCCGGCCGCCGAACGGCTGCGTCAGCGCGGCGGCGACCAGGGCGAGCGCGCCGACGAGGGCTGCCGACGGCGCGGCCCAGCCGCTCCCGATACGGGGTCCCCGCGCCGCCACCAACTGGGCCAGTGGCCCGGAGTCGGCGAGGTCGGCGAGTGCCAGGGCGGCCCGGTCGGTGCGCTGCGCCTTGCGGGTCAGCGAACGCAGCAGGCGGCCGGCGGTGGTGTAGCAGGCAGCGACCGCGCAGCCGATCAGCAGGGCGTAGAAGACGATCCGCGGCGTGGTCACCGCGGTCAGTACGGCGATCATCGCCCACCGCTCACCGATCGGCAGCACTATCATCCGGCGCAGCCAGACCGTCCACCCGACGCTGTCGAGCTTGTCGGAGAGCGCCGCCGTCGGGCTGGAGTTGGCGACCGCGTCGTGGTTGGCCTCGTTGAACGAGAAGTCGACGACATGGCGGCAGGTCTGCAGCACCATCGCGCCGAGCGCGAGCGCCCATACGTCGTCGCCGTTTCGGGCGGCGCCGAGGGCGAGTCCCGCGTAGTACGCGTACTCCTTGGCCCGGTCGAACGTGGCGTCCAGCCAGGCACCCATCGTCGAGTACTGCAGCGAGTAGCGGGCGAGCTGCCCGTCGGTGCAGTCCAGGACGAACGAGAAGAGCAGCAGCAGCCCTGCGGCGATGTAGCCGCCGCGGCTGCCGGTG
Organism: Streptomyces sp. NPDC005262; assembly: GCF_042872425.1. Classification (NCBI taxonomy): domain Bacteria; kingdom Bacillati; phylum Actinomycetota; class Actinomycetes; order Kitasatosporales; family Streptomycetaceae; genus Streptomyces; species Streptomyces sp. NPDC005262. The sequence continues at coordinate 15,876 of NZ_JBIAKK010000009.1, forward strand.
GCCGCGCAGCCCGCCGCAATCAATGCGGTGAGCAGGGAGGCGGTGGTGACCTGGTTCGGGGTGAGGCCGCGGCGCGCGCACCAGCGCGCGATGTAGCGCGAGTACGGGCTGATGAAGAACGTGGTGAAGAAGCCGTCGCGGGCCTTCACGGCGCTGCGCAGCCGCACCGCCTCGTCGTCGACCGCGGCCACGGCGGACTGCGCGGTGGCGCGGGCGGCCTGGTCGGCGGGCACGGCGGCGACGAGCGAGCCGAGCTCGGGGCGCTGCACGGTGGTGCCCTCGGCCTCCAGCGCGACGGCGATGCGTCCGGGCACGGTGCGGTCGGTGACGGGCACGGTGTCCGCGCCGCCGGCCCGTCCCACAGGGACGCCCGCGCCGACTGCCGCGGTGGTGCTGCGCAGGGCCTGGACGAGCGCGGCACGCGCTTCCGGCTGCGCGGTGAGCGCACCGGGCACGGTGACGGCGGGGAAGCGGGGGTCGGTCAGCCCGAGCCGGAGGGCGTGGACATGCCCGACGAAGCGGGGGTCGACCAGGGCGACGCGGACGTCGGCGGGAGCCGCGGCGAGCAGCTCCGCGGCTTCGATGACATCAGCGGCGGCCTGTACGTCGAAGCCCAGCGACCTCAGATCGTCCTCGAGCGACGACCCGGGTACCGGCGCACCGGTGAGGATGGCGGTCGACAGACGAACTCACTCCTTGGTGCTGACAGGGTCGGCGCGCGACAGTGCGGCCCGGATGCGGGCCGAAGGCACGTCGGCAGAGGCTATCTGATGAACGGAAGCGGGAGTTCACCGCCCGTTTATGTTCCGTTCGGGGTGGGTCGCCATCATGCGGCGCCGCCCGCGATCATCATCGTCGATCCCTGCCTCGCCCGACAAACCGCGGTGGCCACGGCCCCGGCCTGGGCCGATGGACCACGGTGGCATGGACCTACGCTGACAGACATGACGTGGCTGATCACAGGTGGAGCGGGATATATCGGGGCACATGTGGTGCGTGCCATGACGGGCGCCGGAGAGCGGGTGGTCGTCCTGGACGACCTCTCCACCGGCATTCCCGACCGGCTCCCGGCCGGTGTACCGCTGGTCCGCGGCTCGGCCGCCGACCGCGCACTGCTCGACCGGGTGCTCGCCGAGCACGCCGTGACCGGTGTGGTGCATCTCGCAGCGAAGAAACAGGTCGGAGAGTCCGTCGAGAAGCCCCTGCACTACTACCGGGAAAACGTCTCGGGGCTCGCGGTTCTGCTCGAGGCCGTCGTCGCGGCCGGTGTGCAGCGCTTCGTCTTCTCCTCCTCGGCCGCGGTGTACGGCGTACCGGACGCGGAACTCATCACCGAGGAGACGCCCTGCTCCCCGATCAACCCGTACGGCGAGACGAAGCTCGCCGGGGAGTGGCTGGTCCGAGCGGCCGGGAAGGCGCACTCCCTGTCCACCGGCTGTCTGCGCTACTTCAATGTGGCGGGAGCGGCCGAACCGGAACTTTCGGACATCGGCGTCTTCAATGTCATCCCGATGTTCTTCGACCGGCTGACCCGCGGCGAGGCCCCACGGATCTTCGGCGACGACTATCCGACGCCGGACGGGACCTGCATCCGCGACTACATCCATGTCGCCGACCTCGCCGACGCGCATCTCGCGGTGGCCCGCAGGCTGAGCGAGCAGGGCGCCCCCGCGGACCTGACGGTGAACATCGGCCGCGGCGAGGGCGTCTCGGTGCGTGAGCTCGCCGATCTGGTGGGCGAGATCACCGGCCGCCACATCGAGCCGGAGACCGAGCCGTGCCGGCCCGGCGACGCGGCCAGGGCGGTCGCCTCCGCCGCGCGGATGTCCGAGGAGCTGGGCTGGACGGCCCGGCGCGGGGTGCGGGAGATGGTCCGGTCGGCCTGGGAGGGCTGGTGCCAGCGCCACCCCCAGGCGCTCGGCGCATGACCCGCACGCAATCACCCAGCCGCTCTGACCTGCGACCATTTCCGCAGGTCAGAGCAGTTGACAACGGTGTTCAGTGCCGTGTTGCCCGATACCCCCCACCCGTAGTTCACTGGCCTTCTCGGGCCGATACGGGCCCGGGTCCGCGAGACGACCGGAGGCGTCCCCATGGGGGCTGGGCACGATCACGGACACTCACACGGCGGGCCGCCGCCGACCGGTACCGCGGCCGCCGCGTACAAGGGACGGCTGCGGGTCGCGCTCTGCATCACGCTCACCGTGATGGTCCTGCAGATCGTCGGCGGTCTGCTCTCGGATTCGCTGGCTCTGATCGCCGACGCCGCGCACATGGCGACCGACGCGCTGGGGCTCGGCATGGCGCTGATGGCGATCCACTTCGCCAACAGGCCGGCCGGACTCCACCTCACCTTCGGCTACGCCCGGGCGGAGATCCTCGCCGCTCTGGCCAACTGTCTGCTGCTGCTCGGGGTCGGCGGCTATCTGCTGTTCGAGGCGGTCGAGCGCTTCATCACACCGACCGAGACCCGGGGTGGCCTGACGATCGTCTTCGCACTGGTCGGTCTCGTCGCCAACATGATCTCCCTGTCACTGCTGATGCGTGGGCAGAAGGAGAGCCTCAATGTGCGCGGCGCCTACCTGGAGGTGCTGGCGGACACACTCGGCTCGGTCACCGTGCTCATCTCGGCGAGCATCATCCTGGCGACCGGCTGGCAGGCCGCCGACCCGGTCGCCTCGCTGCTGATCGGCCTGATGATCGTCCCCCGCACGGTGAAGCTGCTCCGGGAGACGCTCAGTGTGCTGCTGGAGTCGGCCCCGAAGGGGGTCGACATGGGAGAGGTGCGGGCCCACATCACCGCCCTGCCCGGCGTGCTGGACGTCCACGACCTGCACGCCTGGACCATCACCTCGGGCATGCCGGTGCTCTCCGCCCACGTCGTGGTGCAGCGGGAACTGCTCGACTCGGTGGGGCACGAGAAACTGCTGCACGAACTGCAGGGCTGCCTCGGTGTCCACTTCGATGTCGAGCACTGCACATTCCAGCTCGAGCCCATCGGTCATGCGGAGCACGAAGCGAAGCTCTGTCACTGAACGGCCCCTCGGGGTACGGGTGTAGGGTCCCCGCAGAGGCATGTGAGCCTCGCCCGTGTCTGAGAGAGGAGCTGAGGTTGATGACCGTCACGACGGCGCCTGCCCGGCGCAGCATTCGGTCCTTCTTCAGCCTCCGGGTTTCCGGCTAGCACCTCGACTCCCGCCGAGTCGCGACGTTGGCCGAAGCCCTCTCACTCAAGGGTTTCCCACGTTGACCGACAACGACCACGCCGTTCGTGACGATCACGCCGTTCGTCACGAGGCGTTCTTCTCACTGCACCACGACCTGCCGCGGCAGAGCCCCGGCTCCGACGCCACCACCCGGCAACTGCTCGCCCTCACCGGCCCGCTGCCGCACCGTCCGCGCGTCCTCGATCTGGGCTGCGGCCCGGGCAGGGCCGCACTGCTGCTCGCCGCCGAGGCGGGTGCCGAAGTGACAGCCGTCGACACCCACCAGCCGTTCCTCGACGAGCTGCGCGTGGCTGCCGAGGCACGCGGACTCGGCGACCGGATCCGTACCGTCCGGGCCGATATGGGCAAGCTCTCCGGCCCGGGCACACCGGACCTCCCGGACGGGTCGTTCGATCTCGTCTGGGCCGAGGGGTCCGCGTACATCATCGGCTTCGACACCGCGCTGCGGGACTGGAAGCGGCTGCTCGCGCCGGGCGGCTCCCTGGTCGTCAGCCACTGCGTCTGGACGACTGACGAGCCGTCGGACGAGGCGCGCGCCTTCTGGGACCAGGACGGCCCGATGCTCCCGGTGGCCGCCCAGACCGCGGCGGCCACCGCGGCCGGCTACCACGTCCTCGGAGTGCGGGTGCAGCCCGAAAGCGACTGGGACGAGTACTACGTCCCGCTCGCCCGGCATGTCGAGGCCGCGGATCCTTCGGTTCCCGGCATGGCGTGGGCGCTCGCGTCCACCCGTGCGGAACTGGCCATGCGCCGCGACCACGGCGGCGAGTACGGCTACGCCGCGTACGCCCTTCGTCCCGCCGACCCCCGCTGGACCACCCGGCCGGAGACGGCGGCGGACATCGAGGCGGTGCACGCGGTCAACGCGGCCGCCTTCCCGACACCGGACGAGGCCGGTCTGGTCGACGCGCTGCGGGCCGATCCGTCGGCCTGGCTGCCCGGCCTGGCGTACGTGGCACAGGACGGGCCGGACGGTGACATCGTCGCGTACGCGCTGCTGACCCGGTGCCGGGTCGGTGACACACCGGCGCTGGCACTGGCGCCTGTGGCGACCGTCCCCGACCGGCAGCGCGAGGGGGCCGGTCAGGCGGTGGTACGGGCCGTGCTGGATGCGGCCCGGCTGCGGGGCGAACGGCTCGTGCTGGTGCTCGGGCATCCCGGGTACTACCCGAGGTTCGGCTTCGCACCGGCTTCCCGGTACGGGATCCGTCCGGGCTTCGACGTACCGGACGACGCGATGATGGCTCTACCGCTCGACGATTCCACGCCGGTGCCGCAGGGCATGATCCAGTATCCGGCGGCATTCGGGGTCTGAGTCGTGGTCCGGTCCCACCGCATCCGTACAGTGCGGTGGGACCGGACATGCCAGGACCCGAAGTACGGACAAGCCGCTTTTGTACGGCAGACTTGAGCAGACTCGAGGGGACCGGCGCACGGTGCCGGGGACCATAGCGAAGGATGGGTATGCCGACCACACCAGCCACCGCGGCGAACAGCTCGTCGAACGGCACAGCAGAAGCGATCATGCTCGAACTGGTCGACGAGAACGGCACCACCATCGGCACCGCGGAGAAGCTCGCCGCCCACCAGGCGCCCGGTCAACTGCACCGCGCGTTCTCCGTGTTCCTCTTCGACGAGCAGGGCCGGCTGCTGCTGCAGCGCCGTGCGCTCGGCAAGTACCACTCCCCCGGTGTCTGGTCGAACACCTGCTGCGGTCACCCGTATCCGGGCGAGGCGCCCTTCGCCGCTGCCGCCCGACGCACGTACGAGGAGCTCGGGATCTCGCCCTCGTTGCTCGCCGAGGCCGGGACCGTCCGCTACAACCACCCCGACCCGGCATCCGGACTGGTGGAGCAGGAGTTCAACCACCTCTTCGTCGGGCTGGCGCAGGCACAACTGCGGCCGGACCCCGAAGAGATCGGCGAGACGGCGTTCGTGGCCTCGGACGAGCTGGCGAAGCGGCATGCCGAGGCGCCCTTCTCGGCCTGGTTCATGACGGTACTGGATGCGGCACGCCCGGCGATCCGGGAGCTGACCGGCCCGTCCGCGGGCTGGTGACAGCGGACCGGCGGATCGGGGCCGGCGGCAAGGACCGACGGATCGGCGACGGCGCGGGCCGGCGGGGACGGGCCGTCAGAGCTTCACGGTCAGTGGCAGCGCCGCCCAGATGATCTTGCCGCCGGCGGCGGTGTGCTCGACGTCGCAGGTGCCGCCCGCTTCCAGGGTGATCTCCCGGACCAGCAGCAGGCCGCGCCCACCGGTCTGCGCGTAGTCCGTCTCCAGGGCCGTCGGCCGGTACGGATGGTTGTCCTCCACGGACACTCTGACCCATTCGGCGCCGACGGCCACCTCCACGGCAAGCTCCGGGGAGAGCAGCGCCGCGTGCTTCACCGCGTTGGTGACCAGCTCGGAGACGATGAGCAGCAGACCCTGGGCGATGTCCTCGTCCATCGGCACGCCCTGGCGGTTCAACAGATCGCGTACGGCGTGCCGGGCCTGCGGTACGGAGACGTCTACGGCAGGCGCGGTGAAGCGCCAGACCCCTTCGTACGAAACGGGCCGGGCCGGGACACTCCCGCGGCTCTCCATAGTTCCGGCACCCGCTCTCGACTCGTTGGTCACTGCACGTCGAGTACAGAGTGCGGGGAGTGGTTGGTCCGGACCGTACTACTGAACAAAAGTCGACCCTTATCGACAGAATTTGATCGATCGAGTAGGACGGCGTCACTTCTCGGACTGTTTCTGATCTTCTTCTACGGCTTGTCCGGTAGCTCCTCGGTCACCGTCTGCTGATCCGAGACCAACGAGACGATGCGGCGGCCGCCCACCCCGATCGCGATCAGGCCGAGACCGTCGAAGAGCAGCGCGAGCGAGAAGAACAGACCGAGCACATAGAGGCTGCTGTGCGGCCAGTCGAAGAGCACGAGCAGGCCGAGCAGCAGACCGAAGGCGCCCTGCAGCAGCGTCCAGCCGAACTGCGGCCCGCGCGCCACGACGCTCCCCACCAGCCGGAACACCCCACCGGTGAGGAAGAGCAGTGCCGCGAACATGGTGAGCGCCTCGGCCGTGCCGTGCGGATGGTGGATGACGACCACTCCGGCGGCGATGTTCAGCGCGGCGACCACGACACCCAGCCAGAAGTAGTTGGTACCGCGGGACTGGATCGCGTGGAGCAGGCCGACCAGGCCGCCGATCAGCAGCAGCCAGCCGAAGAGGATCATCGAGGCGATGGTCGCGACTCCGGTGTAGACGAGGCCGACCAGGCCCGCGACGACGAGAAGCGTGCCGAGCAGGGCGAGCAGGCCGAAACTGCGACTCAGCTTCCTGCCCCGGACTGCGGGATCGGTCATCCGACAGCTCCTCACGGTGCGTGCCTGCTTCGCGACCCCCTCTTGATCATAGGTTCGAACAGCACGGATAGCATCCGGCCCATGGAACGTGAGGAAGCGCAGCTGAGGCACGCCGTCGCGGACGGCGTCGCCACCGTCGTGATCAGCCACCCGGCCAAGCGCAACGCGATGACGGCCGCGATGTGGCAGGCGCTGCCCGCGCTGCTGGAGCGGCTGGCCGCCGACCCCGCCGTGCGCGCCCTGGTACTGACCGGCTCCGGGGACACTTTCTGTGCGGGTGCGGACATCTCCTCGCTCCGGGACCGGGTGGGCGATCCGGACTACGATCCGCAGGCTCTCGCCGTGGCGGCCGAGGAGGCTCTGGCCGCCTTCCCCAGGCCGACGCTCGCCGCGGTGCGCGGCTTCTGCGTGGGCGGCGGCAGCCAGCTGGCGGCCGCCTGCGATCTGCGGTTCGCCGAGGAGGGCGCGTCCTTCGGCATCACTCCGGCCAAGCTGGGGATCGTCTATGCCGCGTCGTCGACCCGGCGGCTGGTCGCGCTCATCGGCCCGGCAGCGGCGAAGCATCTGCTGTTCTCCGGCGAGCTGATCGGGACGGAGCGCGCGCTGCGGACCGGTCTGGTGGACGAGGTGTTGCCGGCCGGTGAGCTGGACAAGCGCGTGGAGTCGTACGTGCGGATCCTGGCCTCGCGCTCGCAGCTGACGCAGGCGGCGGCGAAGGAGTTCGCCGCGGGACGTGAGGACCGGGACGCGTACTGGGCGGAGCAGGCGCGCCGCAGCGGCGACACCGCGGAGGGTGTCGCCGCCTTTCTGGAGCGGCGGGCGCCGCACTTCACCTGGACGACCTGAGCGTCGGCCGGGACAGCCCTCAGCGGAGGATGAAGCGGCTCTTGGCGCGGAACTCCTCGACGAGCGCGGCGGGCGCCTTCTCCGGTGACCCCGCGTCGTACGGCGGCTGGGGGTCGTACTCCGTCAGCAGCTGTACGGCCTGGGCGTGCTCGTCGCCGGCGATCCGGCCGAGCAGGGTGAGCCCCATGTCGATGCCGGACGATACGCCGGCGGCCGTGACGTACTTGCCGTCGATGACGACGCGCTCGCCGGTCGGCTCGGCGCCGTACGTCTTCAGGACGTCCAGGGCCAGCCAGTGCGAGGTGGCGCGCCGCCCCTCCAGCAGACCGGCCGCGGCGAGCAGCAGCGAACCGGTGCAGACGGATGTCGTCCAGGTGCTCGTGGCATCGGCGGCGCGCAGCCAGCCGAGCAGCGTCTCGTTCTCCATCTGGGCGCTCTGGCCGGGGCCGCCGGGGACGATCACCAGATCCGGGGCGGGCACGTCGGCGAGGGTCCGCTCGGCGACCAGCTCGAGGCTGCCGCTGTCGTTGCGCACGGGGCCGGTCCGCTCGGCGACGAAGACGGTCTCGGCGCCGGGGGTGCGGCAGAGGATTTCGTAGGGGCCGACGGCGTCGAGTGCCGTGAAGCGGTCGAAGAGGACGATGGCGATCTGCATGGCATGCCTTTCAGCTGCTGCTGGTCATGGGCTGGGGGCGGAACCGCCGCCGGTACTCGGCGGGCGCGGTGCCGAGGGTCTTGATGAAGGCGCGGCGCATCGACTCCGGAGTGCCGTACCCGCAGGCGTGCGCGATGTGGGCGACCCCGTGGGTGGTGTCTTCCAGAAGCCGCCGGGCGTGTTCGAGCCGGACACGGTCGACGTACCGGCCCGGCGTCTGGCCCGTCTCGGCCTGGAAGGCGCGGGCGAAGTGGCGGGGCGAGAGGCGGGCGCGGGCGGCGAGAGCCTCGACGGAGAGGTCGTCACCGGGGTGCGCGGTGATCCAGTGCTGGACCTCTCGCAGTGGTTCGCGGCGGGCGATCTGCGAGGTGAGCTGCGCGCTGAACTGGGCCTGGTTGCCCGGCCGTCGCAGAAAGACGACGAGGTGTCGGGCGACGGTGAGCGCGATCTGCCTGCCGAAGTCCTCCTCGACGAGAGCGAGGGAGAGATCGATGCCCGCGGTGACACCGGCGGACGTGGCCAGCCTCCCGTCCCGTACGAAGATCGGGTCCGGGTCCACCTCGACGGCCGGATAGGTGCGGGCGAGGTGCTCCGCGACAGCCCAGTGCGTGGTCGCCCGGAGCCCGTCCAGCAGTCCCGCCTCCGCGAGCAGCAGGGCTCCGGTGCAGACCGAGACCAGCCGTTCGGCGTGCGGGGCGTGTACGCGCAGCCAGTCGACGAGTGCCGGGTCGGGAGTACGGGTGCCCTGGCCACCGGGGACGAGGAGGGTGTGGGGCGTTTCGGCGTCGGCGAGGCTGCCGTCCGGTACGAGAGTGAGTCCGACGCTGGTGCGGACCGGCGCGCCGTCGAGTGAGGCGGTACGGAGTTCGTACGTGACGTCCGGGAAGCGGGCGGCCCCCGCGAAGACCTCCATGGGCCCGGTCACATCCAGGCTCTGGACACCGTCGAAGAGGACGACGAGTACGGATCGCTGCGTCATGTCCTCCATCCTTAGGGGCCGCGTAGATGGCCGCAATGACGAAGAACCCACCTTTCCTGCCATCGGGAAGCCGGTGCGGACCGGACGTGGCCCCGGGGTTCCGTCACGTACCGACCAGTCGGTAACGTGCGCGCATGAGTACTCTGCCGCCGCTCGCCGGACGCCGCTGCCACAACGCCATCAACCCGCTGCACTCGACGGTCTACTTCTCGCCCGACCTCGGCAAGGAGCTCGGGGAGCTCGGCATAGACGACGCGAACGCCGCCTACTTCGCCGCACGCGGGGCGGCACTGGGCACTGTCGGACCGGGCACCGTCACCGCGACGTTCTACAACTTCAATCACGACCTCGTCGCCCGGCACCTGCCCGCGGTGTGGTCCGTCGCCTCGCCGGAGGCGGTCCTGGAGGCCCGGCTGCGCGCCGTCGACACGACGCTGCGCCGGCTGCTCGGCCCGGAGACCATCGACTCCCCCGAGCTGGCCGAGGCGGCGGAGCTGGCGCTGCGCGCCGCCGAGGCGTGCACCCGACACGCCCGGCCGCTGTACGCGGCCCACGCCGATCTGCCCGTGCCCGAGCAGCCGCACCTGGCGTACTGGCACGCCGCGACACTGCTGCGCGAACACCGCGGCGACGGCCATCTCGCCGCGCTCCTCGCCGCCGGTCTCGACCCGGTCGAGGCCCTGGCCAGCCACACCGCAACCGGCAAGGGCATGTCGCCTCGCTGGATTCTCGCCACCCGCGGCTGGCGCCGCAGCGACTGGGAGGACGCGACCGAGCGGCTGCGCGGGCGTGGACTGCTCGACGACGAGGGCGAGTTGACGGAGGCCGGCGTGGCTCTCCGCGCGGAGCTGGAGGACGCCACCGACCGGATGGACGCGGCACCGTACGAGCATCTCGGCGCGGAGGGCGTGGCGCGGCTGACCGAGCTGGCGCGCGGCTTCCTGTTCACGGCAGCTTCGGCGGGTGCCTTCCCGGCCGATCTGATCGGCAAGGGCTGAGTCGCCGACCGGTCGACAAACGGGGTGGCCGGGCGACACGGCGCCCGACCACGCGGCACAATGCTGGCGAAGGAGCCACGGCGTGCCCTGGCCCCCGGTAAGCACAGCCAGTACGAGAAGGCGAGTCGGTAGAAACCGTGACGACGTCCATCGAAGGCAGGATCGCCGAGGAGCTCGGCGTACGCGAGCGGCAGGTGAAGGCGGCCGTCGAGCTGCTCGACGGCGGGTCGACCGTGCCGTTCATCGCGCGCTACCGCAAGGAAGCGACCGAGATGCTCGACGACGCGCAGCTGCGCACGCTCGAGGAGCGGTTGCGGTATCTGCGGGAACTGGAGGACCGGCGTACCGCGATCCTCGACTCCGTCCGCGAGCAGGGCAAGCTGGACGAGGCCCTGGAGGCGCAGATCCGGGCGGCCGACACCAAGGCCCGTCTTGAGGACATTTATCTGCCTTTCAAGCCGAAGCGGCGGACGAAGGCGCAGATCGCCAGGGAGGCGGGACTCGAACCGCTTGCCGACGGGCTGCTGGGCAACCCGTCGGTCGAGCCGTCCGCCGCTGCGGCTCCCTTCGTCGACGCCGACAAGGGCGTCGCGGACGCGGCGGCGGCGCTGGAGGGCGCCCGCGCGATCCTGGCCGAGCGTTTCTCGGAGGACGCGGATCTGATCGGCGAGCTGCGCGAGCGCATGTGGTCGCGCGGGCGACTGGCGGCGAAGGTACGGGACGGCATGGAGGAGGCCGGCGCGAAGTTCGCCGACTACTTCGACTTCGCCGAACCGTTCACCGCGCTGCCCTCGCACCGGGTGCTCGCGATGCTCCGGGGCGAGAAGGAGGACGTTCTCGACCTGGTCCTGGAGCCGGAGGAGCCGTCGGACCAGCCGGGCCCGTCGACGTACGAGAACATGGTCGCCCGCCGCTTCGGCGTGGCCGATCGCGGCCGCCCCGGCGACAAATGGCTGGGCGACACCGTGCGCTGGGCGTGGCGGACCCGGATCCTCGTCCACCTCGGGATCGATCTGCGGCTGCGGCTGCGTACGGCGGCTGAGGACGAGGCGGTACGGGTCTTCGCGTCGAACCTGCGCGATCTGCTGCTCGCCGCGCCGGCCGGGACACGGGCCACGCTGGGGCTCGACCCCGGCTTCCGTACCGGGGTGAAGGTAGCCGTCGTCGACGCGACCGGCAAGGTCGTGGCGACGGACGTCATCTACCCGCACGTCCCGGCGAACAAGTGGGACGAGTCGCTGGCCAAGCTGGAGCGGCTGGCGAAGGACCACTCCGTCGACCTGATCGCGATCGGCAACGGCACCGCGTCCCGCGAAACGGACAAGCTCGCCGGTGAGCTGTGCGACAAGCACCCGGAGCTGAAGCTCACCAAGGTGATGGTGTCCGAGGCGGGCGCCTCGGTCTACTCGGCCTCGGCCTTCGCCTCGCAGGAGCTCCCCGACATGGACGTGTCGTTGCGCGGCGCGGTGTCCATCGCGCGACGGCTGCAGGATCCGCTGGCCGAACTGGTGAAGATCGACCCGAAGTCGATCGGTGTCGGCCAGTACCAGCACGATCTGTCCGAGGTGAAGCTGTCGCGTTCGCTGGACGCGGTGGTCGAGGACTGTGTGAACGGCGTCGGGGTCGACGTCAACACCGCGTCGGCGCCGCTGCTTTCGCGGGTCTCGGGCATCGGCTCCGGCCTCGCGGAGAACATCGTCGCCCACCGGGACGCGAACGGGCCCTTCCGGTCCCGGAAGTCGCTGAAGGATGTGGCGCGGCTCGGCCCGAAGGCGTACGAGCAGTGCGCGGGCTTCCTCCGGATCCGGGGCGACGACCCGCTGGACGCGTCGAGCGTGCACCCGGAGGCGTACCCGGTGGTACGGGCGATGGTGAAGAGGACGGGCAGTGACGTCGCTGCGCTGATCGGTAACACGGGGGTGTTGCGGTCGCTGCGGGCCGACGACTTCGTGGACGAGAAGTTCGGTCTGCCGACGGTCACGGACATCCTGAAGGAGCTGGAGAAGCCGGGGCGCGACCCGCGGCCGGCCTTCAAGACCGCCACCTTCAAGGAAGGCGTCGAGAAGATCGGCGATCTGGTGTCCGGGATGGTGCTGGAAGGGGTCGTCACGAATGTCGCCGCGTTCGGGGCGTTCGTGGACGTCGGCGTCCACCAGGACGGTCTGGTGCACGTGTCGGCGATGTCGAAGACCTTTGTGAAGGACCCCCGGGATGTGGTGAAGCCGGGCGACATCGTGAAGGTGAAGGTGATGGACGTCGACATCCCGCGGAAGCGGATCTCGCTGACGCTGCGGTTGGACGACGAGGCATCGGCGGGGGCGACGCCTCAGGGCGGCGGCGCGAAGCGGGAGCGTGGCGAGCGGGGCGGTCAGGGTGGCCGGCCGCCGCGTCAGCGGCAGGGCCAGGGCCAGGGCGGTCAGGACCGCGAGCGGCGCGGTGGCAGTGCCGGTGGCTCCGCCCGTCCGGCGCCGGCGCCGGTGAACAGTGCGATGGCGGATGCGCTGCGGCGCGCGGGACTGACGGATCCGCAGCAGGGCGGGAAGAAGCGCTGACGGTGGCGCAGGTGGGGCGGCCCGCCGAACGGGCCTCCCCTCCCCCTCCCCCCGAACCGGGGCTCCGGTCCCCGTACGCCGGAATGACCGAAGGTGTCCCGCCCGGCGGGAAGGCCCAGGCGGCCATCCGCGCGTCCGGCGTCCGGCGTCCGGCGTCCGGCGTCCGGCGTCCGAGGACATCTTCCGGATGTCTCCGGCAGCTGAGGAGCGGGGCCGGGGCAGGGCCCCGGAAGGCCGTCAGGCCTCGGTCACCTTGCCCGCCGCCACCTCGACCCGTCTCGTCGTCCGCACAGCCTCCAGCATCCGCCGGTCATGCGTGACCAGCAGCAACGTCCCGGTGTACGAGTCGAGCGCCGATTCCAGCTGCTCGATCGCAGGCAGGTCGAGGTGGTTCGTGGGCTCGTCCAGGACCAGGAGGTTCACGCCCCTGCCCTGGAGGAGGGCCAGTGCCGCGCGGGTGCGTTCGCCCGGGGAGAGTGTCGTCGCGGGGCGCATCACATGGTCCGCGCGCAGCCCGAACTTGGCGAGCAGCGTGCGTACTTCGGCGGGTTCGGTGTCCGGGACGGCCGCGCAGAACGCCTCCAGCAGCGACTCCGAGCCGTGGAACAGCTTCCGTGCCTGGTCCACCTCGCCGACCACCACGCCCGAGCCGAGCGTCGCGTGGCCCGAGTCCAGCGTGAGGCGGCCCAGCAGCGCCGCGAGGAGGGTGGACTTACCGGCTCCGTTGGCGCCGGTGATCGCCACCCGGTCCGCCCAGTCGATCTGCAGCGACGCCGGGCCGAACGCGAAATCGCCGCGTACGACCTGTGCGTCGCGCAGGGTCGCGACGACCGAGCCGGAACGCGGGGCCGTCGCGATCTCCATCCGCAGCTCCCACTCCTTGCGCGGTTCGTCGACGACCTCGAGCCGTTCGATCATGCGTTGGGTCTGCCGGGCCTTCGCGGCCTGCTTCTCGCTCGCCTCGCTGCGGAACTTACGGCCGATCTTGTCGGAGTCGGTGGCCTTGCGGCGGGCGTTCTTGACGCCCTTGTCCATCCAGCCGCGCTGCATCTGCGCCCGCCCCTCGAGGGCGGAGCGCTTGTCGGCGTACTCCTCGAATTCCTCGCGGGCGTGCCGGCGGGCGCGGTCGCGCTCCTCCAGGTAGGCCGCGTAACCGCCGCCGTACAGGTTGATCTGCTGCTGCGCGAGGTCGAGTTCGAGGACCTTGGTGACCGTGCGCATCAGGAACTCGCGGTCGTGGCTGATCACGACGGTGCCCGCGCGCAGCCCGGAGACGTACCGCTCCAGGCGCTCCAGGCCGTCCAGGTCGAGGTCGTTGGTGGGCTCGTCGAGCAGGAAGATGTCGTACCGCGACAGGAGCAGCGAGGCGAGTCCGGCGCGGGCGGCCTGGCCGCCGGAGAGTGCGGTCATCGGCAGGTCGAGGCCGACGGTCAGACCGAGGTCGGCGGCGATCTCCTCGGCACGCTCGTCCAGGTCGGCGCCGCCGAGGGCCAGCCAGCGTTCGAGGGTGTCGGAGTACGCGTCATCGGCGCCCGGCGCCTCGTCGACCAGAGCCTGGGTCGCGGCGTCCATCGCCGCCTGCGCGTCGGCGACGCCGGTCCGGCGGGCGAGGAACTCCCGCACGGTCTCGTCCGGGCGCCGCTCCGGCTCCTGCGGGAGGTGGCCGACGGTGGCGGTGGGCGGGGAGAGCCGCAGTTCGCCCTCCTCCGGCCGGTCGAGCCCGGCGAGCAACCGGAGCAGCGACGATTTTCCGGCTCCGTTGACTCCGACGAGACCGATCACGTCGCCGGGCGCGACGACGAGGTCGAGCCCGGCGAAGAGCGTGCGGTCGCCGTGTCCGGCGGCGAGGTCCTTGGCGACGAGAGTGGCAGTCATCAGGGTCCCGATCCTAATCGGCGCCCGGCCTCGCCCTCGACGCGTGTCAGAGCAGGCCGGCCAGTCGGTAGAGGGCAAGGGATCCCGCCACGGCGACGTTCAGGCTGGCGCCGGTGCCGATCATCGGGATCTCGACGCAGGTGTCGAGGAGATCCAGGGCCTCGGGTGGGATGCCCTGCTGCTCGTGGCCGAGGACCATCACGGTCGGTTCGCGGGCCGGGGGCAGGTCGGCGAGGCGGATCGCCTCGTCGGCCAGTTCGACACCGACGATCCGCAGACCGCGCTCGCGCTGTTTCTGCAGCCAGCCGAGGGGATCGCCGGTCCAGTGGGTGCAGAGGGATTTGCGGAGGGTGTTGCCGCGGGCCAGCGCCTCGGGCACCCACGGGTGGCGGGGCACGGTGAGGCAGGCGCCGACGGCGTCACAGGTGCGGGCCAGGGTGCCGAGATTCGCGCCGTGCAGCGGCCAGAGCGGGGCGGCGTAGAGGTGGTCCCAGCAGGAGTGTGCGCGCGGACGCCGGGTACGGCGGAGTTCCGTGCGGGTACGGGTGCGGATCGCGGGCCCGCTCCGGTCGCCGCTCATCGCGGCTCGGAGGCGGGCCTCCCGGACGAGTGGTGGTGCGTACGAGGCATCGTGTGCGGCGATTGGCGGCTCACCGGGGCCATCGACTTCCAGCTCAGTGGTGCACCATCGGTGCGACCAGCACGCTCCCCATGGTGCGCGCCACGATGAAGGATCGTCCCTTCACCGCCCGTGCGTCCAGTGGAATTCGGTGCTCGCCCGGTTCCAGTACGCCGTCGAAGACCTCCTGGGTGTGGGTCCGGTACAGCCGGTCGAGTCGGTACGCGACCAGTCTCACCCGGCAGGACGAGGTGACGTGGACTCCGGCCGTGCCGTCCGCCGCCGCCAGCCGGACCAGACGGCGCTGGGCGGGTGCGCTGCGGTCAAGGGCATGTTCTATCTGGGCGACCAGCACGGGGATGACCGGAGCGAGGCCGTAGACGTGGGCGACGTCCGCTCCGGCCCGGGTGAAGGCCTGCCGCACGGCGGCGCGTTCGTCTTCGCCGATGGCGCGGCCGAAGGCCACCGCACGGTAGCCGCGGAGTTCGTCGGGCGACACCTGGGCGACGTCGGCGGTGATGTCGGCGCCGATCCCGATGGCGCGCAGTGCGGCGGCAAGCTCGGCGAGTACGGCGACGCGGGCGCCGATCAGCAGGACTCGGCGCCCGGTGGGCACGTCCGGGCCGGCCTCGGCGCCGTCCCCCGACCTGGCTGGAAGCAGTCGTTCCAGTTCCTGCCGGTACTGGAAGCCGTGGAAGCGGAACGGCCCTGTGCCGTGGTAGCCGCTCCGTTCCAGGTCGACCGTCTCGTAGGTCTGCCAGGCGAAGTCGCGCCACACGATGTCGGCGCCGTCGCGTTCGATGACAGCGGTGACCGCCCCGCATTCGAGGGTCTCGCACTCGGGGCAGCCGTAGATCACGTAGCGCCCGTCGGCGAGCGGGGCTTCCACTTCGAGGAGCAGACGCCGTACGTGCCTGGTGAATATCGCGGGCGGTACGTCGGAGGCGAGCGGGGACACGGCGTCGAGGTCGGTGAGCTGGAACAGCAGCGGGCGGCCGTCGACGATGAAGTCCATGAAGTCCCGGTGCACCACCTGGTGGTCGCCATGGCCGAGGACTCCACCGGCTCGCATCGCCGGCGCAAGGCCGAAGGTCGCGTACTCGGCAGACATGACCCGAGTATTCCCGGCTCGGACCTGTTGTGAGCGCGGCATCGGGCATTCCGTTAGCGTCCGCCCATGAGCAGCGTATGGGCCGACGGGACGGGCGGGACAGAAGTGTCGGACGTGATCGTGGTGGGCGGCGGGGTCAGCGGACTGACGACGGCGCTGGTGCTGGCCGAGCGCGGCCACCGGGTGCGGGTCTGGTCCCGGGAGCCGGCCGCGGCGACCGCATCGGCCGTGGCGGGGGCGTTGTGGTGGCCGTACCGGATCGAGCCGGAGGAGCTGGTCGGAGACTGGTCACTGACGTCGCTGCGGAGGTACGAGGAGCTGGCCGGGCGCCCGGAGGAGACCGGCGTACGACTGGTCAGCGGCCTGCACGGGGGCGAGCGGCTCGCCGTGCTCGGGCCGTGGGCGGGGCAGTTGAAGGACCTGGTGGAGGTGGCGGACGGGCTGCGGGCCCGGCTGCCGCTGATCGACATGCCGGTGTACCTGGGCTGGCTGGAGCGGCGGCTCGCGGCGGCGGGGGTTGCGGTCGAGCAGCGCGCGGTCACCGCGTTCGACGAAGCGGCGGCGGAGGCCACGACGGTGGTCGACTGCGCCGGGCTCGGGGCCCGGGAACTGGTCCGGGATGCCGGAGTTCGGCCGGTGCGCGGCCAGTTGGTGCTGGTGGAGAACCCAGGGATCGAGGAGTGGTTCACCGAGGCGGACCCGGCGTCGGAGGCGACCACATACTTCTTCCCGCAGCCCGGGCGGCTGGTCCTCGGCGGCACGGCTCAGGTGGACGACTGGAGCACGGTGCCCGATCCCGGTACGGCCAGGGAGATCGTGGCCCGGTGCGCCCGGATCCGGCCGGAGATCGCGCGGGCGCGGATCATCGGACACTTGGTGGGGCTGCGTCCGGCCCGGGACGCGGGGGTACGGATCGAGGCCGAAACGCTGCCGGGCGGCGGGCGGTTGGTCCACAACTACGGGCACGGTGGCGCGGGGGTGACGGTTGCCTGGGGCTGCGCGGAGACAGCGGCCGAGTTGGTGGGCTGAGCCGCCGCGCCCGGGGACTTCGGCCCCGTGTCGCCCTCAGTCGCCCGGCGGGTTCGAGGGGTCGGACTTGTCGTGGTGCTCGGTGGTGATCTGGCTGCCGCCGGGGCCGATCCGGATCTCGAAGTCGCCGGCGTACTTCGCATGGCCCTCGATCACCGCCGATTCGACCGCCTCGATGCCGAACTCACGGCGCACGATCATCGGGTCCTCGCGCAGGTCCCGCATCAGCGCCACGCACATGCCGATCATGACGAGCGTGAACGGTGCGGCGACCAGGATCGTCAGGTTCTGGAGCCCCGCGAGCGCGTCGCCCTTCCCGTTGCCGATCAGCAGCATCACGGCCGCCACCGCGCCGGTGACGACGCCCCAGAAGATGACGACCCACGTGGCCGGTTCACGGATGCCCTTCTGCGAGAGCGTGCCCATCACGATCGAGGCCGCGTCGGCGCCCGAGACGAAGAAGATGCCGACCAGAATCATCACCAGCAGACTCATCACGGTGGCGATCGGGAACTGCTTCAGGACGCCGAACAGCTGGGCCTCCTGCGTGGTGGCGCCGCCGAGCCTGCCCGCTTCCTGGAGCTTGATCGCCGTACCGCCGAAGATCGCGAACCAGACGAGGCTGACGGTGCTGGGCACCAGGATGACGCCGCCGACGAACTGACGGATCGTCCGGCCGCGGCTGATGCGGGCGATGAACATGCCGACGAAGGGTGTCCAGGAGATCCACCACGCCCAGTAGAAGACGGTCCAGCTGCCGAGCCATTCGGCCACCTCGCCCTTGCCGGTCGCCTCGGTGCGTCCGGCGAGCTGCGCGAGGTTGCCGAAGTACGCGGCGATAGAGGTGGGCAGCAGATCCAGCACGATGATCGTGGGGCCGGCGACGAAGACGAAGACCGCGAGGATCACGGCGAGCACCATATTGGTGTTGGACAGCCACTGGATGCCCTTCTCGACACCGGAGATCGCCGAGACGACGAACGCCACGGTCAGCACCGCAATGATCACGACGAGCAGTCCGGTGCCGGTCTTCTCCCGCCAGTTGAGCTCGTGGAACCCGCTGCTGATCTGGAGTGCGCCGAGGCCGAGCGAAGCGGCGGAGCCGAAGAGGGTCGCGAAGATGGCGAGGATGTCGATGAGCCGGCCGACGGCGCCGTGGGCGTGCCGGGCACCGATGAGCGGCTCGAATACCGCGCTGATCGTCTGCCGCCTGCGGCGCCGGTAGGAGCTGTACGCGATGGCGAGCCCGACGACCGCGTAGATCGCCCAGGGGTGGAGCGTCCAGTGGAAGAGGGTGGTGGCCATCGCCGTCTGCATAGCGTCGGCGGCGTCGAAGGGGTGAGTGCCGGGCGGCGGGTTGGTGAAGTGGGCCAGCGGCTCACTGACGCCATAGAACATGAGTCCGATGCCCATGCCGGCGCTGAACATCATGGCGACCCAGGACACGGTGTGGAATTCGGGCTCCTCGCCCTCCTGACCGAGGGAGATCTTTCCGTAACGACTGATGGCGAGCCAGAGGGCGAAGACCACGAATCCGGACGCGGCGAGCATGAAGGCCCAACCACCGTTGTGGATGAGCCCGTTGAGCATCTTGCTGGAGACGTTCTCCAGCGAGTCCGTGGCGGCGGCTCCCCAGGTCACGAAGGCGAGAGTGAGGACGGCGGTGACCCCGAAGACCACCCGGTCGGTCGTGGGCTGCCGGTCCTGGGTCGGGTCGCCGGGCAGATCCGCCGTTACCGGTAGATCCCCCCGGCCGCCCGTTCCCTGTTCGTCCTGCGACACGAGTGGCACCTTTCACGGAAGCCGAAATTTCGCTCACCGTAGGCAGTACCACACGTGTCGTGTCTTTCGCGGGATCAACAAGCGGTAAGGGCTTGTCCGCTTGTGAGGTGATATGTGGCCCGCTCGTCCAGGAGGAGCGGGACAAGGTTCCGGGCCGACTGGCGCAGCGGTACGTACGCTCCGTCACCGTCGTGCCGGAACGTCACACCGTGCAGGGCGAGTTCGTCCTTGACGTCGGCGAGCTGGGCGGCGGTCAGCCGGTATCCGCAGGGCGGGTCCTGCAGGATCTCGGCGGGCTCGGCCGCCTCGTTGTCGGCGCCGCCGAGGTAGACGGGACCGCGGTCCTTGAACCCTGCCGTGCGGGACGCGGCCGTGGCGGCCTCGATGCGCCCGCGTCGCTCGTCGGTGAAGCTGAACAGCCCGTCGAGTGCGGCCAGCTGCGAGTCGACGCGACGCCTGCTGTTGAGGGCCGGGTCGGCCTTCTCTGCGTCGGTGAGCGCGTCGACCCGGGACTCGATGAGCAGGCCCACCGCATGCTTGATGCCCGCGGTGTTGCGGAGGATGCGCTCCTGCCCGTCGCCCGCGGTCTGCTTGATCGGGTCGCCGGTGACCGGGTCGGTCCAGATCCCGTAGAGACCGCTGCTGTAGCCGGCCTCCTTGACGGTGGGCCGCACATACCCCTCGGACAGGGTCTGCGATTCGCCGTGCACCCGGTCGTCGGTGTTGAGGTTGCGGGGCCAGAGGACGAACAGGTCCTTGTCGTAGTACGGCGGGGTGGCGCCGTACTCGTGCAAGTCGTAGATCACGTCGGGCTTCCGGTCGCGGATCACCGCGGCCATGGCACGGCCCTCGGCGGTCTGCAGGGCGATGTGGTCGCGGTTGATGTCGACGCCGTCGGAGTTGCCGCGGGTGTTCGCCGCCCGCCCGTCGGGGTTGGCGGTGGGGACGACGAGGACGTCGGTCCGGGAGAGGAAGGCGCGGGTCGCCGGGTCCTTGGCGTACGCGAGATCCCGGACGGTGGTCAGACAGGCCTCGCGGCCGGACGGTTCGTTGCCGTGCTGGCTGCAGATCAGCAGCATCGTGTCCGACGTGGGGTGGTGGTTGCCGATACGGACGAGCTGGAGCGGGCGGCCCTGTTTCGTCGTGCCGATCCGGTCGATGGAGACGCGGTCGCTGCCGCGGTCCACGGCGGCGAGGAACGACTGCTCCTCGGGCTGACCGGTCCAGTGGGCCCCGTCGCTGATCTCGAAACCGGTACGGGGCGGGGTGTGCGCGGCCTCGGCCGGCACCGTGACCAGGGGCACGGCCAGAACCGCGGCCGCGGCCGTCAGGGACAGGTACCGGGGTCCCGGCCGGCGGATGCCGAGGCGACGAGGGCGGTGACGGGCGCGGAGCTGACGGACGATCGGGATACGGGGTGTCATGAGCGGCTGCCTCCCGGGATGCGGTGTGCGGGACGCGGCGGTGCCACGCCCTCGGGACGGGATACGCGGGGGGTGGCTGTCGCGGGCGCGGGGCCCGCGGTGGCGCGCACGAACGCTGCGGCGCCGCCGACGAACGGCAGCTTCGCGGACGTACGGGCCAGGTCGAGGGTGAGCGTGGGGGTGGAGTCCGGCGGGTCGATGAGGTCCTTGTCGGTGCCCGCGACGATCAGGGCGAGGCGGTGTCCGGCCGGCACGACGTGGTCGCTCGCGGCGAGGTCGACGGTGATCGTGTAGCGCTTGCCCGGGGTGAGGGGGCGGCCCTTGCCCGCGGAGGCGTACGTCCCGAGGTCGGCCCAGCCGCGGCTGAAGACCGTCCGGTCGACGGTGGTGGTCCTGGCCTCGGTCGCCTTGAAGCAGGAGCTGTCCCCGGCGGTGCTCGCGCCCCAGCAGGTGCGGTCGGTGAGGGTGGTGATGCCTTCGCCGGCTGCGGCGTAGTCCCGGATGGTGTCGGGGCCGACGTCGACGAGGACCGCGGAGAGATGGGCGGTGGCGGTCGTCGGTGTCGCGGTGACCGTCACCTGCGATGAGCCGGCGAGCCGCAGGTCGTGGGCGAGTGGTGCGGTGAGAAAGCCGGCCTTGGCGCCCGTGGTCCTCTCCAGGTCGGCGGCCCAGTCCGTCTCGCTCTGCTTCGGGTCGTCGGTGAACGTCTCGGTGGCGCCGGGGCGGGCGGGCCAGCGCGTGAGGGTGCCGACCCCGGCCGCGGTGCCGGTGCCGGGGCGCACGGTGGTGACCGCGGTGGTCCGGGGCGGCCAGACCTTGTCGGTGGACCACTGGTCGGGGTGACGTTCGATGTCGGCCATCGGCTCGCGGTCGATGCCGTTGTCGTAGCCGAGGAGGTAGTGGTCGAACCAGCGGTGCAGGGTGTCGACCCACTCGGCACGCCGGTAGTCGAACGGGTCGACGTGCCCGGTCTGGGAGAGCCAGATCTTGCGCTCGACACCCTGGTCGGCGAGGGCGTCCCACCACTGGCCGAGGTGCTTGGTGCGGACGTTGAGGTCCTGCATCCCGTGGACGGCGAAGACACTGGCCTTCACCTTGCGGGCGTCCTTCACGTAGTCGCGCTCGTCCCAGAGCTTCGTCCGGTCGCCGGTGCGGGGTGCCTCGTCTACGAGCTTCTGCTGGACGGCGGCGCAGCGCCCCCGTGCCTCGGGGCTCTCGACATAGTCGGAGAGCCATTCGGGACCGCTGTCGTAGAGGGGGGCGCCCTGGGCGAAGTAGTAGTCGTACCAGGAGGAGATGGATCCGATGGGAACGATGGTCCGCAGACCGTCGACTCCGGTCGCCGCCACCCCGTTGGCGATGGTGCCGTCGTAACTCTTGCCGATCATTCCGGTGCGGCCGTCGGACCAGCCGGCTCCGGTGCGTTCGGTGCCGGTGCGGGTGGTGTAGCCGCGGGCCCGGCCGTTCAGCCAGTCGATGACCGCCTTGGCGGACCGGATGTCGGAGCGGCCTCCGACGTCGACACATCCGTCGGAACGATTGGTACCGGCCAGATCGACGGCCACGAAGGCATAGCCGCGCGGGACGAAGTAGTTGTCGTAGTGCAGCGGGAACTGGACCGGATTTCCCTGGCTGTCGTACGTCTTCAGCTGGCTCTCGTTGCCGCGCCCGCAGCAGGAGTAGTACGGGCTGGCATCCATGATCACGGGTATCTTCCGGCCCTGCGCCGCGGGTTCGCGCGGCCGCACGATGTCGACGGCGACCCGGTCGCTCTTTCCGTTTCCGTCGCCGTCAAGTCCGGTGTCCACCCAGACGGACTCACGGACGGCGTTCCCGTACGAGTAGACGGGTCTGCTCTCCCGCGGGCTCGCACCCTGCGCCCCTGCCGGTGAGAGCAGGACGGTCATCAGGGCGGCCGAGGCCGCCACCACCAGCGATCTGTATGTCAAGCGGGTGCTTCGCACACGTATCGGCATCTGCGGAAGGTACCCCGGTCAACTCCTGCGCAACAGGGGGCGATTAGGCGTCCACGTGACATGAGCGCGCTCCAGCTGCCATGACGGCCGAATGGCGATCCGGGTGACAGCAGGGGGCATGGACACGTCTTGCCCGAAGGGTTCGGTCCGCGCTCCGCCCGCCTTCTCCGGTACGGGGGTGGCGCCCGGTCGTGTGCCGGTGGCACCGGTCGGGCGGCACCTCGCGTACACCAGGCCCTGAGGGCTGTCCCGTGATCCCGGCCCGATCGGCGCGCGGCGTCGGATGCGGTGCGTCGCAAGACGGAGGGACGTCCGCAGACCGGATGTGTTCGGGTGTTCCGACGACGCGGCGAAGTGCCGTGGCTGTCGTCGGGCGCCCACCAGGGAGTACGGGACAGCCCTTAGGCTTGTGGGGTTCGTGCTGTTCCGCCAGCCTCGGCCGATTCCGGCCGGTTCCCGCGCGTACGAGGAGCGTCCCTTGCCCGGTCCGACCCCTTCCTCCAGTGATGCCCGCCCCACGCTGGAGGCCGTGGCGGCCCGCGCCGGAGTCTCGCGGGCGACGGCCTCCCGGGTCGTGAACGGCGGGGCGGGGGTGCGGCAACCGTTGGTGGACCAGGTCCGCAAGGCGGTCGAGGAGCTCGGGTACATACCGAACCATGCCGCGCGGACCCTGGTCACCCGGCGCAACGGCGCGGTGGCCGTGATCATCGACGAGCCGGAGTTCCGGATCTTCTCCGACCCGTTCTTCTCCCGGCAGATCCGTGGCATCAGCCGTGAACTGAACGTGTACGACGCCCAGCTGGTGCTCCTCCTGGTGGAGGGCAGCGGGGACTTCGACCGGGTCACCCGCTATCTGGCCGGTGGCCATGTGGACGGCGTACTGGCGTTCTCACTGCACACCGACGACGAACTTCCCGCAGTCATCCGCCGGTTCCGGGTGCCCACGGTCTACGGCGGCCGCCCCGGCACGCCGGGTGACACGTCGGAGCACGCCGTCCCCTACGTCGACTGCGACAACCGCGGCGGCGCCCACGAGGCCGTACGCCATCTGGTCTCTCTCGGCCGGCAACAGATCGGGCACATCGCCGGGCCTCGCGACCAGACGTCGGCGCTCGACCGGATCGACGGCTACCGCGACGTGCTGCCCGACAGCGATCCGTCGCTGATCGTGGAGGGCGACTTCACCGTCGAGGGCGGCGCCCGGGCGATGGCCGAGCTGCTGGAGCGGCACCCCGGCCTCGACGCCGTGTTCGCGTCCAACGACCTGATGGCGTCCGGCGCCCTTCGGGTACTGGGCGAGCACGGCCGCCGGGTACCGGATGACGTGGCGCTGGTCGGCTTCGACGACATGGAGCAGGTCGCCGAAGCGACCGATCCTCCCTTGACGACCGTCCGTCAGGATGTCGAAGGCATGGGTCGGCTGATGGTGCGGCTGTTGATGCAGAGGCTGAACGGCGAGGGGCAGGAGTCCGATTCGGTGATCACACCGACCGAGCTGGTCCGCCGGGTCTCGGCCTGACCCGTCCGGCCGGAAGACGCCGTCGGCACCGGCACCCCCGCCCGCACAGGAGCCCGTGCGGGCGCGCCCGACCGGCGGGCGCGCCCGCAGTCACCGAACGCGCATCGGGCAGCTGAACACCACGGGCCCGGGTGAGCTCAACGGGTGCCCCGCATCCGGTGGGCGGCTCGGGCCCGGCGCGCGTACGGCAGATAACGCAGCCGCTCAGGAAGCACGGGCACCACGGCCCGGACGACACGGCAGAACCGCCGCAGCTTCCGCTCCTGCGTGTCCGTCCATTCCAGACCGATCGCCTCGCGCGCGTCCGGCGGCATCAGCCCGATGGTGATGAACCTGCGGAACCGGGCCAGCGGCGGGAGCAGGACCGGCCACAGGGCCTTGACCAGCAGCCTGAGCGGCCGCGGACCCCGGTCCGGTGGCGGTACCGGCCGGTCGGTGGCGATCAGGTCCTCGACGACGACCGTCGCCTCGATCTCGTCGGCGAGCACCTTGCGGTAGTACGGCCAGAACTCCTCGATCGACTGCGGCATGTCCCGGTCGTTGATGCCGAGGATCCGGCCGACCTGGAGCCACTCCCGGTACAGGGCCCGCTCCTGCGCCTCGGTGAGCGGGCGGACGAGATACCGCGTGCCGTGCCGGTAGATGGGGAAGCCCGTGGCGTGCACCCACGCATAGTTCGCGGGTGACAGCGCATGGTAGCGGCGGCCGCGGGTGTCGGTGCCCTGAATGGTGCGGTGCAGCTTGCGGAGCCTGCGCCCCTCCTCGGCGGCTTCCTCACCCCCGTACACCCAGAGCTGGAGCGAGCGCAGGGACCGCTCGCCGCGCCCCCACGGGTCCGTGCGGAACACCGAGTGATCGTCGACGCCCGCGCCGACCGCCGGGTGGGCGACCTGGAGGGTGAGCGCGGCGGGCAGCATCAGCAGGGCGCGGACGTCTCCGGCAAGGCTCCAGAGCACTCCGCCGGGCGGCGGCGGCTCGGGCTCCCGCTTCGTGCCCCGGGGTGCTTCGCTGCTCATGCGGGGGCTCCCAGCAGTCGACGGGCGTGCGGGCCGGTGCCCGGTTGATGTGTATCCCAGTATGCGATCGATCGCGGGCGGGCCGGCGGGCAGCTGGGGCGGCGGGACCGGTTCGGCGGCCATTGCGTGCGCGGGAGAGCGGTGCCGCTTGTCACCGCCAGCCGGCCGCGTCCAGCGCCGCGGCCGCGGCCTCGTCGACGCGGTGGTGGGTGGCGTCGACCGTGAAGTCCTCCACCCGGGCCCGGTCGAGGATCCCGTCCAGCTCCCCCGATCTGTCCAGGTGCCACCGCAGCGCCTCGGGCTCGTCCGCGTGACGCCGGGACAGCCGCTGCCGGACCACCGGCAGCTCGACCCGGAGCCGGCACACGGACAGGCCGACGCCCACCGACTTCTCGCACTGCTCCCGGTCCTCCGCGTCCTCGACGACGCCCGCGAGAACGAGCCGGGTGACGCCCGCATCGAGGTAGTTGCCGACCACGCACCTCAGGTTGCGCAGCAGCAGGGCGAAGTTGAAGCGGTCGTCCGCGGGCGCGGGCCGGCTCCGGCAGAGCCAGTCCATGTCGATGACGGCGTTGGGCACGCCGGCGCCGGTGAGCAGGTCTCCTGCGGCGTCGGCCACCGACGTCTTGCCGGCGCCGACGGTGCCGGTGATCAGGAGGGCGCGGGCTTCCGGAGCGCTGTCGGTTCGCATGGCAAGGGAGCCTACGGTGGGCGATGGATCATCCACGATCGCGTATCGGACGCAGCTGTACCGGGCGATGTTGCGCGATCTGCTCGGGAGCAACGGTGCCGTACACCCTGACGGGGACGGCTCCCAGGTGCAGCAGGGCGGTCAGAGCGAGTTGCCCGGGTCCGGCGGGAGTCGCAGGATCGTGGTCGGCGCCACCTCCTGGCGCCATCGGCCGGACCGTGCGGGTCCGTACCGACGGGTGGGGGGACCGCTCTTCGGTCGTGATCGCGCCGGAGACTTTCACAACAATGGTGAGACAGCAATACTGTTGAACCAGAGGGGTGCACACGGATGCGGGCGGTGCCGTCGGTACAGGCGTAACCGGGAACAGCAGTGCCCAGCGGTCAGCAGCGAGGAGCAGACATGGCGACCGGGACCGAGGAGCCGACGCTCACTGTCGACGAGCTGGCGGCGCGCGCCGGAGTGACCGTACGCACCGTGCGTTTCTACAGCACCCGGGGGCTGCTGCCGCCCCCGGTGATCGGGCCGCGCCGGGTCGGGCACTACGGGCACGACCACCTGTCCCGGCTGGCACTGATCGAGGAGCTTCAGCACCAGGGCATGACACTCGCCGCCATCGAACGCTATCTGGAGCAGCTGCCGCCCGATCTGAGCGCCCACGACCTGGCCATCCACCGGGCGCTGGTGGCGTCCTGGGCGCCCGACTCGGCGGAGGAGACGACCCGGGCGGAGCTGGAGCGGCGCGCGGGGCGGGCGCTGACCGAGGAGGACGTGGACCGGCTGGCCGCGATGGGCGTGCTGGAGCGCGCGGATGCGGCGGACGGCAGCTTCCGGGTCGATCCGGGGATGCTGCGGCTGGGGGTCGAACTGCTCGACGTACCCATCACCAACGAGACGATCCTCGCGGCGCGCACGGTGCTGCTGGAACACACCCGTTCCGCTGCGCACGAACTGACGCGGCTGTTCCGGGACGAGGTGTGGAACCCGTACCGGGAGCGGGAGTCGGACCCGGAGCATGTGGCGGCGATGAAGTCGCTGTCGGCCCACATGCAGCCGATGGTGCTGCAGGCGCTGGTGACCGCGTTCCAGCGGTCGCTCAAGGAAGAGCTGCGGGCCGCGTTCACGGCGGAGTGAGCCCCCGCCGCAGGCGGCCGCAGCGCCTCCCCGGCGTGTGGTCCATCACGAGACCGCGTCGTCCCACAGCGCGGTGGTGTGGGCGTCGATGAGTACGCCGATCCGGTCGAGGAAGGCGTCGGCCGGCTGCGGGTCGAGGCGGCGTCCGTCGCGCAGCCGTACGGCGACGTGGTCGTCGGCGGCCTCCCTCGCTCCGATCACGGCTTGGTACGGCACCAGGCGGTCCTCCCGGACGCGGGCGCCCAGGGTGCCGCGTTCCGGCCCGGCGATCTCGGCCCGCAGCCCGCGGTCGATGCAACGCTCGGCCAGCGCCTCGGCGTTCGGCAGTTCCGCCTCGGAGACCGGGAGGATCGCCAGCTGGGTCGGGGCGAGCCAGGCGGGGAAGGCGCCGCCGTGCTGTTCGATGAGATGGGCGACGGCCCGCTCCACGCTGCCGATGATGCTGCAGTGGACCATGACCGGCCGGTGCTTCACGCCGTCCGCGCCGATGTAGTGCAGGTCGAACCGCTCGGGCTGATGGAAGTCGACCTGGACGGTGGAAAGGGTGGACTCCCGGCCCGCACCGTCGGTGACCTGGACGTCGATCTTCGGGCCGTAGAAGGCCGCCTCACCCTCCGCCGAGTCGTACGGCAGACCTGAGCGGTCGAGTACCTCGGTGAGCAGGGCGGTGGACCGCTGCCACTTCTCGGGCGCGGCGACGTACTTGCCGCCGGGGCCGGGGAGGGAGAGCCGGTAGCGGGCCGGACGGATGCCCAGTGCCTCGTACGCACCGCGGATCATCTCCAGGGCGGCCCGCGCCTCGTCGGCGACCTGGTCCAGGGTGCAGAAGATGTGCGCGTCGTTCAGCTGGATGGCCCGGACGCGGGTCAGCCCGCCGAGCACGCCGGACAGTTCGGAGCGGTACATGCCGCCCAGTTCGGCCATGCGCAGCGGCAGCTCGCGGTAGCTGTGGGAGCGGGAGCGGTAGATCACCGCGTGGTGGGGACACAGACTCGGCCGCAGGACGACCTGCTCCGATCCCAGCTCCATCGGCGGGAACATGTCGTCGCTGTAGTGCGACCAGTGCCCGGAGATCTCGTAGAGCTCCCGCTTGCCCAGCACCGGCGAGTACACGTGCCGGTAGCCGGCCCGCCGCTCGGCGGTGCGGATGTACTCCTCCAGGGTATGCCGCACGGTCGCGCCGTCGGGCAGCCAGTACGGAAGTCCCGCGCCGATCAGCGGGTCGGTGTCGAACAGGGCCAGTTCGCGGCCGAGCTTGCGGTGGTCGTGCATGGCGGTCTCCTCGCGGTCAACGGGCGAGTGACCTCCCCCACGCTCCCGGCTTCGCCGGAGCAGTGGGGGACCCCGTGCCGAAGCCCCGGGGCACTCGCCCCGGGGCTTCGGACTGAGACATCTGTCAGCGCGCCGGGACACTCTCCGGCGTCGTCGTCATCGCAGCGCGCTTCATGGCGCTGACGCTAGCAGGGCGTCCCGCCGTCCACCCGGTATTTTCCGGCCGGAGGGTGCGGATTCCGCAGCCTCCGGCCGGTACCTGGCTCGCCGAGGACGCCGGTCAGTCGTGGAAGATCTCGCCCTTCTCGGCCTTCTCCACCAGCAGCGCGGGCGGCAGGAACCGGTCGCCGTACTTCTCGGCGAGTTCCCTGGCGCGCGCCACGAAGCCGGGCAGGCCGCCCTCATAACCGTTGATGTACTGGAGCACGCCTCCGGTCCACGGCGGGAAGCCGATGCCCATGATGGATCCGATGTTGGCGTCGGCGACCGAGATGAGGACGTTCTCCTCCAGGCAGCGCACGCTGTCCAGCGCCTCGGAGAAGAGCATCCGCTCCTTCATGTCCTCGAACGGGACGTCGGCGTCCGGCTTGGCGAAGTGTTCGCGCAGTCCTGGCCACAGTCCGGACCGCTTGCCGTCCTCGCCGTACTCGTAGAAGCCCGCGCCGCCGCTGCGTCCGGTACGTCCGAACTCGTCGACCATCCGGTCGATGACCGCGTCCGCAGGGTGTCCGGACCAGGTGCCGCCCGCCTCCTCGACCGCCCGCTTCGTCTCGTTGCGGATCTTGCGCGGCAGGGTCAGCGTCAGCTCGTCCATCAGCGAGAGGACCTTGGCCGGGTAGCCGGACTGCGCAGCGGCCTGCTCGACCGACGCGGGCTCGACGCCCTCGCCGACCATGGCGACACCCTCGTTGATGAACTGGCCGATGACACGCGAGGTGAAGAAGCCGCGCGAGTCGTTGACGACGATCGGCGTCTTCTGGATCCGGCGGACCAGGTCGAAGGCGCGTGCCAGGGCCTCGTCGCCGGTCTGCTCGCCCTTGATGATCTCGACCAGCGGCATCTTGTCGACGGGCGAGAAGAAGTGCAGGCCGATGAAGTCGGCGGGGCGCGTGACCCCCTTGGCGAGGACCGTGATCGGCAGGGTCGAGGTGTTGGAACAGAGCAGTGCGTCGGGCTCGATGATGTCCTGGATCTCCTGGAACACCTTGTGCTTGAGCGCGGTGTCCTCGAAGACCGCCTCGATGACGGCGTCGCAGCCCGCCAGATCGGCCGGGTCGCCGGTCGGGGTGATGCGGGCCAGCAGCTCGTCGCGCTTCGCCTCGGTCGTACGGCCCCGGGAGAGCGCCTTGGCGAGCAGTTTCTCGCTGTATGCCTTGCCCTTGGCGGCCGCCTCGGTGGAGACGTCCTTGAGGACGACCTCGATGCCGGCGCGTGCGCAGGAGTACGCGATGCCGGCGCCCATCATCCCGGCGCCGAGGACTGCGACCTTCCTGACCTGGCGCTCCTCGATGCCCTTGGGGCGGTTGGCGCCGGAGTTGACGGCCTGGAGGTCGAAGAAGAAGGCCTGGATCATGTTCTTCGAGATCTGGCCGGTGACGAGCTCGGTGAAGTACCGGGCCTCGATGGTCAGCGCGGTCTCGAAGTCGACCTGGGAGCCCTCGACGGCGGCGGCCAGAATGTTGCGCGGAGCGGGCATGGGGGCGCCCGCGAGCTGCTTCTTCAGGTTGGCCGGGAAGGCGGGAAGGTTGGCGGCGAACTTCGGGTGGGACGGGGTGCCGCCGGGGATCTTGTAGCCCTTGACGTCCCAGGGCTGCTGGGACTCGGGGTGCGCGTCGATGAAGGCACGGGCCTTGTCGAGCATCTCCTCGGGTGTGGCCGCGACCTCGTGGACGAGGCCGTTCTCCAGCGCACGCTGCGGGGGGTACTGGGTGCCCTGGAGAAGGACCTTCAGCAGCGCGTCGGCGACGCCCATGAGGCGTACGGTGCGGGTGACACCGCCGCCCGCGGGCAGCAGGCCGAGGGTGACCTCGGGCAGGCCGATGCGGGAGCCGGGCGCGTCGAGCGCGATGCGGTGGTGGGAGGCGAGCGCGATCTCGTAACCGCCGCCGAGGGCCGCTCCGTTGATGGCGGCGACGACGGGGATGCCGAGGGTCTCGATGCGACGCAGCGAGTGCTTGATGGCGGTGCCGACGTCGAAGGCGTCCTGGGCGTTCTCCGGACCGACCTTGATCATGTCCTTGAGGTCGCCGCCCGCGAAGAAGGTCTTCTTGGCGGAGGTGAAGATGATGCCGCGGATGGCGTCCTTCTCGGCCTCGGCGCGGTCGGCGACGGCCGCGATGGAGTCCTTGAACGCCTGGTTCATCGTGTTGGCGGACTGGTTGGGGTCGTCGAGTACGAGGGTGACGACGCCGGTCTCGTCCTGTTCCCAGCGGATGGTCGTGCTCTCGGTCATTGCTGTGTTCTCCGTAGGCAAGGGGTGGCCGGGGACGGTCAGAGACGCTCGATGACGGTGGCGATGCCCATGCCGCCGCCGACGCAGAGGGTGGCGAGGCCGTACCGCTTGTCCTGGCGCTCCAGTTCGTCGATGAGCGTGCCGAGGATCATCGCGCCGGTGGCGCCGAGCGGGTGTCCGAGCGCGATGGCGCCGCCGTTGACGTTGATCTTGTCGAGGGAGAGCCCCATGTCCCGGGCGAAGCGGAGGACGACACCCGCGAACGCCTCGTTGATCTCGACGAGGTCGATGTCGTCGATGGTGAGTCCGGCCTTGGCGAGGGCCTTGCGGGTGGCGGGGGCGGGGCCGGTCAGCATGATGGTCGGCTCGGAGCCGGAGACCGCGGCGGAGACGATCCGGGCGCGCGGCGTGAGGCCGTACCGCTCGCCGGTCTCCTTGTTGCCGATGGCGACGAGTGCGGCGCCGTCCACGATGCCGGACGAATTGCCCGCGTGGTGGACGTGGTCGATCTTCTCCACCCAGTGGTACTTCTGCAGCGCCACGGCGTCGAAGCCGCCCAGCTCGCCGATGGTGGCGAACGAGGGCTTGAGGGTGGCCAGCGAGTCGGCGGTGGTGCCGGGGCGCATGTGCTCGTCGTGGTCGAGGACGACGAGGCCGTTACGGTCCTTGACCGGGACGACGGAGCGCGCGAAGCGGCCGTCCTTCCACGCCTCGGCGGCCCGCTCCTGGGAGAGCGCGGCGAACTCGTCGACGTCGCGGCGCGAGAAGCCCTCGATCGTGGCGATGAGGTCGGCGCCGACGCCCTGCGGGGCGAAGCCGGTCTCGTAGTTGGTCATCGGGTCCATCGCCCAGGCGCCGCCGTCGGAGCCCATCGGCACCCGGGACATCGACTCGACACCGCCCGCGAGGATCAGGTCCTCCCAGCCCGAACGGACCTTCGCCGCAGCCAGGTTGACGGCTTCCAGACCGGAGGCACAGAACCGGTTCTCCTGGACGCCCGCCACCGAGTCCGGGAGGCCGGCGGCGATGGCGGCGACCCGGGCGATGTCGGAGCCCTGGTCGCCGAGGGGGCTGACCACGCCGAGGACGATGTCGTCGATGGCGGCCGGGTCCAGCCCGGGGAAGCGGTTGCGGATTTCGTGGATGAGGCCGACGACGAGGTCGATCGGCTTGGTGCCGTGCAGGGCGCCATTGGCCTTGCCGCGGCCGCGCGGGGTGCGGATCGCGTCGTAGACAAATGCTTCGGTACTCAAGACAGCAGCCTTTCGAGGGTGGTCGATCGTCGGGGTCAGGCGAGCAGAGAGCGGCCGATGATCTCCTTCATGATCTCGGTCGTTCCGCCGTAGATGGTCTGGATGCGGCCGTCCGTGAACGCCTTCGCGACCCGGTATTCCGCCATGTAGCCGTAGCCGCCGTGGAGCTGGAGGCAGCGGTCGGCGACGCGCTTCTGCAGTTCGGTGGCCCACCACTTGGCCATCGAAGCGTGTACGGCGTCGAGTTCGCCGTTCGAGTGGTCGACGATGCACCGGTCGATGAAGGTCCGGGTGACGACGCACTCGGTGGCCATCTCGGCGATCTCGAAGCG
Organism: Streptomyces sp. NPDC005262; assembly: GCF_042872425.1. Lineage (NCBI taxonomy): Bacteria > Bacillati > Actinomycetota > Actinomycetes > Kitasatosporales > Streptomycetaceae > Streptomyces > Streptomyces sp. NPDC005262. Next base: position 47,968 of record NZ_JBIAKK010000009.1, read on the forward strand.
GATGTGCTGGAGCTTGGAGAGCGGCCGCCCGAAGGCTTCGCGCTCCTTGACGTACTGCGTGGTGATCTCCAGGAGGTACTCGGCGGCGGCGATCCCGGCGACCGCTATGCCCATCCGCTCCTGAGCCAGGTTGGTCATCAGGTGGATGAACGCGCCGTCGCGCTCACCGAGCAGGTTCTCCTTGGGGACGCGGACGTCGTTGAAGAACAGCTCGGCCGTGTCCTGGGACTTCTGGCCGATCTTGTCGAGGTTACGGCCCCGCTCGAAGCCCTCCGTGCCGCGTTCGACGACGATCAGCGAGAGCCCCTTCGCACCGCCCTCCGGGGTGGTCTTCGCCACGACGACCACCAGGTCGGCGAGGATGCCGTTGGAGATGAACGTCTTGGATCCGTTGAGCAGCCAGTGATCGCCCCTGTCCTCGGCGGTGGTGCGGATGCCCTGGAGGTCGGAGCCCGCGCCGGGTTCGGTCATCGCGATGGCGGTGATGATCTCGCCGCTGCAGAAGCCCGGCAGCCAGCGCCGCTTCTGTTCCTCGGTGGCGAGCCCGGTCAGGTAGGGGCCGATGATGTCGTTGTGCAGGCCTAGTGCGAGTCCGGGGGCGCCGGCCCGGGTGAACTCCTCGGCGAGGACGGCGCTGTACCGGAAGTCGGTGGTGCCGCCGCCCCCGTACTCCTCGGGCACGGCGAAACCGAGCAGTCCCTGCCGGCCGGCCGCGAGCCAGGCCTCGCGCGAGACGATGCCGTCCTTCTCCCACTGCTCGTAGTACGGGAGGACTTCCTTGGTCAGGAAGGTCCGGACGGTCTCACGGAACGCGTCGTGCTCCTCGGTGAAGATCTTCCGCTGCACTGCGGGCCCCCTAGAGCCAGTTCTTGACGGTGGAGATCAGCCGGGCCGGATCGGGACCGACCGGGATGACGTTGAGCATGGTGACGCCGGACTCCCGGAACGCCTCGATACGGTCGCGCACGTACCCCTCGGGCCCGCACAGCGACATGAGCTCGCAGAATTCGTCCGGGACGGCGGCCTCGGCCTCCTTCTTCTTCCCGGAGAGGTAGAGCTCCTGGATGAGCGCGGCTTCCCTCTCGTACCCGTAGGCGACGGCGAGGTCGTTGTAGAAGTTCTTGCCCTTGGCGCCCATTCCGCCGACGTACAGCGCGATCTGCGGACGGGCGAGGTCCCTGAGCGCCGCCGCGTCGTCGCCGATGGCAAGGAGTCCGCCGGCGACGGTCTGCAGCGGGCCACGCGCCGGGTCGCGCTCGGCGGCCCCTTCGGCGAGGGCCGTGCCCCACACCTGCTGGGCCTTCTCGGGGAGGTAGAGGGTGGGCAGCCAGCCGTCGGCGATCTCGGCGGTCAGCCGGACGTTGGCGGGGCCGAGCGAGGCGATGTAGAGCGGGATCTCCTCGCGCACCGGACGGGTGAGGATCTTCAAGGGCTTGCCGAGCCGGCCGCCCTTCTCCTTGGGCAGCGGCATGTCCGTGATGCCGTGGTGGTCGATGACCTCGCGGCGCCAGATCCGGCGGCACAGTTCGACGGTTTCGCGGGTCCGGCCGAGCGGCTTGTCGTACGCCTTGCCGTGCCAGCCCTCGACGACCTGCGGCCCGGACGCGCCGAGCCCGAGCAGCGCCCGGCCACCGGAGATCGCGTCGAGCCCGGCGCCGGTCTGGGCGATGAGGGCGGGGGTCCGGGAGTAGACGTTGAGGATCGCCGCACCGATCTTCATGCGTTCGGTGCGGGCGGCCAGGTAGCCCATGAGGGTGGGCGAGTCGAAGCCGTAGGCCTCCGCGACCCAGACGGCGTCGAGTCCGGCGGACTCCAGGGCGGCGACCTGGTCGCAGGCATCGCGCGGGTCGCCCGCGTAGTTCAGCGGCAGGGAGAGTTCCATCAGTCGGTGGTGTCCTTCCGGGGCCGGTGCATGCTCGGTACGTCCCAGTCGCGGGCGACGTCCTCGGTGTCCGCGCCGGGCCGCGCGGGTCCGCTGCGTACGGAGGCGGGGGTGGCGGAGAAGCGGGGTGCGGGGGCGGGCTGGGTGAGGCCGCCGTGTTCGACGAACGTGGAGCGGGCGGCGAGGTGCGGGTGGTGCGGGGCCTCGCGGAGCGAGAGGACGGGGGCCACACAGGCGTCCGTGGCTTCGAAGACCTCGGTCCACTCAGCGCGCGTCCGGGTCCTGAACCGGTCGGCGACGACCGTGCGCAGCTCCTCCCAGCGGGTGACGTCCTTGCGGTCCGGGGCCTGGTCCTCGATGCCGAGGAGCTCGATGAACTGGTCGTAGAACTGCTGCTCCAACGGGCCGACCGCCATGTACTGGCCGTCGGCGGTCTCGTACGAACCGTAGAACGGACAGCCGCCGTCCAGCAGGTTGGAGCCGCGCCGGTCCTGCCAGCCGCCGGCCGCCAGCATCCCGTGGATCATCGTGGCGAGGTGGGCGGCGCCGTCGACGATCGCCGCGTCCACGACCTGGCCCGTGCCGCCGGGGGTGCGGGCGTGCTGGAGGGCGGCAAGGATGCCGACGACGAGGTAGAGCGAGCCGCCCGCGTAGTCGCCGACCAGATTGGCGGGGACGGTGGGCGGCTCGCCGGGCTTGCCGATCAAGGAGAGCGTGCCGGTGAGGGCGATGTACGCGATGTCGTGTCCGGCCCGCTCGGCGAGCGGTCCGTCCTGGCCCCAGCCGGTCATCCGCCCGTACACGAGCCCGGGATTGCGGGCGAGACAGGCGTCGGGGCCGACGCCGAGGCGTTCGGCGACGCCCGGCCGATAGCCCTCGATCAGGATGTCGGCGCGTTCGACCAGGTCCAGGACGCGGTCCGGGCCGTCCTCGGCCTTGAGGTCGACGAGCACGGAGCGCTTGTTGCGATTGGTGAGGTCGTGCACGGGATCGATGCCGAGCCCCGGGCCGGCGGGCCGGTCGACCCTGACGACATCGGCGCCGAGGTCGGCCAGGAGCATCGCGGCGAACGGTCCGGGGCCGATGCCCGCCAGCTCCACCACGCGGACGCCCGCCAGTGGGCCGTGCTCTGTCCTTGCCATCAAGCCCCCAGCGGTGTGACACAACTGATGTAACAGCGATGATGCTAAGAACGCGCCGCGCTCCGCACAACCCCTTGAGCCGAGCAAGCGCTTAGTTCTTTCCCCTGGATCCTCCCTCACGATCGCCGCCCGGCTGTACACCGCCACGACCCCCTCGGCTAACCTCTGCCTGCTACATCGGCGCCGGCCCCTGCGGAGGCACTCGTGAACAGGCAGAACGGGGCACAACGCCCCTATGACATAGTCCTTTTCGGTGCCACCGGCTTCGTGGGTGCCCTCACCGCCGAATATCTCGCCGCCCACGCACCCGACAGCTGCCGCTGGGCACTGGCCGGCCGCAGCCCGGCCAAGCTGGCCGAGCTGCGTGACCGCCTGACCGCGATCGACCCGCGCTGTGCGGACCTTCCGCTGGTGCACGCCGACGCCGACGACCCCGACGCGCTGCGCGAACTCGCCGAATCGGCGCACGTGGTGGCCTCGACCGTGGGTCCGTACGTCTGGTACGGCGAGAAACTGGTCGCCGCCTGCGCGGAGGCCGGGACGGACTACACGGACCTGACCGGCGAAGCGGAGTTCGTCGACCGGATGTATCTGGAGCATGACGCGCGGGCCCGCGAGACCGGGGCCCGGCTCGTGCACGCCTGCGGCTTCGACTCCCTGCCTCACGACCTCGGGGTGTACTTCACCGTCCAGCAGCTGCCGCAGGACGTGCCGCTGACGATCGACGGTTTCGTGCGCAGCAATGCCGTCTTCTCCGGCGGTACGTTCGCATCCGCGCTCACCGCGATGGGCCGCGGCCCGCAGATGCTGCGCGCCGCCCAGGAGCGCCGGCTGCACGAACCACGCCTGGTCGGCCGCCGTGCCCGTGCATCGCTCGGCACCCCGCACTTCAGTGCGGAGACCGGCACCTGGGCACTGCCTCTGCCGACGCTGGACCCACAGGTCGTCGAGCGCTCGGCGCGGCGGCTGGCGCGATACGGGCCGGACTTCCGCTACCGCCACTTCGCTTCGGTGAAGCGCCTGCCGGTGGCGCTCGGGGGCACGGCCGCGATCGGCGCCCTCCTCGGCGCGGCTCAGCTGCCGGCCGCACGGAACTGGCTGATGGGCCGGTACGAGCCGGGGGCGGGCCCGGACGCCGAGCGCCGCAGGCGGAGCTGGTTCACGGTGCGTTTCGTCGGGGAGGGCGGCGGCCGCCGGGTCTTCACGGAGGTGTCCGGCGGTGACCCCGGCTACGACGAGACGGCGAAGATGCTCGCCCAGTCGGCGCTCTGCCTCGCCCTGGACGAGCTTCCGCCGACATCGGGGCAGGTCACCACCGCTGTCGCGATGGGTGACGCGCTGCTCGAGCGGCTGCGCGGGGCCGGGCTGCGCTTCCGGGTCGCGGCGGTCCGCTGAGCGGACCGTGCCGCTCGAACCGCCGCGGGAGGAGTCGGCAGGCGGACGGAACCGCCGGTCAGAGCATCCAGGACGCTAGCGTGCAGATCATCGCGACGGTCCACACGACGCCCGCGAGGACACCCAGGGTCATTCCCACGGCGAGGCGCCGTTGGGCGACATAGACGGTTCCGGTACGTGCGGACGTTCGATGGTCGTTCATGTGTACAAGAGTGCCGGTCATGATCGGCAGGCGGTATCCGTACACATACTCATGTACAGGTGGCCGCGCGCACTCAGGCGGTCGCTTCCCGGAGCGCCTGCCTGCACAGCGCGTCGGCCCTGCGGGTGGTCTCCGGCTGGCGGAAATCCCTGGCCAGCAGGAGCGTGTGCGCGCAGGCGTTGTCCAGGCCGGTCCGGTGCCCGACCGAGACGTACACCGGTTTGGTGCCGTCCTGGGTGCGCAGCGCCCGGCCCACCTCCTCGTCCCCGTCCAGGAGCGGCGAGAAGTCGCCGCGCCGGGGGCCCGGCGGTTCGTACGTGAAGGTGAACGGGTTCTTGGCCACACCGATGACGGGGAGTCCGGTGAGAACGCCCAGGTGACTGGCGAGCCCGAAGCGGCGCGGGTGCGCCCTGCCGTATCCGTCGCAGACGACGAGACCGGGGTCGATTGGCAGGGCCTCCAGTGCGGCCAGCACGGTCGGGATCTCGCGGAAGGCGAGGAGTCCCGGGATGTACGGGAAGGTGACCCGTCCGACGGCGGTGGTCTCCGCGACGACGTCCAGAGTCACCGCGTCCAGCACGACCGCCGCCGCGACCACGACATCGTGCTCGTCGTCGTAGGCGACGTCGACACCGGTCGCCCGTCCCGTCCCTGGCGGCGGCCCCGGCTCGTCGAGCACCACGCGGGCGCGGAGGGTGTCCTGGATGGCGCGCGCCTCGGCAGCGTCGGCGGGTGTGCGGAAGGTCGTCATGGTGCCGACCAGCATAGAAGTCCCGTCCGGGCAGGCTCCGATGGGACGTCGATAAGGTGACATTCATGTTCGTACTCGAGTTGACCTACACCGCCCCCGTCGAGCGTGTCGACGGGCTGATGGAGGCGCATGCCGCCTGGCTGGACACGCAGTACGCGGCCGGGGTCTTCATCGCGTCCGGCCGCAAGAACCCGCGCGACGGCGGTGTGATCCTCGCCGTGGGGGACGACCGCGCGCAGATCGAGAAGATCGCGGCGGCCGACCCCTTCGCGGCCGAGGGCGTGTGCGCGTACCGGATCACGGAGTTCATCGCGACGAAGACGTCGGACGAACTCGCCCCGTACCGGCAGCAGCTGCCCTGACGACCGGGCCTATGCCCGCCGGGCGATCCGCCCCTTCTCGCCGGCCGCCCAGCAGCCGCCGTCCGGTGTGCAGTCCACTGTGTCGTACGAACCGGTGTCGACCGTGCGCCAGGTGCGCCCGCCGTCCGTCGTCAGGTCCGTCCCGGTCGGGCCGACGGCCAGTGCCGTCGAGCGGTTGTGCGGAACCCAGGCGACACCGGAGCGGTAGGCGGGCGGCGGGGTGGTGGACTGCTGCCAGCTGCGGCCTCCGTTGCCCGTGACGGCAGCGGCGTTCGGCGAGGCCTGGTCCGCCCGGTAGTCACCGCCGACCGCGATGCCGTGCGTACGGTCACGGAACGCCAGGCCGAAGACGCCTCGGGCCGGGTCTCCGGCCGGGATCGTCGATTCGGTGGCCGTCCAGGTCAGCCCGCGGTCGGCGGAGTGCAGCACCCGGGCGGTGGCCGCGCCGCCCGTCGCCAGCCAGACGTCCCTCGGCCCCGAGCTGACCAGGCACTGGCCGCCGGCGGCGAACCCCGCCTCGCCTGTCTGGGCGTCCGGCATCCCTGCCGTGGGCAGCAGCTTCCAGCTTCGGCCACCGTCCGCGGTGGACAGGATGCGGAATTTTCCGTCCACCGGATCGCTCATGGCGAGGCCGTGCCGGCTGTCGAAGAAGGTGAGGCAGTCGTAGAAGGCACGGGCGTCGGTGTTGCGGAAGGACTCGGTCCAGGTGGTCCCGCCGTCGGCCGTACGGAACACCCTGGAGGCTTCGCCCTCCCCGATGGCCAGTACCACCGCGCGCCGTGCGTCGAAGGCCTCGATGTCGCGGAACTCCAGGGCCGCCTCCGCCGCACCGGGCGGCGCCACGTCGCGCCAGTGGCGGCCTCCGTCGGTGGTGCGCAGGACTGTGCCCTTCGAGCCCGCTGCCCAGGCGGTGCGGCTGCTGACGGCGGCGAGGCCGCGGAAGCGGGCGTCCGTCCCCGTCTCCGTGAGCGTCCAGGCGGGCCGGTGGCCGGGCCCGTGCCCCTCCCCCGGTGCTGCCTGCGCGGCCGGCGTGGCCAGCGCGGCGATCAGCGCCGCCCCGCACACTCCCCAGGACATCAGTCGTCTCGTCTTCCCCTTGAGCCTCATGGCGCAGGAAGCTAACCGACCGTCAGTGCGCCGTCCAGGGTGCGCCCCCTCGAAGGGGGATCCGATCGCGACGGCATCGCACGGTGACGCAGCTCACGCTGTCGCCAGTGCACGGTTCGGAGACTTCTGTCGTCTCTGTCGGTGCCGGTTACCGTTCATCCGGCCCGAGGGGGAGCAGGTCGTGTCCATCGTCATCGAGCAGTCCGTGCAGGCCCGCATGGTCGCGTCCGCGCCCCGCATGGAGACCCTTCCCGCCATCCTGCAGTACGACCGCAGTGACCCGTTCGCCGTACGCATGGCGTTCCCTGCACCGGCCACGCTGGAAGGCACCGAGGTGGCCTGGGAGTTCTCCCGCGATCTGCTGTCGGCGGGCATGGACGCGCCGGCCGGCGTCGGGGACGTACGGATCAGGCCGTTCGGTTACGACCGTACGGTGCTGGAATTCCATGCCGCCGAGGGCATCGCGATGGTGCACGTCCGCACGGGGGAACTGCGACGCTTCCTCCGGCGGGCGCAGACGCTGGTCCCGCCGGGCGATGAGCACCGGTACCTGGATCTCGACCGCAGTCTGGCGGACCTGCTCGGCGGATCCTGCTGACCCGGACCCCCGCGGCGGCTCCACCGGCCCGGGTTCTGCCGCGCCCGTCGGCGCGGCCGGGATCGGCGTAAATCGCTTGCTGTGCCGCGAGGTCCGCTCGTACCGTTCGTGACGTCCTTGTTGTCGTCGGATCGGAGAAGGACGTTGCTCGTCTGAGGCCCTGAGACACCGCGTTGCGCGCCGTGTCCGGACAGTTCATGCCCGTGCATGTCTGTCATGTCCGCGCGCCCGGGTGTGACCTCAGCTCTTCGAGCCGTCCCCCGCAACCGGGGCTCCTCCTCGGCCGTGCGCCATGCCCGTGGAACGCCCTGGACCGGTGTCTCACCCGTTGCCTCCTGCCCTTCCTCGCAACCGGGAGATCCGTATGTCTGCCCCCATGACTCACATCACCTGTTCGTCGCTCTCCTTCGCCTGGCCGGACGGCAGTGCGGTCTTCGACGACTTCCAGCTGGCCGTGGGCCCCGGTAGGACCGGTTTGATCGGTCTCAACGGCTGTGGAAAATCGACGCTGTTGCGGCTGATCGCCGGTGAACTCGCCCCCACCGACGGCCGTATCCGAACGCTGGGCGAGATCGGCTACCTGCCGCAGAACCTGGTCCTCGACACGGCACTGCGGGTCGATGCCGCCCTCGGTGTCGCGGACACCCGGGCCGCACTGCACGCCATCGAGGCGGGCGACGTCCGGGAGGAGTGGTTCGCGGCCGTGGGTGACGACTGGGACGTGGAGGAGCGCGCCCGCGCCACCCTCGATCAGCTCGGCCTCGGTCACATCGGGCTCGACCGCACCATCGGCGAGCTGTCGGGCGGCGAGTGCGTGCTGCTGCGCCTCGCCGCGCTCCTGCTGGCCCGTCCCGGGGTACTGCTGCTGGACGAGCCGACGAACAATCTGGATCTGTACGCCCGCCGGCGGCTGTACGAAGCGATCGACGCCTGGACGGGGGTACTGGTCGTCGTCAGTCACGACCGTGAACTTCTGGAGCGTGTCGACCAGATCGCGGATCTGCGGGAGGGCCAGATCACGTCGTACGGCGGGAACCTCACGGCGTACGAGGAGGCACTCGCCGTCGAGCAGGAGGCGGCCGAGCGCATGGTGCGGGTCGCCGAGGCCGACGTGCAACGCCAGAAGCGCGAACTGGCCGACGCTCAGGTCAAATTGGCCCGTCGCAAGCGTTACGGGCAGAAGATGTGGGACACCAAGCGCGAACCGAAGGCGGTCATGGGCAACCGCAAGCGGGCCGCCCAGGTCTCCGCCGGTAAGCACCGTGTCCTGCACACCGGGAGGCTCGCCGAGGCGAGGGAGCGCCTCGGCGAGGCTGTCGAGGCTGTGCGGGACGACGACGAGATCCGGGTCGAACTGCCCCGCACGAAGGTCCATCCAGGCCTGGGGGTACTCCTGCTGCGCGACCTCGAACTCGCTCACGGGGCCCGGCTGCGCGGCGGGTTCGAGGTACGCGGCCCCGAACGGATCGCCCTGGTGGGCCGCAACGGCGCGGGCAAGACGACCCTGCTGCGCACGCTGGCCGGTGAGCTGGCACCGGCGGCCGGTGAGGCAACGGCCCATCTGCCGCTGCGCTTTCTTCCGCAACGCCTGGACGTGCTCGACGACGGGCTGAGCGTCGTGGAGAACGTGGCGCGGTTCGCCCCGGATGCGACGGAGAACCGGATCAGGGCGAAGCTGGCGCATTTTCTGTTCAAGGGGGCACGGGCCGACCGGCTCGCGGGAACGCTGTCGGGCGGGGAACGCTTCCGTGCGGCGCTGGCTGCGCTGCTGCTCGCCGAGCCAGCGCCGCAACTGCTGTTGCTGGACGAACCGACGAACAACCTGGACATGGCGAGCGTGCGCCGGCTGACGGAGGCTCTGGAGTCGTACGAGGGGGCGCTGATCGTGGCGAGCCACGACGTGCCGTTCCTGGAGTCGGTCGGGATCACGCGCTGGCTGCTGCTCGACGGCGAACTGCGTGACACGACCGCCGAGGCGGTGCGCGCGGAAATGTGAGGGACGTGGGCGGATCGGCGGACGTGGATGAAGACCGCACGGGGTGGCAGTATTCGCCACCGGGGCGCGGTCCCGTCCGCCGTACCCCCGCATCGGTGAGTTCGCGACACTCGGAAACTGCGTGACGTACCTCTCCGCACACCCAGCGTGACCTGCGCACATAACGGTACGTAAGCGAACTTCGGGTGCGCGGGCTTGGCGAGGGCCTTATTCCCGCCTTAACCTACGGTCTCGTAACCTACGAGGCCGTAAGTAATTCTCCCGTCCCCAGGAGCCCCCGTGACGATCACCTCTCCCCACCTCGGCAGTTCGCAGGCGTGGACAGACGCCCAGCTGCTGTATGCCCTGGAAGAGGTGGTGGAGAAGGAGCTCAACCGCCATCTCAAGGTCGCCAAGGACTGGATGCCCCACGAGTACGTGCCGTTCTCGGACGGCCGGAACTTCCCGGGCATCTTCGAGGACGGCGAGGCCTGGCAGGCCGACCAGTCCAAGGTCTCCGACATCGGCAAGATCGCACTGGTCGTGAACCTGCTGACCGAGGACAACCTCCCCAGCTACCACCACGAGATCGCCTCCCTCTTCGGCCGTGACGGCGCCTGGGGCACCTGGGTGCACCGCTGGACCGCCGAGGAGGGCCGGCACGGCATCGTGATGCGCGACTACCTGCTCACCTCGCGCGCGGTCGACCCGGACAAGCTGGAGCAGTTCCGGATGGCGCACATGGCGGAGGGCTTCGAGTCCGACAACCGCCACTCGATGCTGCACTCCGTGGCGTACGTCGCCTTCCAGGAGCTCGCGACCCGCGTCTCGCACCGCAACACCGGTCACCAGTCGGGCGATCCCGTCTGCGACCGCATGCTGGCGCGCATCGCCACCGACGAGAACCTGCACATGGTCTTCTACCGCAACCTGCTCGGTGCGGCCTTCGAACTCGCCCCGGATCTGACGATGCAGGCCGTGCGCGACGTCGTGGTCAACTTCCGGATGCCCGGCCACGGAATGCCCGGCTTCGAGCGGGCCGCCGCGCAGATGGCGATCGGCGAGATCTACAACATGCGGATCCACCACGACGACGTGATCCAGCCCGTGCTGCGCTACCTGAAGGTCCTGGACATCGACGGGCTCGGCCCGGACGGGCTGAAGGCGCAGGAGGAGCTGGGGCTGTACCTGGGCGGCCTGGACAGCGAGGCGGCCAAGTTCGACGAGAAGCTGGCCGCGCGCAAGGCGCGGATGGCCGCCCGCGCAGGCGCCTGACCCGCGCCCTCACAGCTCACCGACGGCCCACGAGCCCGCTCACTCGTGGGCCGTCACCTCTGCGTAGGCGGCGTCGCGTACGTCGGGGACCGGATGCTGGCGCAGCAGCCTCAGCTGGGTGCGCCAGGGCCCGGTCCACGCGGTGCGGGCGCCGCCTGTCGCGGTGAGCGCGGCGGCGAACAGCCCTTCCGCGGTGTCTCCGGTCGCGCCGAGCCGGGCGGCGACGGTGAGCAGGGTGTCGGTGTCTCCGATGCCGTTCCGGTGTGCGTACGTGATCCGGGTGGCGAGCGTCTGCGCGGTACGGGAGGCGAGCACGGGCCGCCCCTCGTGCAGGCGGGCCAACCGGACCAGCGCCGAGTGCAGCGGGTCCGGACCCGCGTCCAGGTCCAGCGCGTGGGCGAGGAGTACGGCAGCCTGCGGTACGAAACCCCGGTGCGCCGCGAGGATGTCGGCGGCGGCGGTACGTTCCGCCCGGAACGTTTCGGGGTGCGTCACGGCCCGTGCGGTCAACAGGTTCACGACGTGATCGATCCGCTGCCGCGCGGGCCGGTCCCGTTCGGATCCCGCCTCGTCGGCGGTGTCGGTGGTGGCCAGTGTCCGTAGCGCCCGGTTCAGTTCACCGGCCGCCTCCGGCGCCGCGGAGGCCGCGCCGGTCAGCGCGACGGCGGCGGACTGCCAGCCCCGACGGCGGTCCAGGTCGGTGAGGGCGTCGACGAGCACCGCGCATGCCCCGGGCGCCCACGGCACCCAGCGAGCCAGCGCCTGGTGGGCGAGCGCGGCCACGTCCTCGTCGTCGGTGGCGCACACCTGCTGCACTAGGCGCGCGTAACGCGGCCGGTACGACTCGGGCAACTCTGCCGGACCCACCTGCAGTACCGCGGTCCGCAGTACCCGGCCGCCGGTTGCCGCGTCCGCCATCACCTCCCACATCCGCTCGTCACCGAGCAGTTCCGTACCGAAGGCCACGCAGGCCGCACGGACATCCGGGTGCTGGCCGGGCAGTGCGTACGCCTCGGCGAGGACGCCCGCCGCCTCACCGGCCGGCAGCCGGGTCGCGGCTAGCCGCACGACCTCCTTGCGGCTGGTGACCTTGCCCGTGCCCGGCGCCACCCGCTCCCGCAGCAGGGGACCCAGCCGTGACGGTCGGACGTGACGCGAGACGCGGCTCGCCGCGTACACCGCGACCCGGGCCCGCTCGTCTCCGCTGTGCGCGAGCAGTTCGGGCAAGACGTCCGCGGGCCGGTCGGTCCGGGCGAGTGCGGCGAGTGCCGCCTCGGCAAGGAGCACATCGGACGAACCGGTCCAGCGGCTCAGCGCCTCCGCCCCCGACCCCGGAACCTCGGCCAGCTGTCCGATCGCCGCCGCCCGTGCGTACAGCGGCAGTTTCCCGTCCTGCGCCGACTGCTCCAGTGCGCGGGCGGCGGCCCGCATCTGACGTGGCACCCAGCGGCGCACCTCGCGCCCGACCGGCACGGTCCACGGCGTGGCGTAGTTGAGGAACCGTCCGTACGGCGGGGTGTCGCCGAGGAACCGGTCGAGCAGATCGGTGCGCCGCCGGGTGAGGACGGACAGAACGGCGGGGAGCACGGCCGCCGACGGCTCACGGGCGAGGATTCGTTCGACGCGGACGTCCCGGTCCGCCCGCGGCTGCAGCCAGAGTTCGACGGCGGCCCGCGAGGTGGAACCGGTCCCGAAGCGCACGGCCTGCCACAGCAGTTCCTGCAGGTCCTCCATGGCGGCCGCGCGGCGGCCCACCGCCCGGGTGAGGGAAAGAACGAGCTCGTAGTCGGACTTCTCGGCGCCCGCCTCCAGCCAGGGCCTCAGCGCCTCGAAGACCGTGTGCTCCTGGCCGCGCCGCAGGGTGCGGTCGAGCCGGCCGAGGTCGGCGCCGCCGGTGTTCCCGGAGAGCCTGGTCAGCGTGCGCAGCGCCCAGCTGACCAGGGCGCGCTGTCTGGTGGCCGTGTGGGTGCGCAGCACGGCGACGGCGAGGGAGCTCAGTGTTCCGCGGGTGTACGGGGAGGAGTCGCGGGCCTCGACGGCGTCGGCGACCAGCCGGTCCAACTGCGGTTCCACGTCGTCGGTGAGCAGGGCGGGCGGGACGGCGAGGAGCGCGTGCAGCGCGGCGGACCGGACGGGGTCCTGTTCGTTGCGCAGCCTCGCCATGTCGTCCAGGACGACGGCGACGGCGGCCGGGTCGCCGGAGCGTCCGGCGTTGCGTATCAGCAGTGGCCAGGCTTCGGCCCGGTCGTCCGCGGCAGACCGCCGGGTGGCGGCGAGCAGCTTCTCCCGCACCTCACCGACGGGCAGATACGACTCCGCCAGCAGCACGGTGGACCACGGGGCGCCACGGTCCCGCGCGCGCTCCGCCATCCGCCGGGCTTGTTCCACCACGGAGGTACGGGGCAGCCCATCGAGCAGCGTGGCGTCGACGGTGACGCGCGAGCCGTCGCCCTGCCCGTCGACGACCGCGGTGTGGAAGGCTCCACGGCGGCCCGGTGGGAGCGCCTCGATCAGCCGGTTCTGCTCGGAGAACCCGGCCATCGCACGGCCCAGCTCCACAAGGAGTTCCTCCGGCACCGTGTCTGCGAGGCGGCGGAGCACGGTGCGGGTGAGAGCGCCACTGCGACGGATCGCGAAACCCTGGTGGCCGAGCAACAGCCGTGCGAAACGCACGGGGTCGGCGGCGACCAGGATGCCGAGTCGGCGGTGCAGGGGTGCGGGCAGTCGTGACGGTCCGTAGCGTTCGAGCAGGTCGAGGACCCGCTCCGGACAGTGCGTGACGGCGGAGGCGATCCCTCGGTCGTGCCCGTACCACTGCCACCATCCGTCACGCGTTGTCTCCGGCTTGGCGGCCAGTTCGCGTTCTGCGGTGTCGAGGAGCGGGCCCGGGTGGCGGCGGGCCAACGCGGACCAGCGGGACACCGCGTGGAAGAGCTCCGGCAGCAGACGGGTCACGGTCCCGGCGGAGCAGCCCGGCAGCAGACGGGCCGCCTCGGCGTCGCCCCAGGTGGTGCGCAGCCCGTCGACCAGCCGGTCGGCGAGAGCGGTGCGATGCCCGTCCACGACGGCGCGCAGCAGTCTGCGGCGCACGGCTTCGGAGGCATCGACGAGTGCCGCCTCGTAGGCCGTGTCCGGTACGCCGAGGCTGTGCGCGACCCGCAGGGCGTGGCCCTGCACGAAGGTGTCCTCGTCCGCGAGGTGAGCGGCGATCCACTCAGCGTCCCGGCCGACGGCCGCGGCGATGACGGCAAGGCCCCGCTCGTACGGTCCCCGTCGCTCCAGTTCCGCCAGGACCGGGCGGAGCTCGCCGTCGGCGGCCAGCCTGCGTGCCCGCACGGCGAGTTCACGCATGCGCTGCGGGTACGGGAGCGGATCGAGGGCGTCCAGGAGAGCTTTCACCATGCGGCGATTGTGCCTTCCGGTATCGAAGTGCCACGAGCGTCCCGGTGAACACCGCGGATGACGGCGCCGTCGGCGTGCACTCCGGCGTGCGGCAACGGAATCACCTTGCCGCTCGAACGGGCGTCCTTCCGCAGACAGTGCGGAAGCGACTGCCTATGCGCCGCATCCACGCATCGGGGAGATCCTAACCAGCTGTCACCCGTGCGTCCTCACGAATTATTTCGGCTGCCCGCTCGGCGATAGCCACCGTGGGCGCATGCGTGTGTCCGCGGGTGATGCGTGGCATCACCGAGGCGTCGACCACCCGCAGCCCCGACACGCCACGCACCCGCAGCCGGGGGTCGGTCACCGACTCCGGGTCCTCACCCATCCGGCAGGTGCCGACCGGATGGTAGAGCGTCTCGGCTCCGGTACGGATCGCCTCGGCGAGGCGCGCGTCGTCGACCGGACCGGGGTACGGGCCCATCGGACCCGAGGTGTGCGCGGCCAGGGGCGCGGCGGCGAACAGGGACTCGGCGCGGCGGACTCCGGCGATCATGCGCTGCAGGTCCGGCTCGGCGGTCAGATAGCCGGGGTCGATGCGGACGCCCGGGGCGCCGTCGGCGTTCTCACCGGTGTCCGGGTCCAGGGTGATGCGGCCGGCGCTCTCGGGCTGGAGCAGGACCACGCCGATGGTGATGCCGTGTTCGGTCGGGGCGGTCAGACCGTGGTTGATGAACGGAGCCGGGGCGAATATCAGTTCCAGGTCGGGGGCGGCGAGTTCCGGGGTGGAGCGGATGAACGCGACCGCTTCGGCGAGGTTCGAGGTGAGGGGCCCACGACGCGCGAGCAGGAAGCGGCCGACATTGGCGAGACTGTCGGCTCCGGTCATGGTCACCGGCTGCGGGCAATGCACGGTCACGGCGAAGGACAGATGGTCCTGGAGGTGGCAGCCCACGTCCGGGGATGCGGCGCGCACCTCGATGCCGGACGCGCGCAGCTGGTCCGGGTCGCCGATGCCGGAGCGAAGGAGCAGCTGCGGTGATCCGATGGCTCCGGCGCTGAGGATGACCTCGCGGCGTGCGGTGAGCGTGGCCGCGCCGTCGCCGCGTTCGGTGACGACGCCGATGACGCGGGTGGAGTCGTCGGCAGCGAAGGCCAGGCTGCGGATGCGCGTTCCGGTGAGGATGTCGAGGTTGGCCCGGCGTCCGGCCGGTTTGAGGTAGCCGTCGGCGGCACTCCAGCGGCGGCCCCGGTGGACGCTGACCGGGGTGAGGGCACTGCCACTGTGGTCGGGGGCGTTCAGCTCGGGCAGGAAGGGCAGACCTTCCAGCGAGCAGGCGTCGAGGAAGGCGGCCGTCAGTGGACTGGGGGCACGGGGCGGCGAGATGAAGAGGGGACCCTCGGTGCCGTACACGGTGCCGTCGCCGGTCGGGCCGGTCCACCGCTCCGCTCGGCGGAAGTACCGCACGAGCGCGTCGTGGGACCAGTCCGCACCGGCGGACCCGCCCCAGGCGTCGTAGTCGTCGCGGTGCCCGCGCACCCACATCATGGCGTTGATCGACGAGCATCCGCCGAGGGTGTGACCCCGGGGCCAGTACAGCTCCCGGCCGCCGAGGGCCGGTTGCTCCACCGTACTGAAGTCCCAGTCGTACGCGGTCTTGAACAGCTTCGGGAAGGCGGCCGGAATCCGGATCTCCGGCTTGCGGTCACGCCCGCCGGACTCGACGAGCGCGACACGGACCGTGGGGTCCTCGGAGAGTCGGGCGGCCAGCACACAGCCGGCCGATCCTGCCCCGACGACGATGTAGTCGTACTCGCTCAACTCGGCTCCCCCTGGACTGTGGACTCAGGAACACGCAGGGCCGAATTGTGGCATGCACAGGGGAAGTTCAGGCCCGATCGCGCTCAACTCTGCGCAGTCGTTCCCGCTCCTTCTCCGAGAGGCCGCCCCAGACGCCGAACCGCTCGTCGTTGTCGAGGGCGTACTCCAGGCAGGCCTCCCGGCCCTCGCAGGCGTTGCACAACTGCTTGGCCTCACGCGTGGAGCTGCCGGGGGCAGGGAAGAAGAATTCGGGTCCCGCTTGCGCGCACAGCGCTGTCTCCTGCCAGGCGAGCGCAGGGCCGGTCACGGTGTTGATCAGCATGGCGGACACAGTGCCCGGTTGCGATAAACGACTGATCAACGACGCATCAATGCGGGGGCTCGTACGCACTCCGGTCAGCTGCCCGGCGACTCGGCGCTCTTGATCACCGCGAAGTGCGCACCGTACGGATCGGCGACGTTGGCGAGCTTGCCCACGCCGGGCATGTCCAGGGGTTCCAGCGTCAGCCTGCCGCCCAGCCGCTCGACGTCCGCGACCGCGTCATCGCAGTCGTCGACTTCGAAGTACGGCAGCCAGTGCGGCCCCAGAACGGCCTGGGTCGGAACGGCGTTGACGGGTACGAGCCCGCCGAAGCCGGCCTCCTCGCCGCCGCCCTCGGTGCGGATCACCGTGTAGGAACCGCCGCCGCCGGGGTACGGCGTCTGGGCGGTGTCCCACCCGAAGACAGCGCGGTAGAACGCGGCGGCCGCGGGCACGTCCGGCGTGTACAGCTCGGCCCAGCAGAGCGTGCGCGCAACACCCACCGCGCCCAGACCCGGGACCTTCTTCGGCTGCCAGGCCCCGAAGTACGCCCCGCCCCGGTCGGTGAAACCCCCCATCCGGCCGAAGTCGAGGATGTCCATCGGCGGGAAGGGCACCGCGCCACGGGCCTGCTCGACCGACTTCGCGGTGGCATCGACGTCAGGCGTCCGGAAGTAGACCGACCAGGACGACTTCGCCTGCTCCGGCGGAACGCTCATCGCCCCCGCGACCGACTTCCCGTCCAGCATGAACATCCCGTATCCGCCGGTCTCGGGACCGCCGGGCACGAATTCCCAGCCGAAGAGGCCTCGGTAGAAGGCGGTGGCCCCATCGACGTCGGGCGTGCCGAGATCGAGCCAGTTGGGGGATCCGGTGACAAAATCGGTGGTGAGCATCGCGCGGCTCCTTCAGCGAGTCCCGTACCTGTACTGCAGCGGCATCTCCTGACCTTCCGAGTCTTGCACCGGGCACCGACAACTGCGGTCCGCGCAACGCCGGAATCCATTGCACCGGGGCACGGCCCTCATATGCGCGCGGTTCCCTCCCTCGGAACCGGCACGCCGATGACCCAGGCCCCGGCCTGTGCGCGCGCCCTGGAGGTTCTGCTGCTCTCCCCGACCGAACGCCGCCCGCACCCTGACCCTGCGCCGTCCCAGCCCCGCCCGGCCGTCCCTGTCATCGGCCCGTGGCACGATATGTCTCACTCGGGCAGGTGTCGGGCGAGGCGGCAGCGGGGCTGCGCGGACAGAGGAACGTACATGACAGAGGCCGGGGAGACGGATTCCGGGGCTCCGAGGGGGAAGGCCGCCCGGGAGTTGCTCGCGCGCGCCGAGCAGTTGCTCGGCGCGGCGCGTGCGTTGCTGTCCGATCACACCCGCGCCGTCGAGGCCATACACGCCGAACTCACCCCGATCCTCGACTCGCTGATCCGCCGCGAGCTGGCCGCCATCCCGGTCTCCCGGCTCAAGGACGTCACCGAAGGCCGGTTGCGCATCGGCGCGGTCGAGCAGGCCGGTTACACCACCGTCGGCCAGGTCCACGAGGCCAACCGGTACGAGCTCCGTCAGATCCCCGGCGTCGGTGCGCAGACCGCCGACCAGGTGCTGGCCGCCGCCGGGCAGATCGCCCACGCGGTCCGGGACACGGTCGCCGTCCGTATCGATGTGGAAGCGCCGGACAAGTCCACCACCGCCCTGATCACAGCCCTGCACCGACTGGTCGAGGCCGGACCGGACGTCCGGCGGGCGGTGGACGCGGCGCGACGGCTCGTCGGCCGGCTGGAGCCGCTGCTGGCGGAGGCCGGCCCGGCCCGCGGCCGGCTGCGCATGCTGTTCTCCGGTCGGCAGGCCCGCGCGACGGCGCTCGCCGGCGTCGCATCCGTACGGGCCGTCGTCGCGGACGCGGCGGAGCGCGGACTTCCGCTGCTGTTCGGGCAGGTGTCGGTCGATCTGCTGCGTGCCCCGGAGTCCGACGTCGCGGCCTGGGTCGACTTCGAGCTGCGTTCCGCCGAGTACTACAGCCTGCTCGCCGAGGTGTCGGGCACCGGCCCCGACCGGCATGCCGCCGAGGGGTTCCTCCCCTCCGGGATCGCGGACCGGGTGCGCGGGGTGCGGCTCGACGACGCGCACCTGCGGGTCTCGCTGCGCGGCTACCAGTCGTTCGGCGCCCGCTTCGCGCTCGCGCAGAAGCGGGTGATTCTCGGCGACGAGATGGGGCTCGGCAAGACCGTGCAGGCCATCGCCGCACTCGCGCATCTCTCGGCG
This sequence comes from Streptomyces sp. NPDC005262, assembly GCF_042872425.1. Lineage (NCBI taxonomy): Bacteria > Bacillati > Actinomycetota > Actinomycetes > Kitasatosporales > Streptomycetaceae > Streptomyces > Streptomyces sp. NPDC005262. The sequence continues at coordinate 66,428 of NZ_JBIAKK010000009.1, forward strand.
CGGGGCGAGACGCACTTCCTGGTGGTGTGCCCGGCGAGCGTGCTGATCAACTGGGCACGGGAGGTCCGGGCCCGCTCCACGCTGCGAGTCCTGCCGGTGCACGGCCCCGAGCGGCAGGAGGCGTTCGCCGAGTGGCACGAGCGGGGCGGCGTCGCCCTCACCACGTTCGACGCTCTGCACACCCTGCCGGCCGCCCGGGACGGCGGGAGGCGGCCCGGCATGCTGGTCGTCGACGAGGCCCACTACGTCAAGAACCCGGCCACCCGCCGCTCGCGCGCGGTGTCCGGCTGGGCGGGCCACACCGAACGGGTGCTCTTCCTGACCGGTACGCCGATGGAGAACCGCGTCGAGGAGTTCCGCAGCCTGGTCCGCCATCTCCAGCCCGAACTGGCCCCGTCCATCAGCACCACTCATGGGGTCGCGGGTTCGCACGCCTTTCGCAGAGCCGTCGCACCCGCCTATCTGCGCCGCAACCAGGAGGACGTGCTGACCGAACTCCCGGCGCTGGTGCAGGTCGACGAGTGGGAGGAGTTCAGTGAGGGAGATCTCGCCGTCTACCGCGAGGCGGTCGCCGCCGGGCAGTTCATGCGGATGCGCCGGGCGGCGTATGCGCGCCCCGAGACCTCGGCGAAGCTGAACCGCCTGCGTGAGCTCGTCACGGAGGCCGCAGGCAACGGACTCAAGGTCGTCGTGTTCTCGTACTTCCGCGAGGTGCTCGCAGCGGTCCAAGAGGTCCTGGAGAAGGGCGCGTTCGGACCGGTCTCCGGGAACGTCCCGGCCACCCGGCGGCAGGAGCTGATCGACGAGTTCAGTGCGGTGGACGGCCATGCGGTCCTGCTCAGCCAGATCCAGGCAGGGGGCGTCGGCCTGAACATGCAGGCCGCATCTGTGGTCATCCTCTGCGAGCCGCAGATCAAGCCGACGATGGAGCACCAGGCCGTGGCCCGCGCCCACCGGATGGGACAGATACGCACGGTCCAGGTCCACCGGCTGCTCGCGACGGACAGTGTGGACCAGCGCATGCTGGACATCCTGGCCCGCAAGGAGAGGCTGTTCGACGCGTACGCGCGGCGCAGCGATGTCGCCGAGACGACACCGGACGCCGTGGACGTGTCGGAGAGAAGCCTGGCCCGGCGCATCGTCGAGGAGGAACAGCTGCGCCTCGCGACGGGCGCGACCGGAGGCTGACCCTCAGGACTTGTCGGCCTTCGGCGGGTCGGTCTTCATGCCGTGCATCTCATGCATGTCGTGCGGGTCGTAGCCCGGGACCGTGCCGTCCGCCTTGGCGACCAGCAGCAGCCCGGCCATGCCCATGTCGGAGTGGCTCTGCACATGGCAGTGGTACATCCAGGCTCCCGCGCCCACATGTTCGCCGGCGATGACCTGGAAGCCGAAGGAGTCCGCCGGGCCGACGATCTTCGTGTCGATGACCCGGCTCGGGTCGTCGGGGCCGGTGAGCAGGCCCGTACGGTTGTCAGCCCAGCGGTGTCCGTGGACATGGAACGTGTGGTAGTACTCGCCGTGCGTGATCATGACGACTTCGAGCCGGTCCCCCACGGTGGCCTCGAAGTTGGGGCTCTCGGTCGCCGGCTTGTTGTTGATCGTCATGTCGTTGAAGACGATGGTGATCGTCTTGTCCGGCAGGATGTCGCCCTTGCGCCGGACGATCACCGGACCGTACAGGCCCTTACGGATGCCGCCCGAGCCGTGGTCCGTCCCGACGACATGGTCGTGGTAATGCCAGTAGCCCGCACTGCCCGGCTGCCAGGTGCCGTCCTTCCTGCGGCCCGGCGCATGGGTGCGCCAGGTGTAGGTGCGCGTGCCACCCGGCTCGACGATGCTCTTGTTCATTCGGGTGCCGTCGCTCGCGATGTCGTAGTCGACGCCGTGCGCGTGGAGGCTGGCGGCCACATCCATGGTGTTCTCGAACTCGATGTGCAGGGTGTCGCCCTCGTTGATCTCGATGAGCGGCCCCGGGACCGTTGCCTTGCCCTTCTCGAATCCGTAGCCCATCCGACCGTCCGCCAGTTTCTCCGCGTACAGCTTGAGATGGCGGACCACGCCGCCCGCCGGAGCGGTTCTCGGCGGGGGCTCCGCCGAACTGGCCTCGATCGTTCCGACCGACAACGATGTCACTCCGGTCGCCGCCGCGACCCCGCCGCCCACCAGGAACCGGCGATTGAAGCTCCTTCGATCCATGTCGAACTCCCGACTGTCATAAGGGTATTTGCGGAGGTTTCCAGAGACCGGCGGGGCGTATGTGACCCCCGGGACGGGCCATACGGTAGCCCGGGGATCTTCGTTTATCCACACTAAGGACAAAGTTCGTGCCATTCCCGCTATAGCTATTGGCGAGTCGCAAAAAGAGGTCTAGCTTCATCGGCTGTTGCAGTGACTCCATGCTGTTGCAGTGACCAAAGAGGGGTGGGTGACCACATGCAGCGCACACCACATCACCGGTCCAGATCACGACGAGGACTCGCGGCGGCCGTGGCGGCCGGCGCACTGACCGTCTCATTACTCGGCCAGAACGCAGCCGATGCGAAACCTCAGCCGGTGGACACGCAGTCGATGGCGACAACGTTGTCCCTGCCGTCTCCACCCGGCGGAGTCAACGTGAAGGTGCTCGTCTTCCACGCTTCGGCGACCGACGAGTCCCCGACCGTCGACGCGGGTATCGCGGCCATCGAGAAGATCGGGCTCACCGGCCCGGAGGCCGGGCGGTTCAAGACCGTTGCGACCGACGATCCGGCCGTCTTCACCAACGGCAAGCAGCTCGGCAGGTACAACGCCGTCGTCTTCCTGACCGGCGGCGGCGATGTCCTCGATCCGGAGCAGGAGGCAGGTCTGGAGGCGTACATGGAGGCCGGCGGCGGCTTCCTCGGCATCCATGACGCGGCACGCACCGAACCGTACTCGGACTGGTTCACCGGCCTCGTCGGCGCCCGTCCGGCAGCCGACAGCCCAACCGACGTACAGCGGGCCACCGTTGAGATCGGGGACCGGCAGCACCCGGCGACGAAGAACCTGCCGCTGGAGTGGAAGCGCCCCGACAGGTGGCTGAACTGGACGAAGAACCCGTCCGGCGACGTGCACACCGTCGCCCGCGTCCGCGAGATCACGTACAAGCCGGGGGCCGGCGCCAACGGCTGGGACCACCCGGTGTCCTGGTGCCGCGACTACGACGGCGGCCGGTCCTTCTACACCGCGATGGGCGGTACGGTCGACAGCTTCGCGGAGACGGACTTCCGCGACCATCTGCGCGGCGCACTCGCCTGGACGACCCGGATCTCGCGGGCCGACTGCAAGGCGACGATCACCTCCAACTACAAGGCGGAGCGGGTCACCCAGCCCAATCAGCCCGGCCAGAACGACCAGATCGGTGAGCCGCACGGGCTGGTCGTCGCGCCCGACGGACGGTCGCTGTACATCGGGCGCGGTGGCGCCGACAGCAGCAAGCCGGTGGTCACCGACTGGAACGACCCGAACATCGGCAAGGGCCTGGGCCAGATCCATGTCTACGACCCGAAGACCAAGAAGGTCACCCTCGCCGGAGAGCTGACGGTCTTCGGGAACAAGGGCGGCGGTGACGAGCTGGTCAAGGTCGAGGAGGGCCTGCTCGGGATCGAGCTGGACCCGGACTTCGAGACCAACGGCTGGGTGTATCTGCACTACACGCCCCACTCGAAGATCGACCGCGACAAGCAGATGGCGGTGCGACAGGTATCCCGGTTCACCCTGGACCTGGCCACGAACAAGCTGGATCTCTCGTCCGAGAAGGTGCTGCTGCACTGGCCGGTCCAGATCCACAGCTGCTGCCACGCGGGCGGCGGGATGGCCTGGGACTCCAAGGGCAATCTGTACATCGCGACCGGGGACAACAACTCCTCCGGCTTCAGCGACGGTTACTCCGGCAACAACCCGGCGCCGAACTACAAGGGCGTGTCCTTCGCAGATGCCCGGCGCACCGCGGGCAACACGAACAACCTCAACGGGAAGATCCTGCGGATCCACCCCGAGGACGACGGCACGTACACACTGCCCGAGGGCAATCTCTTCACCGGCAAGGAGCCTGACGAGGGCGGCGGCAAGACCCGCGGCGAGATCTATGTGATGGGCGTGCGCAACCCGGCCCGGATCTCCGTCGACAAGACCACCGACACCCTGTACGCGGGCTGGGTCGGCCCCGACGCGGGCGCGCCGAGCACCACGTGGGGTCCGGCGAAGTACGACACGTTCTCCGCGATCACCAAGGCGGGCAACCACGGCTGGCCGTACTGCATGGGCAACAAGCAGCCGTACCGGGACCGCAATCTGCCGGACCCGAGCAAGCCGCTCGGCTGGTACGACTGCGACCATCCCAGGAACGAGTCGCCGAACAACGACGGTCTGGTGAATCTGCCGCCGATCACGTCCAATACCATCTGGTACTCACCGCAGGGCGGTGGTGTGGACTACCCGCGCGACGCGAACGGCATCCCGAGCTACAAGGTGGAGGAGCAGAAGCAGCTGCTGCCGTGGCTCAAGGGCGGTGGCCAGGCGACGATGAACGGCCCGGTCTACCGGTACGACGCGGCGAGCACCAGCGCCGACAAGTGGCCGTCGTACTGGGACGGCAAGTGGTTCGTCGGTGACTTCTACGACGACACGCAGCCGCGGCATGCCGTGCTCACCGACCCGAAGACGGTCGGCAAGGGCGGTCTGCCCACCCACGCCGAGTCCCTGAAGAAGATCATCCCGGTCGGGGCGGACGGCATCCGCAACCTCATGGACTGGAAGTTCGCCCCGGACGGTTCGCTGTACGTCCTGGACTACGGGCGCGGCTTCTTCACCTCCGACTCCAAGTCCGCGCTCTGGCGTGTGACGTACAAGGGCGGCGAGCCGACCCCGGCCGCCTCGGATCTCGCCAGGAAGGCGGCAGTGCAGTGAGCCACCGTTCGTTCTTCGCGCGACCTCGTTACCGTCCGGCCCGCTTGTGGCTTGCTCTGCTGGGTTCGTTCCTGATGGTTCTGGGGCTGACGTCGACGGCCGCGTACGGTCGTGATGCCGGCCGGCAGGCGGCGGCCGATCAGGTCCTCACCTGGACCGCGGGCGACCCCATCGACCACTATCTGTCGGCTCCCACGACCGCGGTGGCCGGCAAGGCGACCATCGTCTTCGAGAACAGCACGGCGACCGGCAACACGACGAGCATGCCGCACACGCTGACGTTCAGCGTCTCGGACCCGGAGTTCAACAACGACGTACCGCTGAACATCCTGGCCAACCCGGGTGACGACCAGGGCGGCAGGCACACCGTCGAGGTCACCCTCACGCCCGGCCGGTACTTCTACCACTGCACCATGCCGGGGCATCAGGCGATGCAGGGCATTCTCACCGTGACCGACGGCGGTGGCGGCGAGGACACCACCGCACCCGAGACGTCGGCGAAGGTCGACGGCGACAAGAACGCCGATGGCGCGTACATCGGTCAGGCCACGGTCACCGTCTCGGCGGCGGACGACAGTTCGGGCGTCGGCACCGTCGAGTACGCGGTCGGGGCCGACGGCGCCTGGCAGCCGTACACCACGCCCGTGGTGGTGAACGAGGTCGGCTCGCACAGCATCCGGTACCGCGCCACCGACAAGGCGGGCAACACCGCCGCCGAGAAGTCCGTCGACTTCTCGGTCGCCGCGCCGCCGACCGACGACACCACGGCGCCGGAGACCTCCGCGACCGTCTCCGGTGAGAAGGACGCCCAAGGTGCCTACCTGGGTATGGCCACGGTCACCGTGACCGCGTCCGACACCGGGTCCGGAGTCAACACCATCGAGTACGCGGTCGGGGCCGACGGCGCCTGGCAGCCGTACACCGCACCGGTGATGGTCCACGAGGTGGGGACGCACACCGTCCGCTACCGCGCCACCGACAAGGCGGGCAACACGGCCGCCGAGAAGTCCGTCGACTTCACCGTCATCGCTCCGCCGACGCAGGACAGGACACCGCCGGAGACGACGGCGAAGGTCGAGGGCGACAAGAATTCGGACAATGCCTACCTCACCAGCGCCAAGGTGACGGTGACGGCTACCGACGCCGAGTCGGGCGTGGACCGGATCGAGTACTCGCTCGACGGCGGCCCGTACCTCGCGTACACGGCCACGGTCATCGTCGACCGCGTCGGCTACCACACCGTCGCCCACCGGGCGACGGACAAGGCGGGCAACACCTCCGAGGCGAAGCAGGTGTCGTTCACCATCGCGCAGAGCGGGGGCGTGCCCGCGCCGAACTGCCCGGAGTTCGACGAGCGGCTGACCGTCATCGTCGGCACGGTCGACACGGGTGTTCCCAACCGCATCACCGGCAACCGCTGCACGATCAACGAGCTGATCGAGGACGAGAAGGACTGGTCGTCGCACGCGCTGTTCCTCAAGCACGTCGACAAGGTCCTCGACAAGCTTCTCGCCGACGGGGTGATCGACGCCCGCGAGCACAAGAAGATCTACCGGGCGGCCAAGCAGTCGGGCATCGGCAAGCCGGGCCAGGACGAGGGGTACAGGAAGCTCTTCGACGGCACGGCTGACTCGCTCGCCAAGTGGCAGCAGGTCGGCGGTGGCAAGTTCGGGCTCAACGCCGATGGCTCGATCACCAGCTCCACGACCGTGGACGGCATGGGGATGCTCTGGTTCCCAGGACGGCAGTACGGCGACTTCTCGCTCAAGCTCCAGTGGCGCGACGACGCCCCCGGCACCGGCAATGCCAACGGGGGTGTCTTCGTCCGCTTCCCGAACGTCCACGACAACCCGGAGGAGTCCCGCCCGGAGTGGGTCGCCATCAAGTACGGCCATGAGGTGCAGATCCTCGACAAGCCGGACGGCGACATGTACAAGACGGGTTCGATCTACGGATTCGACCGGATCGGTCTGGCCGGCGCCGGGGTCACGCCCAAGGGCACCTGGAACGACTACGAGATCCGGGTGGTGGACCAGCACTACTCGATCTACCGCAACGGTGTCCTGCTGAACGAGTTCGACAACACCGGCGGCCAGGTCTTCGAGCCGCCGCGGGGCGACGACCCGGGCACCGACGGCAGGCGGTACTCGTCCGGCTACATCGGACTCCAGGTCCACAGCACCTCGGACGTGATCTCGTACCGCGACATCCGGATCAAGGAGCTGTAACCGCGCAGGGAGATGTCAGGTGGCCGCGGCCGCATGCTGAGGCATGTGGTCGCGGTCTTCCGGGTACCGGTGGCGCCACACCAGGAACACGGTGCAGGAGACCAGCGACCAGCCGGCGAGCACCAGGTACGGGAAGACCCGCTGGTGACCCTGGTAGTAGACGGCGGCGTGCTGGGCGTTGACCGAGGCGCCCGGCGGGAGCCAGCGGCCGATGAAGCCGAGAACCGACGGCAGCAGCGGCCAGGACACCGCACCACCTGAGGACGGGTTGCCGAGCAGCACCATCAGGCCCCAGGTGGGAATCATGGCCCAGCGCCCCATCAGGGCGTGGAACATGGTGAAGACCATGCCGGTGGTGAACATGGTGAGCGAGAGGATCATCCACGACTGGAGGAACGGCAGCTTGACGGAGCTGAGCAGCCAGTCCACCACGGCGGCGATCGCGAACCCGCCGAGCAGGGCGTAGACGACGGTGAACCCGATCCGCTCCAGGGGGGCCAGCGCCTTGGCGTGCACACTCAGCTGGATGGCGCCGACGAACCCGATGATCACCGCGGCCAGCGAGATGTAGAAGAGGGCGAGGCCACGGGGGTCGCCCCGTTGCAGGGGCTTCACGTCCGTGACCTTGACCGGCACATGGGTCGCTTCCCCCACCTTCAGGGTGGATTCGGCGAGCAGCTGGGCGACCGAGGCCCCGGACGCGCTCGCGACATCCAGGCCGACCCCGCCGTTCTCGGACCGCAGGATGCCGAAGACCTTCTGCCCCTCCAGTGCGGCGCGGGCGTCGGTTTCGTTGGCGTACTCATGGAGCACCAGCGAGGTGTCGAGCGCGCCCTCCAGCCCTTCGAGGAAGACCTTGTCGCGCATGGTGTCGAGGTCGCCGACCACGGCGGCCGGGATGTTGCGCGGGGTCGGATTGGCCATCGCGTACGTGTAGGAGCCGGCGAAGAGACCGGCGGCGGCCGCGATGATGAACAGGAGTACGACGGCGGGCAGATACGGGGACGCCCTGAACGCCGCCCATCGGTCACCGCGGGCCGGGGGCCGGCCATGTCCCCCGTGCGGTGTGACGGGCTCCAGGTCGGGCGCGCTCATGCATCCCCGTCCTCGTCGTGCCGGGCGCGGCTCGGCTGGACCCGTTTGGGTTCGCCGGGCATCTTCGGGTACTCCGGCGGGTACGGCATGTCGCCGAGCCCGCGTTCCTGCTCGTCACGGTCCGCCAGTTCCAGCAGACCGTCGAGCCTGAAGGCGTGGTCGTCCATGTCCGCGTGCACATCGCCCACCTCCGCGTACCGCTTCGGCATCGTCCTGATGTCGAAGTCCCGCGGCTCGGCGTCATCGATCTCGTCCCAGCGCAGGGGTGCGGAGACCTGGGCGTGCGGGTGGGGCCGTACGGAGTACGCGGAGGCGATCGTCCGGTCGCGGGCGGTCTGGTTGAAATCGACGAAGATGCGTTCGCCGCGCTCCTCCTTCCACCAGGCGGTGGTCACCCGGTCCGGCATCCGGCGTTCCAGTTCGCGTCCGGCCGCGATGGCCGCGCGGCGGACCTCGGTGAACGTCCAGCGGGGTTCGATCGGTACGAAGACATGGATGCCGCGGCCGCCGGAAGTCTTGGGCCAGCCGCGAAGCCCGTGGTCGTCGAGGACGGCCCGCAGCTCATGGGCGGCGCCGACCGCGTCGGCGTAGTCCGTGCCGGGCTGCGGGTCCAGGTCGATGCGCAGTTCGTCGGGGTGGTCGGTGTCGGCGCTCCGTACCGGCCAGGGGTGGAAGGTGAGCGTGCCGAGGTTGGCCGCCCACAGGACGGCGGCGAGTTCCGTGGGGCAGATCTCGTCGGCCGGCCGGCCGCTGGGGAACGTGATCCGGGCGGTGGGGATCCAGTCGGGGAGGTTCTTCGGGGCGCGTTTCTGGTAGAAGAAGTCGCCGTCGACGCCGTCCACGAAGCGCTGGAGGGTGGTCGGTCTGTCCCGCAGGGCGCGGGTGATCCCGGCGCCCACGGAGAGGAAGTACTCGGCGACGTCCCTCTTCGTGTAGCCCTTCTCCGGGAAGTACACCTTGTCCGGGCTGGACAGCCGCACCGCCCGCCCGTCCGCATCCAGCTCCACCGCTGTTCCCGCTGCGCCCATGGGGCCACGCTAGGCCGGGCCCACATATGCCGCATATCGGGAGCCTGACCGAGGCATCCGGGTAAGAATCGCTCCATGGACCTGCCGGTGATGCCGCCCGTGAAGCCGATGCTCGCCAAGTCCGTTTCCAGGATCCCGCCCGGGATGCAGTACGAGGCCAAATGGGACGGCTTCCGGGCGATCGTCCACCGCGACGGCGACGAGGTGGTGATCGGCAGCCGCACCGGCAAGCCACTCACCCGCTACTTCCCGGAGCTGGTCACGGCTGTCAGGGAGAATCTTCCACCGCGCTGTGTGATCGACGGGGAGATCGTCGTCGCGTACGACGGCCGGCTGGACTTCGACCGGCTCAGCGAGCGCATCCATCCGGCCGATTCACGAGTGCGGCTGCTGGCCGAACAGACGCCGGCCAGCTTCGTCGCCTTCGACATCCTCGCGGTGGGCGACGACTCCCTGCTGGGGACCCCGCAGGTGGACCGGCGCGCGGGGCTGGAGGCGGCGCTGTCCGGTGCCTCGGCCCCTGTCCATCTCGCCCCCGCGACCACGGACCCGGCCGTCGCCCAGGAGTGGTTCGAGCGGTACGAGGGGGCCGGGCTCGACGGCGTCGTCGCCAAGCCGCTCGATCTGCCGTACCGCTCCGACGTCCGCGTCATGTACAAGATCAAGCACGAGCGGACCGCCGACTGTGTGGTGGCGGGCTACCGCTACCACAAGAGCGGCCCGATCGTCGGCTCGCTGCTGCTCGGCCTCTACGACTCCGGGGGCGTCCTGCAGCACGTCGGGGTGTGCGCCGCCTTCCCCATGAAGCGCCGCGAGGAACTGGTGACGGAGCTGGAGCCGCTGCGGACCGACTCCGCCGACCATCCGTGGGCGGCCTGGGCCGACGCCACCGCGCACGGGAGTGCACGGCTGCCCGGTGCGCAGAGCCGGTGGTCCGCGAAGAAGGACCAGTCGTGGGTGGCCCTTCGTCCGGAGCGGGTGTGCGAGGTGGCGTACGACCACATGGAGGGCGACCGGTTCCGGCACACTGCCCAGTTCCGCCGGTGGCGGCCGGACCGCACACCCGACGGTTGCACCTATGCGCAGCTGGAAGAGGTGGTGGGGTACGACCTGGCCGAGGTGCTGTCAGCCCACTGACGTCGAGCCCGGCGGTGTCACGCAGGGGTCACCTGGTGTGGCGTCCGGGCTGTGGTCCGGCGACGGCGGGTCCGTGGCGCCGGCCGTGTCGGTCGGTCGGTCGGGTCGGGTCGGGTCGGGTCGGGTCGGGTGACGGAGTGCCCGTGGGGCAGCCGGGGTTCGTCCACGTCTTCCAACGCCTGGTTTCCGTCGTGTTGTTGATGTTCGCCTGGATGCCGTAGGGAACGACCGGTGGGGCCACGCTCCTGGCGGAGGTGAACCCGGCGGGGCGTGCCGGCGTATCGCGGGACGGAGCCCTCCTGAGCGGGACAGCCGTCACGGCCGGCCGTCGTCGGTCCGGCGTCCGGGGTCCTCAGGGTCGTCGGACGTCTGCCACTGATCGGTCACCGGGTGATCCGGCATGGCCGCCACCATGTCCGTGAGACGCGCACAGAGCCGCTTGATTTCCCCGTGGGTGCGCTCCCGCTCGGTGATGACGGCAGCGAGCAGCAGCGCCGTCAGCGCCGTGCTGCCGTTGAAGGCCTGGAGCGTCACCATGTTGGTGAAAAGATCCTTGTGGGCGAACGGGCCGGCCCGATGGCCGGCGGCCAGGATCGCCAGCATGGAGACTCCGAACGCACACGACGCGGCACCGGCGCGCTCGAAGCGGAACGCGGCCCAGATCAGGAACGGGAAGACGAGGAAGAGCAACGAGGCGCTGGTGCCTCCCGTCGCCAGGAGAGCCGCTGCAAGAGTACTGAGCAAGAGAGCCGCCGCCTCGGCCCACCGCCGCAATGCCACACCATGTGGCCACCGCGCCTCGCGAAGGACGAGCAGAAGCGGTGCGACGATCAGCACGCCCATCGCATCGCCTGTCCACCACACCGACCAGGTGGGCCAGAAATCACCTGCGGGCAGGGCACCGGAGAGCACCAGCACACTGCTGCCCACGGTCGCGCTGATGAGCATCCCGCCGAGCGCCCCCAGGAAGACCAGTGCCAGGGCGTCGCGCAGCCGGTCCAGGTCGATGTGGAACCCGACACGCCGCAGCAACAGGTAGGAACAGATCGGTGCGAGCGTGTTCCCGGCTGCGATGGCGAAAACGGCGAGAACCGTCGGCCCGATGGCCACATTGGCGGCATAGGCACCGATCGCGATGCCCGGCCAGACCCGCAGTCCGAAGACGAGCAGAGCGGCCACGGCGATACCCGTGGGCGGCCACAGCGGCGTGACCTGGCCCCGCACCAGTTGTTCGAGCAGGCCCAGCCGCGCAGCCCCGTAGTAGGCGGCGGCGACGGCGAGAACCAGCAGAGTCGCGGCGGCGTGGTGCCGGAGCTTCTGATCCGTCACCACGTCAGCCATCGAACACCACCTGTCGGGGTCGCCCGCTCGGCCAGGACACACCGGAAGAGAGAGGGCGATACCTCTCAATCGTCGCAGCGCCCGGCGATACCGGCATAGCGGACGACCAGTACGGCGGCATCGTCCGAGTGGCCGGTCAGCTCGGCCACCTTGATCACGTCACAGGCGAGCTGGTCGGGGTCCCCGTCGTATCCCCTGCGCGCCAGCCTGGCCACCTCCTCCAGGCCCTTCTCCATCGGGCACGACGGCCCTTCCACCACCCCGTCGGTGACCAGCACGAACGATGCCGGCTCCGTCAGCCGTCGGTGCGTCACCGGATAGCACTCCCCGGCCAGGATGCCGAGGGGCGGGCCGCCTCTTGCGAGGACGACGCCGGAGCGAGCGGCGGAGGTCGCCCACACCAACGGGATGTGGCCTGCCCGGGAGACGGCGAGCGCGCCGGTCGCCGGGTCGAAGTTCATGAAACAGCACGTGGCGAAGAGTCCACAGCTCATGGAGATGAGCAGGTCATTGGCGCGGCTCAGCACCTCGCCCGGGTCGGACGTGGAACCGGCGCAGGCCCGCAGGCTGGTGCGGGCCTGCCCCATGAAGGCAATGGCCTCCACATCGTGGCCCTGTACGTCACCGATCGTGATCCCGAACGACCCGTTCGTCATCGGAAAGGCGTCGTACCAGTCGCCCCCGACATCGAGGCCGTCGCGCGAAGGGGCATAGCGGGCCGCGATGGCCATGTACGGCAATTGAGGCAGTTGAGGCGGGAGTAGATGGCGCTGCAGCGCCTCGGCCAGTTCCACTCGGGCCTGCTGGATCCTGATCCGCTCCAGCGCCTGATCGACGAGACGCCCGAGGGTGAGCAGCGCTTCCTGGGCGTTGTCGGCGTGGGTGGTGCGGTGGTGGCGCATGGCCCCTCCGGGGGCTTTCCAGCGTGATCCGTATACCACTTTAGTTCTCTTCGCAACGGAGGGCCGGATTACTCGCCCTCGTCGGACCGCCCCTCCCGAATGACGCCGATCAGTGCAGGACTGCGACTGGGGTCGTTGATCATCACGGCCCCGTTCAGCCTTCCGCTTGCGGATTCGCTCCGGCCGCCCGGGCCCCGACCGACCCGGGGCAGGGGCGGACCGCCCCCGCCGCAGCGATACGTGCCCCTTGCATCTCGTCCTGTCACGCCTGTGTGCATGGGCCCCGGCTTGGACTATCTTCAACAGCCCAAGTCGGTACGCACCTGACCGCACGCGGGAGCGCTCCTCCCATGACCCACCCCCATCGGGCGCAGGAGAGCAAGGGGTACAGGTATGCCGGGCGTCGCACGATCTTCGGACATCGGAGAACCACCGGGACCACTGCCGCAGGAGTTCGCCGCGATCCTGCGGCTCGAACTCCCCAGCCTGATCAAGGAGATCGGGCTGGAGGTCACCCGCGCCGGTCGCCAAGATCAGCGCCAACCGTCGCGAGCGCCTGATCGAGACGCCGCGGATCCGGCTCGACACCCGCGGCACCGCGGCCCGCATGGGCGAACTGCTCGACGTACACCCGCAGACGGTCCGCTCCCGGATGCGTAATCTGGAGACCATCTTCGGCGAACTACTCGTCGACCCCGAGTCACGGTTCTCGAACCGAGGCCGTGCTGCGTGCGATGCAGTTGCGCGCCCGCAGCAGCGACGCACCGCACAGGGCGACGCGGTGCGGATCACGACCCGAGCACGTACCTCACGTGGAGTCAACTTACTTGCGGGTAAGGGGAAAAAGCCGGTCACTCCCGAACGGTTGCCAGACGGAGACGTTCTCAACGAGAAAACTGGAACTGCGTCCCGTTACATAAGGAGAAGCCGACCGCTCATCCGGCGGCCGCACAGCACCACCTCCTGGTCAACCATCCGAGAGGGAAACCCCCCATGACCGCCTCGCACCTCCTCGTCCCCGTACCGATCCCGGACCGGGTCGCCGCACTGATCGGGTCCTGCATCCCGCCGCACATCGTGCAGGCGGAGTTCGACGCCGAGTGCGCCGCCCGCGAGGTCCGCAGGTTCCGCGGCCCCCGGCTCGGCATCGAGGACCAGGCCGACCGCGAGCAGGCGCTGTCCGAGCTGGCCCGGGCCAACAAGGTGCTCGCCGCCCACCACCCCGGGCTGCCGGTGCGTCCCGGCAGCTCCTGGTGACCGCAGCGCCGACGTCATGGGCAGCACATGATCCACGGGACCACGGAGAACATCCGCACCCGCATCGGCCGGGCCGCCGGCCGCCGGTCGGAGCGCGGTCACCGGAGTGAAGCGGACCGGGAGAGAATGTCGGGCAGCCAATGCCACCGATCCGCTGTTCGCACACACCCCTGGGAAACGCCATGCCCGCCGGTCCGCGCCCGTCCGTCCTCTTCGTCACCGATCTTGCCTACGAGGCTCGCGGCCGGCGCTACTGCGACGAGGACATCTTTCTGACCTCGCGGCTCCGCGAGGAGTTCGACGTGGCGCTCTGCCATCCGCGGGACGCGGCCGCACTCCTGGGCGGCCTCGACGCCGTCGTCGTACGCAACAGCGGTCCGGTGCTGCACTACCAGGAGGCGTACGACGCGTTCTGCACCCAGGCACGCGAGCGGAACGTGCCGGTGTACAACCCGCTGACCGGCCGCGGTGACATGGCCGGCAAGCAGTATCTGGTCGACCTGAGCGCCGCGGAGTATCCGGTGATCGCGACCGTGGACCGGGCAGCCGATCTGGGGCTGCTGCCCGAGGCCGCGGAGTATGTGATCAAGCCGAAACTGGGTGCGGACTCGGTCGGGCTGCGGTTCGTCGCACCGGAGGTGCTCGCGGCCGAGGTGGCCGCCGAGCCGGACGGCACCGTACTCGTCCAGCCGAGGATCGACTTCAGCTACGAGGTGTCCTTCTACTTCATCGACCGGGACTTCCAGTACGCGCTGTACGCACCGCACACCGACAGGCGCTGGGTACTGGAGCCGTACGGGCCGACGGAGGCGGATCTGGAGTTCGCCCGGCGGTTCGTGGAGTGGAACGCACTCCCACACGGCATCCAGCGGATCGACGCCTGCCGGACTGCCGACGGCGAGCTGCTGCTCGTCGAGCTGGAGGACCTCAATCCGTACCTCTCGCTCGACCGGGTGACGGAGCCGGTGCGGGAGGCGTTCGTGGCCCGGATGAAGACGTCGGTGCGCGCGCTGATCCGCTGACCCGTCCGGCTGTCCCCCACATGCGGGAGACAGGGGCCGGTGTGAGGGTGCAAGCGTGACCACTGCCAGCGAGACCGCACCCGCCGCGCAGAGTGCCGCCGCGCCGCCCGTGCTCGACCCGCGTCGCCGGAACATCGTCTTCATCACGATCGTGCTGGGGATTCTGCTGGCCGCCCTGGACCAGACGATCGTGGGCACGGCGCTGCCCACGATCGTCGCGGATCTGGGTGGCGCCGCCCATATGTCCTGGGTGGTCACCGCGTATCTGCTCGCCGAGACGGTGGCGACGGTCCTGGTCGGCAAGTTCGGTGACCTCTTCGGCCGGAAGATCGTCTTCCAGGTCTCGGCGATCATCTTCATCACCGGCTCGTTCCTGTGCGGCCTCGCGACCAACATGTCGATGCTGATCATCTGGCGAGGACTGCAGGGCATCGGCGCGGGCGGGCTGATGGTCACGTCGATGGCGCTGATCGCCGATGTGATCCCGCTGCGTGAACGCGGCAAGTACCAGGGCGCGATCGGTGCGGTCTTCGGGGTGGCCACCGTGGTCGGGCCGCTGCTCGGCGGACTGTTCACCGACCATCTCTCGTGGCGCTGGGCGTTCTACGTCAACGTACCGATCGCGATCGTGGTGGTGATAGCCGCCGCCCGGACGATCCCGGCGGTCAAGGCGGCCGGGCGGGCGGTGATCGACTACCTGGGCATCACCATGGTCACGATCGGTGCGAGCGCCCTGATCCTGGCGACGAGCTGGGGCGGCAACCAGTACGCCTGGGGGTCGCCCGTCATCATCGCTCTCTTCGCAGGCGGTGTCGTCGCGCTCGCGATCTTCTGCCTCGTGGAGTTCCGGGCGAAGGAACCGATGCTGCCTATGCGGCTGTTCCGGAATCCGGTCTTCACCGTCTGCTCGGTCCTCAGCTTCATCGTGGGCTTCGCGATGCTCGGCGCGATGATCTTCCTGCCTACATATCTGCAGTTCGTGGACGGGAACTCGGCGACCTTGTCGGGCGTGCGGACGCTGCCGCTCGTCATCGGTCTGCTCGCGGCCTCGATCTTCAGCGGCAATGTGGTCAGCAAGACCGGCAGGTACCGGATGTTCCCCATCATCGGTTCGCTGATCATGGCGGCCGGGCTGTACCTGCTGTCCCGGATGGGTCCGGGCAGCGGGGTCTGGCTGGAGTCGCTGTACATGCTGGTGCTCGGTGTCGGCATCGGACTTTCCATGCAGGTGCTGACGATCGCGGTGCAGAACACGGTCGACTACGCGGACCTGGGCACGGCGACGTCGGGCGTGACGTTCTTCCGTACCCTCGGCAGCTCCTTCGGCACCGCGGTCTTCGGCACGATCTACGCCAACGCGCTGGGGCCGAACCTGGCCCAGGGGGTCGCGGCTGCGGCGAGGGCGGGCGGCGACCCCGCGGTCGTGGCGAAGGCGGCGCAGAGCCCGAAAGGGCTGCACGGCCTGCCGCCCGGGCAGTCCGCGCCGCTCGTCCAGGCGTACGCGGACACACTCCACACCGTGTTCCTGTGGACGGTGCCGGTCGCTCTGCTCGGGTTCGTCGTGGCCCTCTTGCTGAAAGAGGTGAAACTTCGGGACACCGCACGGGTCGCCTCGACCGACATGGGCGAAGGGTTCGCCTCCCCGAACGACGGGGACTCGGCGAAGCTGCTCGAGTACTCGGTGGCGAAGATCCTGCGGGGCATGGGCCCGGACACGGCCCGGCGGATCGTCGCCGCCTCGGACACCCGGCTCGACATGGCGGGCGCCTGGGCGGTGATGCAGGTCGAGCTGTTCACCCGGCTGGTCGGCCATGCGGGCCTCGGTCTGATCGCGACGAGGCACCGGATTCCGCCCGAGGTGCTGGTGCCGGTCTTCGACCGGATGATCGAGGAGGGGTATCTCAGCGGGGACGGTCATCTCTTCACGCACACCGAGGCGGGCAGCCGGGAGGCGGCCACGATCTCCCGTGCCTGGGGCGTCTGGCTCAATGAGCAGGTGGACCAGGACGGCGCCCGCCCCGACGACAAGCAACTGCGGGCCGCGGTCCATGTCATCGCAAAGCGGCTGCTGGCGGAGGACCTGGCGCAGGCGCTGTCCCCGGCGGACTCGGCCGGTGCGTCACGGGTGCCCGCCCCCGCCTGACACCGGCGCCGCTGTCTCCTCCTTCGACCCGGTCCGTCGCGCTCCACCGCCCACAGCGTCGCGGGTGAGCACTTTCGGCGTGACGCCGCTCGGCGGACCTCGGAGTGATCAGTCGGCGAAGACCGCTGTCGAGTAGACCCAGGCGCCGTCGTGCCGGACGAACCGGCTCTGTTCGTGGAGCGAGTCCGGCCGGCCGTCGTCCGTGTAGTGGGCGCGGAAGGTGACCGTGCCCGTGGTGTGGAACGCACTGCCGTCCGTCGTCGCCAGGATCTCCAGGCGCACCCAACGCATCGCGGGATCGAAGTCGATGGCGGGCGGCCGGGTGTCCGGGTGCCAGGTGCGGAGCAGGTACGCCGCGTCCTGGACGACGAACGCGGCGTACCGCGAACGCATCAGCGCCTCACAGGTCGGCGCGGCGGCCCCGGCGTGCAGTCGTCCGCAGCAGTCGGCGTACGTGGCGGAAAGGCCGCAGGGGCACGGCGAGGCCGGAGTGATCGCGGTGGCCGGGGCGATCCGGGCGCTCGCGGAGGTCTGCCGGGGGCGTGAGCTGCGTCGGGTCATGGACCCATTGTGACCTGCGGCGGGACCGGGCAGGTGCGCCAGGGCGGACACTGCTGTACCGGACCGGTGCGTCACCGTGGCCCGGCGAATCGGCGGCGGTACTCGGTGGGGGTGAGCCCCGTGCGGCGGCGCAGCTGGGCCCGCAGGTTCGTCGCCGATCCGAGTCCGCTTACGCGGGCGACCACGTCGAGGCGTTCCTCGCCGCGCTCCATCAGCCGGCAGGCGAAGGTGATCCGCCGCTCGGTCAGCCAGGCGAGCGGGGTGGTGGCGAGCTGGGTGCGGAATCGGCGGTGCAGGGTGGCAGGGCTGACGGCGGCCTGCGCGGCCAGGCCGGTGACCGTGAGATCCGTTCCAAGGCGCTCCTCGGCCCAGGCGAGCAGCGGACCCAGCGAGGTGTCAGGCACGTCGGGCAGCGGGTGCTCGACGAACTGCCGCTGGCCACCGTCGCGGTGGACGGCGAAGACCAGCCGGCGGCTGACGGCCGCGGCGATCTCCGCGCCATGGTCGCCGCGGACGATGTGGAGGCCCGTGTCGAGGGCGGCGGCGCTGCCCGCCGCGGTGATGATCTGCCCGTCGTCGACGAACAGCACGTCGGGGTCGAGTCGGACCTGCGGGAAGCGGGCGGCGAAGGCATCGGCCCAGCGCCAGTGGGTGGTGGCGCGGCGGCCGTCCAGCACACCGGCCGCGGCCAGCGTGAACGTACCCGTACAGAAGCTGACCATGCGGGCACCCCGGCCGGCGGCGCGACGGATCGCGGCGAGGACGGCCGGGTCGGGGTCGGTCTCCGGGTCTGGGCGGTTCGGCACGATGACGGTGTCGGCCCGGTCGACCGCGTCGAGTCCGGCGACCCCGGTGAGCTGGAAGAAGCCGTGATGCATGCGCACGGCCGGGGTCTCGGCGCAGAGCTCGAAGTCGTACCAGGGCACCGGCAGCTCGGGGCGGCGCAGCCCGAAGAGTTCGGTGGCCACGCCCAGCTCGAAAGGGTTGGAGCCGTCGGAGACGATCATCACGACTCGGTGCGAGGATTCTTGCGCCATGTGCGATTCGTAGCACTCACCCGAAGCGGAGTCCACCGCCGAGGATGGGAAGCATGAGCGATCACACGACGACGACCGGTCCGGACCCCACCCTGCTGAGCGATGCCCTGAAGACGTTCGAGGCGCTGTGGAGCCCCCGGATCGTGACCCGCGTCAACGACTACGACGTGCGGGTGGCCAAGGTCCGGGGCGAGCATGTCTGGCACGTCCATGAGGAGACCGACGAGTTCTTCCTCGTCCTCGACGGCACCCTGGACATCGCACTGCGCGAGGCCGGTGAGGAGCGGACGGTCACCCTCGACCGGGGCGCGGTGTTCGTCGTCCCGCGCACCACCTGGCACCGGCCCTACTCGGCGGCCGGTGCGTCGCTCCTGCTGTTCGAGCCGTCCGGGACGTCATCGGTGGGTGACCGGCACGACGAGGTGCCCGACCATGTCGAGGCGACGACCGGACACGTGCTGGGGGCCTGAACACAGCGGGGACGGCAGGGGATGTGGGCTGCTGTCGGTCCACCGGGCCGAAGTGAGTCGTGCGGGCCCGGGGTCAGGGCTTGCGGGCCACACCCGCGTATCCCGGGATCGGCTCGTCGCCCAGCACGTCGATGACCTCGCCGAGCTCCGGGTGCCAGTCGGCGGAGAGGGTGACGCCCGGCTCGACGAGCTCCAGCCCCTCGAAGAACGCGCTGAGTTCGGCATGCGAGCGCGGACGCAGCGTCATCCCACGGGCCTTGTACATGGCGGAGGCCTGGGCGGCACCCTCGGGGTTGAAGTCCCCGGTGGTGTGCGAGAGCACCAGATAGCTGCCCGAGGGGAGCTGCGCCACCAACCGGTCGACGAGCTCGGCCGCACCGTCCTCGTCGTCGAGGAAGTGCAGCAGGGCCAGCAGGGACAACGCGACGGGGCGGCTGAAGTCGAGGACCTTGCCCGCGTTCTCGAGGATGGCCTCCGGTCGGCGGGCGTCGACCTGGATGTACTCGGTGGCGCCCTCGGGGGTGGAGCGCAGCAGGGCCGCGGCGTGCGCGAGGACGATCGGGTCGTTGTCGCAGTAGACGATGCGCGCATCCGGGGCGGTCCGCTGGGCGATCTGGTGAAGGTTGGGCTCGGTCGGGATGCCGGTGCCGATGTCGAGGAACTGGCGTACGCCCCGCTCGGCGAGCCAGCGGGTGGCGCGGTGCATGAACGCGCGGTTGACCCGGGCCATGTCACGGCCCCGTGAGTCGAGGGCCAGGAGCTGCTGGGCCATCTGTTCGTCGACCGGGTAGTTGTCCTTGCCGCCGAGGAACCAGTCGTACATCCGGGCGGGATGCGGCTTGCTGGTGTCGATCTCGATGGGCTGCGGGTCGTGCCCGGTCATAGCGCGCTCCTTGGGTCCGTGGATCGGCGAACAGAGACTGACGTGCGGCGAGGAACAGTCGCCGGCTCTTCGCGGGTCAGGTTCCGGTCAGGAGGAAGTCCGCCTGACCGGCCTTGGCGCCCTGGATGAATGCGGCGATCTCACGGGGGGTGTAGATAAGGGCGGGGCCGTCGGGATCCGCGGACTGGCGTACAGCGACTCTGCCGTCGGCCAGCCTCATGGCCTCCACGCAGTTGCCCCCGTTGCCGCCGCTCCACGGCTTGTACCAGCCTTCGGAGCCGAGTTCGGCGGCCGGCATGCCGTTGTATATGGGGTCGATCATCACAGCTCCTTGCGGAAGTCCCGGAGGATTTCCTTCGTGCGTTGTGCAGTTGCGGCCTGAGCCGCCATGCGGTCCATGACTTCGAGGTAGGAGGCCACCTCGGGGCGCGCGTCGAAGTAGACGGCGCCGGTCAGGTACTCGCTGTACACCATGTCGGGCAGTTCGGGGACGGCGAAGCGGAAGAGGACGAACGGGCCGTAGGTGCCGGGGTGGTGGCCGGTCGAGAACTCCGCGATCTGCAACGTCACATTGGGCATCTCGGTCGCCTGGAGCAGCCGGTCGGTCTGCTCGCGCATGGCTTCGGCGCTGCCGACGGGACGGCGCAGGACCGTCTCGTCCATCACCACCCACAGCTTCGGGGCGTCCGGGCGGGTCAGCAGCGCCTGCCGCTCCATCCGCAGCGCCACATGGCGCTCGATGTCCTCGGGCCGGGTCTGGCCGACGGCGCCGGTGCGCATCACCGAACGTGCGTAGTCCTCGGTCTGCAGGAGTCCGGGGACGAAGTGCGGTTCGTACATGCGCAGGAGGCTTGCGGCACCCTCCAGGCTGACGTACATGCTGAACCAGTCGGGCAGGACGTCGTGGAACCGCTGCCACCAGCCTGGCTTGTTGGCCTCCTCGGCGAGCTCGACGAAGGAGTCGGCCTCACCATCAGTGATCCCGTATGCCTTCAGAAGCAGTTGCACATAGGGAATCTTGAGAGCGACCTCTGCGGTCTCCATCCTGCGAATCGTCGCAGGAGCGACCCGCAGCACCTTGGCAGCCTGGTCACGGCTCAGGCCGACACGCTCCCGCAGGTCCTGCAGGCGCTTGCCGAGAACGACCTGACCCACGGTCGGGGCGGACCGCGGTTCGCTCACTTCAGACCTCCCGATGCGCTGTTTGCGAGCAGTGTGCCATGCGTATGCCACCAAAGACACAGTCACTCTGGAAATTTCAGAGTGCCCCTTGCCAAGTGTTCGCGACAGGGGGAGAGTTGGTGAGTGAACCAGTTCACTAAGTCATGCCCGCTCTCTCCCCCCGAGATGCGAAGCGTGGCGCAGCCCCCCACTGTGAGGAATCGGTCGTGGCACCTGGCAGTGCGCTCATCCCCCGGCACGTCGCCCTCACTCCCGGGACGGAAGCGCTCCGGTACTGCTTCGCATTGCCCGCCCAGCCGGAATCCGTGGCAGGTGCGCGGCGGCTGACGCGGGCCCGGCTGGACGAGTGGCGGCTGGACGCGGACGTGCACGAGGCGGCGGTCCTGGTCGTCTCGGAACTGGTCACCAACGCGGTGGTGCACACCGCGAGCGCTCGCGTCGTGTGCGAGCTGCACTGCCTCGAAAGAGGGCTGCGCATAGCCGTACAGGATCAAGGACACCAGCCCGGTGGCCCGAAGCTGCGCCGCACCGCCGATGACGAACACGGACGCGGCCTGCTGCTCGTCGACGCGATGAGCAGCGCCTGGGGGGCCCGCGACGCCGGGGACGGCTCGGGTCGCATCGTCTGGGCAGAACTGCCGCACAGCACGGAGCAGTCATGTTGAGGAACGCGATGTCCCAGTTGCTCGGAACGCGCCGCTCCCGGGAGCCCCAGTCGCCCGGCGTCGGCGACGGCGGGGTGCAGCTGCCGGTGCCGCCCGCGCTGTCGGCGAGTCTGGGCTGCGACGCGGTGGGGGTTCCGGCCGCGTACGGCTTCCGGCTGTTGTCCCATCTGCCACGCACC
This sequence comes from Streptomyces sp. NPDC005262, assembly GCF_042872425.1. Classification (NCBI taxonomy): domain Bacteria; kingdom Bacillati; phylum Actinomycetota; class Actinomycetes; order Kitasatosporales; family Streptomycetaceae; genus Streptomyces; species Streptomyces sp. NPDC005262. The sequence goes on from NZ_JBIAKK010000009.1 coordinate 88,487, forward strand.
GGTTGCGTCTTCGCGGACGCCGACCGCTGGTGGTGGATCGTCCCGGCCGGTTCGGATCTCGAACTGGACTGGCCGGCGCAGGTCGCCTACGCCAGGGGTGCGTACGTACCCGCGGTGCGGCCGCGACTGATCCACGCACCCGACAGCCGTACGCCCTACACCCCGCCCATTCCGCTGTTCCTGATGGTGTGCCAGGTCACCGGGGTGACACCGTCCTGGGCAGTGGCCGATGGCCCTCGCCCGGTCCCCGCCGGCTGACCCCCAGTCCCTTCATTACGCCCCTGACCTGGGGTTTTCTCCGCTCGGTGCACCGTCACGCTGCGTTGTCAGTGGCGGGTTCTAGTGTGGCAGCACTGATCGAGGAGCCCGCCGCGAAGCGGGCTGTCCAGGTGTGGAGGGGGCGAGCCGGTGCGGCGCTGGGAGTTCGTCGAGAGCAGTGCATCGAAGTTCTGGGAGACCGGGGCCGACGGCGCCGTGGTGACGGTGCGGTACGGGCGGTGCGGAAGCGACGGGCGCACACAGAGCAAGGAGTACGCGTCGGCGGACGCCGCTCAGGAACAGGTCCGTAGGACGATCGCTGAGAAGGAGCGCAAGGGCTACCGGGAGGTGGGCGGGAGCGCGATGGCCACCGAGGCGCCCACGCAGGCCGCCGACGCGACCGTGGGTGCGCTGCCCGACGAGAACACCTTCGAGCTGCCGGCCGCCTGGCGGCGCCAACTGCACCCGCGGCGCGGGGGTGTGCGGCGCTCCGCGGGCAAGGCCTCACAGGAAGCGCTGGACACGGTGGAGCGCAGGCTCTCCGAGGAGCAGGGGTGGATCGCCGAGTTTCTGGCGGCTCCGGGCAGCGACGACCGGCTCGTCGACTCCGCCCGGGCGCATCTGGCCGGCAGTCCCGATCCCGTCGGCGCGGCGGTCCTGGCCGCGGTGGTCGGCCTCCACCCGTTGACACAGGCGGCATGGGCGGACAGCTGGACCGAGGAGTACGGGCTGCCCTTCGCCGCCCGGGCGTCCGTCGAGCTCTTCACGGTCGAGGCGCACTGGACCCAGCAAGGAACACGGCGGTACGACCCGTGGCTCGAGGCCCTCACGGGCCACCGTAACGGGTACTGGACGAGGGCGCGCCGGCCGGCCGCCGACCGGATCCGGGCCCTGCTCGCCAACGCCGACGAGGAGACCTACCGGTCGACGGTCGCCGCGCTCGCCGGCTGCCGCGACGATACGGTGCGCCGGATAGTCGTGTCGTACCTGATGCCGAGCGAGACGGAGTGGGTGGCCGAGCTCTGTGCGAACCCGCAGGTGATCGCGGAGAGCGATCAGACCCTGCGCTCCATGGTGTTCTGTACGCTCAACTCATCCGAGCAGGTCGGCCGGCTCGCGGAGCGGCCCGGCGTCGGCTGGTCGGTCGCACTGATCGGGACGGTCGCGGAGGGCGTCGGAACGGCGATCGCGCCACTGCTGGCCGACCGCATGAGCGACCGTCACAACTCCGACTATCTGAAGCTGATCGCGAACGCACTCGTGGAGCTCCCGTCGGACGAGGCCTTCGGCCTTCTCCTCGCCCACTCGGACGCGAAGCACGTCCGGGCGGCGATGCTCAAGGCGGCCCACCGCTATCCGGTACGCGCGCTGAGGCTGTTCGCCGCAGCCGTGCGCGACGGTTCGGGCCCGGGCTCCGCCGAGGCGACGCGGCTGCTGCTCGCCGGACACGTCGGCGCCCACCGCGAGCTGGCGGAGACGGTGCTCCCCACGCTCGACGCCGACCTGACCGCGCTGGTCGATCCGCTGCTCAACCCTGTCGGCCGGGTCTCCGACGCCTCCTCGCAGACGCTGCCGGAACTGCTGGTGTCCCCTCCGTGGTCCCGACCGCGCAAGCCCACCCGCACGACGGTCGTCGACGGGCTGACGGCCGAGGCCGAGCCGGGCATCGTCTGGCTGCCGGGCGAGAAGGAGAAGTGGGCTTCCTGCCGCACCTGGCACAACCGCGAGCGTGAGCACACGTACGCCGACGCGAAGTACTGGGAGGAGCAGGCGGCTTCGTACGCGGCGACGGAGACCCTGACCAGTCTCCAGCCCGCCTGGATGTTCCTGCACGGCCCCGAGGAGACGGTCCGGCCATGGCTCGGCAAATGGGCCCCGGACGATCTGTGGGACGCCGAGGAGACACTCAAGCCGGTCGCCGCCCGCTTCGGGCTCGACGCACTGCCGGTGCTGCTCCGTGCGGCACCCCACCAGCCGGGTTCGCTCGCCTCGCTGTTCCTGCCGTACGTGGATGTTGCGGTGGCACGCCACATGGCGGACTGGTCGGTACGGCTCAAGTCGGTGGCGGCAACGGCCCGTTCCTGGTTCGTCCGGCACGGCGCCACGGCGGCCGCCTACCTGGTGCCGGACGCGGTCGGCAAGGCCGGGGCCGGCCGTCGTGCCGCCGAGCAGGCGCTGCTGCAGATCGCCGCGGTCCACGGGGACGCGGTGGTGCGGGAGGCTGCCGCCGGATACGGCGCCCCTGCGGCAGGGGCGATCGACGAACTGCTGTCGGCCGACCCGCTGGAGCGGGCGCTGCCCGCCAGGATGCCGGTCGTGCCCGCGTGGGCGGAGCCGGCCCTGCTGCCGCAGATCCGGGTCAGGGCCGGCGGCGCGCTGCCGGAGGAGTCCGTCCGGCATGCCCTGATGCTGCTGGCGCTGTCCCGGCCCGGGGAGACCTATCCGGGGGTGGTCGTCCTCACGGATACGGCGGAGCCGGAGTCGCTCGCCGCGTTCGCCTGGGCACTGTTCGAGCAGTGGCGGCTGTCCGGGATGCCCGCCAAGGAGTCCTGGGCGCTGCATGCTCTCGGGCTGCTCGGTGACGACGGGACGGTACGCAGCCTCACACCGGTCATCAGGGCCTGGCCGGGCGAGGGCGCACATCACCGGGCGGTCGAGGGTCTCGATGTGCTGGCGGCCATCGGCACCGATGTGGCGCTGCTGCATCTGCACGGCATCTCGCAGCGCGTGAAGTTCAAGGCGCTGAAGGTACGGGCCCAGGAGAAGATCGCCGAGGTGGCCTCGGGGCTGGGGCTGACCGGCGAACAGCTCTCCGACCGGCTGGTGCCCGACTTCGGGCTGGACGCCGGGGGCTCGACGGTCGTCGACTACGGCACCCGCCGTTTCACCGTCGGCTTCGACGAGCAGCTGCGGCCGTACGTGCTGGACGGCGACGGCAAGCGCCGCAAGGATCTGCCGATGCCGGGTGCGCGGGACGACGCGGAGCTGGCACCCGCGGAGCGCAAGCGGTTCATGGCGCTGAAGAAGGATGTGCGGACGGTCGCCGCCGACCAGGTGCGGCGGCTGGAGGCCGCTATGGTGGCGCAGCGTTCCTGGACGATGGCGGAGTTCCGTGAGCTGTTCCTCCGCCACCCGCTGCTCTGGCACCTGGTGCGCCGGCTGGTGTGGCTGAGCGAGACCGACGGGGTGACCACAGCGTTCCGCGTGGCGGAGGACCGTACGTTCGCGAATGTCGAGGACGACCCCTTCGAACCGTCGGACGGGGCGGCGGTACGGATCGCGCACCCGCTGACGCTGGGCGAGGAGCTCGGCGGCTGGTCCGAGGTGTTCGCGGACTACGAGATCCTGCAGCCGTTCCCGCAGTTGGGGCGTGCTGTGTTCCGGCCGGCGGACGAGGAGTCAGGCGGTCACCGGCTGACCCGGTTCGAGGGGCTCAAGGTGCCGACGGGCAAGGTGCTCGGGCTGGAGCGGCGCGGCTGGGAGCGGGGTGTGCCGCAGGACGCCGGGGTCGAACGGTGGATCTCCAAGCAGCTCGCCGACGACGTCTGGCTGGTGATCGCGTTGGACAGCGGTATCGCGGTCGGGGTCGTCGACATGTTCCCGGACCAGACCCTCGAGACGGTGTGGCTGGACGCGCAACCCGGCGACCACTACCCGCTGCGCACCTATCCGTTGCGGTTCACCGACCTCGAGCCGGTGACCGTCTCCGAGCTGCTGGCCGATCTGACGGAGCTGACCGAGGGCGTCGCGTCATGACCGTGAAGACGCATGGGGAGCCGGTGCCGGACAGCCGGTCCGGCGGGCCGTACGACGGTGTGGAGGCCGGGCCGTCGGTACAACGGCCCCCGGCCGAGGTCCGGTATGCCCAGGAGCTGGCCGCGCTGCGCGCCGACGACCGCGATCCGCGGCCGCCGGGCTGGGAGTTGAGTCTGCGGGCGGCGCGCAGGTTCGTCATCGGTGACACGGACGCGGGTATCACCCGGAAGTTCGTCGGCAATCCGTCGCTCGTCGACCGGGCGCTGGTGACCCTGGCGACGAGCCGTGGGCTGATGCTGGTGGGCGAGCCGGGCACCGCCAAGTCGCTGCTGTCCGAGCTGATCGCGGCGGCGGTCAGCGGGGACTCGACGCTGACGGTGCAAGGTGGCGCGGCCACCACGGAGGACCAGATCAAGTACGGCTGGAACTACGCTCTGCTGGTCGCCGAGGGACCGTCGACACGGTCGCTCGTTCCGGCGCCGATGCTGCGCGGGATGGCGGAGGGCCGGCTCGTACGGTTCGAGGAGATCACCCGCTGCCCGCTGGAGGTGCAGGACTCGCTGCTGTCGCTGCTGTCCGAGCGGGTGGTGGCGATCCCCGAGCTGACCGGTCCTGACGGCATGGTCTTCGCCCGGCAGGGCTTCAATGTGATCGCGACGGCCAACACCCGGGACCGGGGCGTCAACGAGATGAGCGCGGCGCTCAAGCGGCGGTTCAACTTCGAGACGGTGTTCCCGATCCCGGACCTGGACACCGAGCTGGCGCTCGTCGAGGCCGAGGTGAGCACCCTGTTGCGGCGCTCGGGCGTCGAGCCGCCACCGGACCGGGACGTCCTGGAGGTCCTGGTCGGTACGTTCCGCGAGCTGCGCGCGGGCGTCGGGTCGGGCGGGCCGGACGGCTCGGGTGCGGGCCCGGACCGGCCCTCGACCGTGATGAGCACGGCGGAGGCGGTCTCGGTCGCCCATGCCGTCGGCGTACGCGGCTGGTTCCTGCGCGGCGAGCCGGGCAGCGCGGCCGATGTGGTGGCGTGTCTGGCCGGTACGGCTGCCAAGGACAGCCCGGAGGACCTCGCCCGGCTGCGCCGTTACCTGGAGCAGCAGGTGCCACGCCGCCGCGGCCCGCAATGGCAGGCCCTGTACGACGCACGCCATCTGCTGGCCGACTGATGGCTGCCGTGTTCCTGGGGGTGCGCCACCACTCCCCCGCCTGCGCCCGGCTCGTCGAACGGACCATCGAGGAACTGCGCCCCGCCCACGTGCTGGTGGAGGGCCCGGCCGAGATGAACGCCCGACTGGACGAGCTGCTGCTCGGGCACGAGCTGCCGGTCGCGGTGTTCAGCCACTACCGCGACGGGCATCGGGCCGCGACGTCCTGGGCGCCGTTGTGCGACTACTCGCCGGAGTGGGTCGCGCTGCGGGCGGGCCGGGCGGCGGGGGCAGAGGTCCGCTTCATCGACCTGCCGGCCTGGCATCCGGCGTTCGCCGAGCGCGCCAACCGGTACGCCGACGCGGAGGTCCGCTACGCAGAGGCCACCGAGCGGCTCTGCCGGCACTTCGCGGTGGACTCCTCGGACGCACTGTGGGACCGGTTGTTCGAGGTGGAGCCGGACGCCGGTCTCGCCGCACGTCTCGACGCGTACTTCGCGCTGGTGCGCGGCGACGCGGAGGCCGACCCGGGTGACCGGGCACGCGAGGCCTATATGGCGGCATGGGTGCGGGCGGCGGTGTCTGCAGCCGGGGAGCGGCCGGTGCTGGTGGTGACCGGTGGCTTCCACCAGCCGGCGCTGCGCGCGCTCACCGGGATCCGAGGCTCCGACAGGATCGTCGACCCCGCTGTCGGTGCTGTGGAGACTGCCGGTGCTGCCGGTGGTGCGGGCGAACCTCCCTTTGACGGCGGTGGGGACGGTTGGGCACTCGGGGCGGACGGGTGGCCGCAGGTGCCCGCTCCCCCGCAGGAGGCACGGGCGGGGAGTTTCCTCGTGCCTTACTCGTTCCGCCAGTTGGACGCGTTCGCCGGCTACCAGTCGGGCATGCCGTCGCCCGGCTACTACCAGCAGGTATGGGACGCGGGCCCCGAGGCTGCGGCGGACGGGCTGCTGCGGACGGTCGTCGAGCGGCTGCGGGCCCGGAAGTTCCCGGTGTCCACCGCCGATCTGATCGCCGCACGCAGTCTGGCCCAGGGGCTCACCGCGCTGCGCGGCAATCCGCGTCCTGCCAGGATCGACGTGCTGGACGGTCTCGCGGGTGCCCTGATCACGGACGACCTGGACCGGCCACTGCCGTGGACGAGCCGGGGCACGTTGTCGACGGGCAGCCATCCCGCGGTCGTCGAGATGGTGGCGGCATGCAGCGGCGACCGCACCGGGCGGTTGCATCCCGCCACCCCGACGCCACCACTCGTTCACGATGTGGCGGCGCAGCTCGCCCGGCTGGGACTCGACGGCGGTCACGACTCCTCGTACCGTCTCGACCTCACCGACGCCACCGATCTGGAGCGCAGCCGGGTGCTGCACCGGCTGCGGGTCCTGGGGATCCCCGGTCACGGGCGGACAGCCGGTCCCGAGCACGGCATCGACCCGGTGTTCACCGAGCACTGGGAGCGTCGGCCGTCGCCGGGGCGCGAGGCCGCGCTGGTCGAGGCGGGGGCGTACGGGGCGGGACTGGCGGAGGCGGCAGCAGCCGTGCTCTCCGAGCGGACACAGGACGCGGAGGCCGGCGCCGACGCTCTGGCCGTGGTTCTGTTCGACACCGTGCTGTGCGGCGTGGGCGACCTCTCGGAGCGGCTGCTCACCGAACTGGCCGCGCGCGTCGGCGAGCTGAAGGCGCCGGGGCCGCTCGGCGACGTGCTCGCCACGGCTCTGGGCCTGTGGCGGCACGACCGCGTGTACGGGGTGGCGCGCGGCCCCTTGCTCGGCGCCGTGATCGACGGGGCGACGGAACGGCTGCTGTGGCTCCTGGAGGGCGCGCGCGGTGCTTCGGGGGTGGACCTCCCCCGGTTGCGGGCCGTGGTCGCGGTGCGGGATGCGGTGCTGCACGCGCCGGAGTTGCTTGCCGTGTCGCGGCGGACGGTGGCCGCGATCTCGCAGCGGATCAGCCGTGACCCGGACACCCCGATCGATCTTCGGGGAGCCGCATTCGGCCTGCACCGGGCGCTGGGATCGGCTTCGGGGATATCGACGGATCCGGTCGAGGCGGTGCGTGCGGTGGCGGTGGCCGGCCCGGATGCGCTCGGCGACTGGCTGGCCGGGTTGTTCGCGCTCGCCCGTGACGAGGTGACGGGTGCGGTGGAGAGCGCCGGTGGAGCCGGCGGCGTCACGGGGTCGCTGGTCGATGTGCTGGACGGCCTGGTCTGTGCGCTGCCGGACGGCGACTTCCTGTCGGGTCTGCCCGCGCTGCGTCAGGCCTTCGCGTTCTTCCCGCCACGTGAACGCGAGCGGATCGCCGGACAGTTGCTGGAGCGGCGCGGAGTGCGCGGCTCGGCGCGCGGTCTGCTGCGGACCACCGCGGACCCGCTGCTGATCGCCCGCGCCGGCGCCCTGGAGGAGAACGTGTCCCGTGTGCTGTCCCGTTACGGCCTGGGAGCCGCATCATGACCACGACACCCGAACCGACGACGCCCGACGCCGGGCTGGAGCGCTGGCGGCTGATCCTCGGCGCCGCCGCCGAACGGCACACCGGACCGCTGGGGCAGGGCCCCGCCGCGCGGGATGCGGCGCTCGACTGGCTCTACGGCCGTGACCCCGACCTCGCGCGGCGCGGGGTGCGCCGTTCGGGGACGAGCACCCGTCGCACCGGTGGGGACGGGCCTTCGCCGGTGACCGCGATCGACTGGCTCGACGACATCCACCGGCTCTTCCCGAAGGAGACCATCGAGCGACTGGAGCGGGACGCCGTCGAGCGGTACGGCATCCAGGAGATCGTCACCGACCCCGCGGTTCTGGAGCGGGTCGAGCCGAGCCCCACACTGCTGCGGGCCGTGCTGCGCACCAAGCACCTGATGAACCCGCAAGTGCTGCGGCTCGCCAGGCGCATCGTCGCGTCGGTGGTCAGAGAGCTCCTGGCCAAGCTGCAGCCGGAGGTCCGCCGGGCGTTCCACGGCACCCGCTCCCGCAAGCCGAGCCGGGTGCCGCTGGCGAGGGACTTCGACTTCCGGCAGACCGTACGGGCCAACCTCGCCCACTACCAGCCGGCGGAGCGTCGCCTCCTGATCGAGCGGGCGCACTTCCACTCCCGTACCCAACGCCATCTCACCCAGTGGCAGTTGATCCTGCTGGTGGACCAGTCGGGTTCGATGGCCGGCTCGGTGATCCACTCCGCGGTGACGGCCGCCTGCCTGTGGGGGCTGCCGGGCCTCAAGACGCACCTCGTCGCCTTCGACAGCAATGTGGTGGACCTGACCTCCGAGGTGTCGGACCCGGTGGAGCTGCTGATGCGGGTCCAGCTCGGCGGCGGCACGGACATCGCGCGGGCCGTGCAGTACGGCGCGGATCTGGTGGAGAACCCGCGCCGCACGATCGTCGCGCTGATCACCGACTTCTACGAGGGCGGCGACTCCTACCGGCTGCTGCGTACGGTGCGCGGGCTGGTGCAGCAGGGCAGCACGGTGCTCGGCATGGCCGCGCTGGACGAGGACGCGAACCCCGACTACGACCGCGAGCTGGCCGGTCGGCTCGCGGAGGCGGGGGCACACATCGGGGCGATGACACCGGGCCGGCTCGCCGAATTCGTCGCCGAGAGGCTGGGCCGGTGACTGAAACGACCACCGGTCCCGCGCCCCGCGCCGACCTGCTGGCCCTGTCCCTCGACACGCTCGCCGCGCTCGCCAACCGGGGCCTGGTCAAACGGGCCACGAAGGAGCTGGCCGCCGGCACCGCGCCCAGCCTCACGACCGAGCCCGACGCCGCGGTCCGTGCTCGTTTCGACGACGGCATCACCGCGGTCCTGCCGCCCGGCGCCGGCCTGGACAACGGCAGCTGCAGCTGCGCCGCACCGGGCGTGTGCCGCCACCTGGTCGCACTCGTCCTCGCCTATCAGCGTGACGCGGGGGCCGGGGCGGACGGCGCCCCGGCCCCCGCCCCGCTCACCGACTGGTCCCCCGGCGCCACCGACGACCGTGCGCTGACCGATGCTCTCGGCGCCCGCGCACTCGCCGCGGCCCGTCGTACCTTCGAGCGTGGCTACGGCGCCCTGGTGCACCGCCCCACGGCCGAGCTCCCGGAGCCCTGGGTCGAACTGCCCACCTGTACGGTGCGGTTCCCGGTGCCCGGCGAGATCGCGTACGCGCTGACGGACGCGGCCGCCGCGGTACGGGACGAGATGGTGGCGCTGGCGGTCTGGGCGTTCCGGGCGGCCGACGAGACGGGGACCGTGGACAGGTCCAGCACCGTCCAGGTCGGCGGGAGCCCCACCGCCCGGCCCACGGACCGTTCCGAACTGGACGCGGCGGCTGCGCTCGCCGACGAGCTGCTGAGGGAGGGGGTGGCCCACGCCGGCCCGGTGCTCCGAGGTGCCCTGGCCCGTGCCGGTGACGCGCTGACCGCCGGTTCGCTGCACTGGCCGGCCGGGGCGGTCGCCGAACTGACCGGCCAGCTCGCGGCCTATGCCGAACGCACCGCCCACCACCGCCCCGAGCTGGTCGCCGCCCTGCTCACCGAGGTCCATGCCCGGCGCCGGGCCGCCGCGGTACCCGGTGCGCTGGGCACCCGGGAGGCCGGGGACACCCCGCTGCGCCGGGTCCGGCTCACCTCGCTGGGCTGCCGGGTCCGCGGCACCGCCGAAGCCTTGGTCGCCGAGGTGTTTTTCGCGCACCCCGGCGCGGGCACCGTCCTGGTCCTGCGCAGGGAGTGGACGGCCGGCGACGGCCGGGAGCTCACCGGGCACCGGCTGGCCACCCGCCGTGTCCTGTCCACCTCGCTCTCCGCGCTCGCCACCGGCAGTCTGGTCAGTGAGAGCGTCCGGCGCACCGCGAGCCGCGCCCTGACGATCGCCCGCGGCCGGCTCGGAACCACGAGCATCACGCCGGTCGGCGCCGCGTGGACGGATCTGCCCGAGCCCGTCCTCGTACGCGATCTGTCGGCTCTCACGGCCGGTTGGCGGGGGCGGCCGCCACGGCTGATCCGCCCGAGGGTCGAGGCCGAATCGGTGCGGGTAGTCGCCCTGTCCGAGGTGGGGAGCATCGGTTACGACCCCGCCGAGCAGCGCCTCGAGGCGCGTGTCCGGGACGCTGCGGGAACCTCCGCCGTGCTGACGTCCGCCTATCGTCCGGAGTGCCCGGGAGCGCTGGACGCCCTGGCCGACGCGCTGGAGAGTGGCGCCACGCATGTCAGCGGTTCGGTACACCGCTCCGGCGGCGGCATCGTCATCGACCCGATCGCGGTGCTCACCCCGGCCGGGGTGACCGTGCCCGATCTGGCCGCCGGTGACGGCTCCACGACCCTGGCGGCGGCCGGAAGCCGCTCACCGGATCCGCTGGCCGCAGCGCTGGACGAGGCGATATCCGCGCTCGCCGCCGCGGCCCACAGCGGGCTGTCACGGCCGACCGCCCCGACCCGGTCCCGTATCGACGAGGCGGCGACCGCCCTGTCCCGGACCGGGCTGGCCCGCGCGGCGGCATTGCTGCGCGCGTTCCTGAACGCGCTGGACGGGCAGGCCGAGACCCGGCGGACCGCCGCCTGGCTGGAGGCCCAGCTCCACCTCCTGGTCAGCAGCGAGCTGCGGGCCGACGAAAGCTGACGACGTTCCGGGGCGGGCAACCGCGACCCGGTCAGGCCCGGTTCAGATAGGCGAGTCCTGGATGAGCCTTCGTGTACCCGTCGACGAGTCGGCGGGCGACCGAGACCGAGTCGACGAGGGGGTGCAGTGCGAAGGCCTGTACGGCGGTGGCGCGTGAGCCGGTTGCCGCCGCATCGAGGACCGCGCGCTCGACGGCTTTGACCGCCGTGACCAGGCCTACGGCGTGATACGGGAGGGGGTCGACGGCTACCGGGTGGGCGCCGCCGGCGTCGACGAGGCAGGGGACCTCGATGACGGCGTCCGCGTCGAGCACGGACAGCGTGGTGCGGTTGCGGACGTTGAGGATGAGGGACGTCCGCTCGTTTCGGGCGACGGCCCGCATGAGGGCGAGGGCGACCTGCTCGTACCCGCCGGACTCCAGATCGCTCTCGTCCCGCTCACCGGCCCCAGCGACCTCCCTGTTCTCCGACATGTAGGTGGCCTCGCGCTCGGCCCGGGTACGGTCCCAAGTCGGCAGGGCGGGGGTGGCCGGGTCCTTCATCCGGGCGTAGAAGCCCTCCTGCTGGTCCCGGAGGAAGGCGCCGCGGGTCTGCTCGGCGTCCTGGTAGGCGCGGACGGCTTCCCGGTTGAAGTAGTAGTAGTGCAGGTACTCGTTGGGGATCGCACCGAGCGAACGCAGCCAGTCGGTGCCGAAGAGCTTGCCCTCCTCGAACGAGCCCAGCAACTCGGGGTCGGCGAGCAGACGCGGCAGTTCGTCGCGGCCGTCGATGTGCAGCCCGCGGACCCAGCCCAGGTGGTTGAGGCCGACGTAGTCGATCCAGGCGCGGTCGGGGTCCGCGCCCAGGGTCCGGGCGATGCGGCGGCCGAGGCCCACCGGCGAGTCGCAGATGCCGATGACCCGGTCGCCGAGGTGGCGTGACATGGCTTCGGTGACCAGGCCTGCCGGGTTGGTGAAGTTGATGACCCAGGCGTGCGGGGCGAGCCGGGCGATGCGGCGGGCCAGTCCGTCCGCCACGGGGACGGTGCGCAGCCCGTAGGCGATGCCGCCCGCGCCGACCGTCTCCTGGCCGAGCACGCCTTCGTCGAGGGCGACCCGTTCATCGGCGGCACGGCCGTCGAGGCCGCCGACACGGATGGCGGAGAAGACGAAGTCGGCGCCCCGCAGAGCCTCGTCGAGCTCGGTGGTGGCGAGAACGGTGGGTGCGTCCGGCACCCCCTCTGCCTGATCGGCGAGGACGCGGGCGACGGCGGTGAGCCGGTCGGCGTCTGTGTCGTAGAGGGTGACGTCGGTGACGCGGCCTTCGGCGTGGTCGGCGAGCAGCGCCCCGTACACCAGGGGGACCCGGAATCCGCCGCCGCCCAGAATTGTCAGCTTCACGCTTCCGCATGGTACGGGCCCGTAGCTCCGTACCGGGCCCGCCGCCGTCAGCGCGGCAGCGGGCGAGCCGGTGGCCCCGGACTCCGAGTTCCGGGACCACCGGCCCGTGACTGCGCTCGTGTCGACCGTGCCGGTCGTGGCGCGGACAGCCGGTCAGTAGCCGCTCCACCAGCGCGTCACCGCACGCCAAAGCCTCGCCGGTGCGGCCGGCCTGCGCTGGCGCGGGATCCGGCCGGCTGCCGACTGCCCCGCGGCCGTGTTTTCCGGCGTCGTCTCGGTCTGCACCCCGCCCCCCTGCGCGGCACCGGCCCCGCCCGGGACGGCCTGCGCCCCCGCACCGGCCGGAACGGACGAGGGCGCCGGAGCGTGCACCGTCGCGGGCGGCGTGTACCGGCCCGGCGACTGGACTTCCCAGCTCTCCCGCACGGGGTTACGCCGGCCCGTCGACGGCGGTTCGTCGTCGTCCTGGGGCGGGCGGGCGGCGAAGTCCGCGGGCAGTTCCACGAGATGCCGGGACATGATGTTCCCGATCCACTGCAGCTCGCCCTCGTCGACCGCCAGTTCGAGGTCCGGCAGGCGCATCAGCAGGGCGTCGACACCGACGTCCGCGATCGCTCGCCCGATGTCCTGGCCGGGGCATTCGTGCGGGCCGCCACTGAACGCCAGATGGGCGCGGTTGCCCTCCATGTTGGCGCTGAGATCGGGACGTACCACCGGGTCCGTGTTGGCCGGGGCGATGCCGACGATCAGCGCGTCGCCCTCCCTGATGCGCTGGCCGCCGAGCTCCGTGTCGCCGACCGCCCAGCGGCCGAACACCGCGGTGAACGGCGGTTCGTCCCACAGCGTCTGCTCGACCGCCTCCGGCACCGTCATGTGTCCGCCGCTGAGCCTGGCACGGAACCGGGGGTCGGTGAGCACCATGCGGAGCACGTTGGCGATCAGGTTGGCGGTCGCCTCGTACGCGGCGATGAGGATCAGCCGCAGATGCTCGGTGACCTCGGTGTCGGTCATTCCCGCGGGATGCTCGACGAGCCAGGTGGCGAAGTCGGAGGCGGGTTCGGTCCGGCGCCGTTGGACCAGCCGGCTCAGCGCGGCGACGACGTACGCGTTGCTCGCGACAGCGGTCGCCGTGCCCCGGGTCATGTCGCGGGCGGCCTGCACCATACGGTCGTTGTACTCCTCGGGCATGCCGAGGATCGCGCACATCACCATCATCGGCAGCTGCTCGGCGAACTGGCTGACCAGGTCGACACGGCCTTCCTGGCAGAAGCCGTTGACGAGGCGGTTGCTGAAGCGGTTGATGTGACGGCGCACGCCGCGGTGGTCGATGCGCGCCATGCTGTCGGTGACGGCGCCGCGCAGCCGTTCATGGGTGTCGCCGTCGGCGAACACGCACACCGGCTGCCAGGTGAAGATGGGGGCCAGCGGGTGGTCCGGGGCGACACTGCCGTCCTGCAGGGCCCGCCAGCGCCGGGAGTCGCGGGAGAACTGCGAGGGGGTACGGGTCATGTGCAGGTTCTCGCTGTGCCCGAGCACCAGCCAGGCGGGTACGTCCCCGTGCAGCAGGATCGGTGCCACCGTGCCGTGTTCGGCGCGCAGCTTGTCGTACAGCCCTGCGGGGTCCTGCTCCGCCTCGGGGCCGTAGAACCGGCGCAGCCCGCCGGGTCCGATTCCGAGGCCGTGGGCAGGGCACTCGGGCGGTGGAACCGGCCCCGTGGCCGCGCCGGGCTCGTAGTGGAAAGGGGTTGTCACGATCGCTCCAGGGGTGAGGCTGCCGAGATCGGATGTGTACGGGCGAGGGATCGAGCGGGTGCCGAGAGGGTGTCCAACGGGGTGCGCGTGGGGGCGTGCACGGTGCGCTGCGGTGCGGTGGGCTCAGCCGAGCGGGACGGCCAGGCTGTGCAGATAGCGCATCAGGGTCATCAGCACATCGCGGCTGGACGCGCGCAGTCTGGCGTCGCAGTCGATCATCGGAACCTCGTCCGGCAGATCCAGGGCGCTGCGCAAGGCCTCGACCGGGTGCTTCGGGGCGTCCGGGAAGGTGTTGACGGCGACGACGAACGGCACGCCGCGCTCCTCAAGACGCCCGATGACGTCGAAGCTGACTTCGAGGCGTCTGGTGTCGATGAGGACGACGGCGCCGAGCGCGCCCTCGAAGAGGCCGTTCCACAGGAACCAGAAGCGTTCCTGGCCCGGGGTGCCGAAGAGGTAGAGGATCAGCTCGTCGCTGATGCTGATCCGGCCGAAGTCCATGGCGACGGTGGTGGCGGTCTTGCTCTCCACCCCGAAGTTGTCGTCCACGCCGACCCCGGCCTGGGTCATGGTCTCTTCGGTGGTCAGGGGCCGGATCTCGCTGACGGAACCGACCATGGTCGTCTTGCCGACCCCGAACCCACCGACTATCACCACCTTCACGGCCGCTGTGGCCGTGGTGGGCAGGATGTCCTCGGTCCTGGGGCCGGTGATCGTGTCAGAGTTTCTGAAGTCCATGCATCACCGCTTCGAGAAGTGACCGGTCCGGGAGTGTGGCGCGGACGATGGGCGCGCGAGATTCGATCAGTTCGGTCGTGAGGAGATCGGTGAGGAGCGAAGTCACCACGCTGAACGGCAAGCTGAGGTAGGCCGAGATCTCGGCGACGGATAACGGCGCCTGGCAGAGCCGCAGGATCACGGCCTGTTCGGGCTGGACCGTCGGCGTCGGTTCCACCTTCGCGACGATCATCGTGACCAGGTCGAGCGCCGCCCGCTCGCTGCCGTCGGGATCGCCGGTGATCACATACAGCCGTTCCGGATCGCTCAATGGCGGATCGGCCTTTCGGCGTTCTCGTCGGGGAGAACTCATCCGGCCTGCCCGTCATGACGCGGCGGGCTCGTGAGGTGGGCGCCGATCCTGACGACCATGTCGCGCATCCGTGCTCCGACGAGTCCCGCATCGACCGTCTCTCCGGCGAGCACCGCGAGGTACGCACCGGTCCCGGCGGCCATCAAGTAGAAGAAACCGCCGGTGACTTCGATGACGACGAGTCGCATCATCCCGTCGCTGTAAGGGATTTCGGAGGCGACGGCGGCGGCCAGGCTCTGCAGTCCGGCGCAGGCGGCCGCCAGCCGGTCGGCGACATCGGGGTCGCCGCCGTGCCGGGCGATGCGCAAGCCGTCCGCGGAGAGCACCACGATCTGATGGATGTCGGGAACGTCGTCGGCCAGTTCCTTGAGCATCCAGTCCATATTGCCCCGCTGCTGGATCACTTCAGATCTCCCTTGTCCCACGCATCGTCAGGGTCTTCGTCGGTCTTCGGCTCCTGCGGCACGCCGTTGACGGCGTTGGTGAATGCCTCCAGCCAGAGTCCGGGCGGCGGCTCCTTGGCGCTCTCGCTACCGTTGCGCTGCCCTGCGGCGGGTGCGGCCGACTGCGCGGGGAGATTGTGTGAGCCGAGCGGTGCGCGGCCGCGACTGCGGCGCTGCGGGAGACCGCCGGCGGTCCACTCGGTCACAACGGGGGCGTCGTCCCCCATGGCGGACGCGGGGGCAGCGGGCCGGGAGTCGGAGGCGACCGGTCCGGTGGCCGGGCGGGATTCCACGGCGAGAGGCTGCCGGCGCTTGCTGCGCGGCGGAACGACGTGCTTCATGTTCGAGAGGTCGATGTCACTGGTGGGTCTCGACGTGGCACCGATGCCGTGGGCGATACCGGGTGCGGGGCCGGTGGTGATCATGGCGCGGGGCACGATGAGGACGGCGCGGACCCCGCCGTACGCGGACTGCCGCAGCGAGACCTGGAGGTCGTACATCCGGGAGAGCCGGCCGACGACGGCCATGCCGAGTCGCGGGGACTCGCCGAGATCGTTCATATTCGATCCGGCCTGGGCCCTGGCGAGCATGTTCTCCGCCCGGTTGCGGGCCTCCTCGCTGAGGCTGACGCCCCCGTCCTCGATCTCGATGGCGATGCCGGACTGCACCTCGACCGCGGTGACGTGCACCCGGGTCTGCGGCGGTGAGTAGCGGGTGGCGTTGTCGAGGAGCTCGGCGCAGGCGTGGATGAGCGGCTCGACCGCGGTGCCGATGATGGCGACCTTGGCGATCGAGTGCAGATCGACGCGCGGGTACTCGAGGATCCGGGACATGGCGCCACGCAGAACGCTGAACAGCGGTACGGGCTTGGGCCATTGACGGCTGGGGCGGGCGCCGCCGAGCACCGCGATGGAGTCGGCGAGGCGGCCGATCAGCGCGGTGCCGTGGTCGATGCGCAGCAGGTCGTCGAAGACGTCGGGGTTGCGACCGTGGTGCTCCTCCATCTCCCGCAGCTCGGAGGCCTGGCGGTGGACGATGGCCTGCACGCGCCGGGCGACGTTGACGAAGGCGCGCTGCGCGGAGTCACGCATCGCTTCTTCGTTGTCGATGATGTCCAGCACCGTGCGGACGAGGGCGCGTTGGGCATCCGGAAGGTCGCGGTACGTCTCGTCGGCGTCGACGACGTCGCGCAGTACCTCGTCGGGCGAGTTGCCCACCCGGAGCCGGTGGATCGCGGCCGGCAGCAGCTCCTTGCTGATCCGGATGGCCTCTTCGTCATGGGTGGCGAGCCGATGTTCAAGGACGGCGAGGCGACGTTCGTAGTCGGCGCGCTGCCTGCGCATCGCGCGGCCGCGGCGGGCGAGTACGACGCCGAGTGAGGTGACCACGACGGTGGCGGCGGCTCCGCACCAGACAACTGCCATCCGCGTGGGCTCGGAGACCAGTGCCGCGGCGGCGGCGGTCGCGCCGGCCATCAGGAGCACGGGGAGCAACGCGGCGCGAGCAACGGGAATTTCTCGGTCGATCGGCGGTGATTCAACTCGAACCATCTAAGACCTCTGACGGTTGATTCGGGAGGTATGCGCGCATCCAGGGCGCGCAGGAACAAGCGCTCGAATTCATATCAACTCGACTTCACTGCGCGTGAGCATAGCCAGATAGAAACAGTGCCTCGGCATATTCACCCAACCCCCTGCGCGAGCGCTCCGCCGGTAATACACTCACGAGTTTTCGCACGCACCGCCTTCAGTCGTGCGCGAGGAGTGACGAAGCGCTGAAACGCGAGCGATATGACGCCTCTCGTGCCACTCTGCGTGACATTGCCAGGACTTACTTTCGAAGAGAGGTGCGGCGGCAGTCGCACTGACGGAACGCTTCCATTCCTGAGTGACCCAGTCCGCCCCTCCCTTCGGGACCCAGGCACATGTGATCGAAACGGATCGAGAGGCACAGATTCATGACCGACGGACGGGTGCACGGCGAAGTCGCGACAGTGACAGGCGGCGTCGGCGCGGACCTCGGCCGCGTCCTCACCCCGCAGGGCGCGACGGTCGTCGCTGCCTGAGCAAATCGATCTCCGTCGAACCGCCGCCGGAGCCCGCTGCCCACGCCCGGCGCGATGGAGCGACCGCCGCCGCTGCTGACCGACGCCGAGCTCGTCCGCCTTGCCGTGGCGCAAGCCCCGCTCCGCAGGTACAGGTCCAGGTACGCCGCTCGCGCAGCGCGACCGCGAGGTCTTCCAGGTACGTGCCCCACGGCGTCCCGCCCACCGGACTGCTCGGCATCACCGCGGCGGTCACCTGTCTCGGGGTTCCGCTCGGCAGGCTCAGGGGTAGAGGCCGGCCCGGAAGGTGAACGAGACGAGTTGTGCTCGATCACGTGCGCCGACCTTCGTCATGGCCCGCACCGCATGCGTCTTCACGGTGAACGGCGACACGAACAACTGGGCCGCGATCTCGTCGTTGCCGAGACCGCTTGCAACGAGAACGACCACGTCGCGCTCCCTGGGTGTCAGCGCGCCGAAGCGTCGCAGCAGTTCCTGGTCGATCACCGGTGGCGGACTTTCGGTCATGTGACCGATGAGCGCGGCCGTCGCGGCGGCCGACAGCGCACCGCCACCGCCAACGACCTCGGTGATTCCGGCGACGAGTTCAGCAGGGCTCACGGTCTTGCTCAGGAAACCGTTGGCGCCCGCGCGCAGGGCGGCGAGAACGATGTCGTCCTGGTCGAAAGTGGTCAGCACGATCACCCGCGTCTTTTCGGGTGGATGCTCTTCGCGGATCCGGCGGGTGGCTTCGACACCGTCGATGCCGGGCATCCGGATGTCCATCAGGACCAGGTCGACGGGGTGGTCCCGGAGGAAGGGGACGACCTGGAGTCCGTCGGAGAGATCACCCGCGACGATGAGACTCGGGTCGAGCCGAAGCATCGCCCGGATCCCGGCCCTCATGTCGTCCTGGTCGTCGACGATCAGAATCCGCGTCATCGGACGACGGCTCCCAGGGGGCTGAACTCCGCATGGACCCGGAATCGCCCGTCGTGACTGTCGATCGTCAGCCGCCCGCTGGAGGACTCGACGCGTTCGCGCATCCCCACGAGTCCGAGTCCGCTGCCCGAGTCGGAGCCGCGGGGTGAGCGACCGACGCGATTCTCCACGGTGACGCAGATCCTGCCGTCGCGCTCGCGCACATCCACCGTTGCCGTCCCCTCTCCATGCCGGTAGGCATTCGTGAGTGCTTCTTGAACGACCCGGTAGACCGTCACGCCGACGCTGGGCTCCACGAAACCGGCAGGGATGTCGATGGAGGGTCGGATGCCGAGGCCGATGCTTTCGAAAGAGGCGATAAGTCCTTCCAGGCCGCTGAGCGCCGGGGTCGGCCGGAGCGCCTCGTCGTCGAAGACGTCGTCCCCGAGGCGGAGGAGCGCGAGGATGCGTTGCGTTTCCACGACGACGGTGCGGGCGCTGGACCTGGCCGAGACGAGGGCCTGCCGGGAAGACTCGGCATCTTCGGGCAGCCCGATCTCCGCTGCACCGAGGTGCATGCTCAGCATCGCGACCTGGTGACCGATGACGTCGTGGAGGTCTCGGGCGATGCGGAGTCGTTCCTCGGTCACTCGTCGGGTGGCTTCGATCTCACGGGTGGCGATGGCGCTTTCGGCCCGTTCCTCCAGGGTCCACCAGTGGTCTCGATGGATGCGCAGCGCAGCCCCTGTCGCACCTCCTGCCATGGCTGAGAAGAGGGCGGCGGCTCCCACGACCGCGCCGCCACGGAATCCTCCGACCGTCATGAACGCCCCCAGGAAGAACGCCGCCACGATGCCGGTTCCGGCCAGCGGCTGCTTTCCCCTGAGGGTGACCGAGAACAGCACGAGCACCGCCATCATCCACACCGACAGGGGGTCGTGGCCCACCGCTGTGACGGCGAAGGACGCCGCGCTCGTCACGACCAGTCCTGCCCACGGCTTCCACCATGAGAGGGCGACACCGCCGCCGGCGAGGAGCACGGAGAGGGCCGTCGACCACTCCGCCCCTCTCAGTATCACTGCCACGATCTGCCCGGTGAACACCAGCGCGGCCACTGAATAGGCGACTCGGTGCAGCACCCCGGGGCGGCGGACCCACAGCGGTGCCGCGGGCCCGTCCTGACTGTTCTGCGCCTTGACCATGAGCTGATTCTCGTTCACGTGTGCGGCGGCCGTGTACTTCGAACGATGTAGACGGCGAAGCTGCTTCGGTCGATGGATGCGGCGGAACTCATTCCGTCGAAGTGGATGGCAGAACTACTTCGTTCGAAGTACACGGCCCCTCCCGAGGCCGCTGAGACTCGTCATCGAGGCGACCGTCTCACACCGTCACGATCACAACGGGACACCTGATGACTCACACCACCGTAACTTCGACAACTTCGACCACGGACACGACGACGCCTTCCGGGCTCCGATCGCTCTACCTGATCCGAGTCGTCTTCTCCCTGATCTGGGTGGCACTCGTCTTCACGACCTCCGCCTCGCTCGTGTCGACGGACCGGCCCACAGTGATCGCGGCCGTGCTACTCATCGTCTACCCCCTGTGGGACGTCATCGCCACGCTCCTCGAGCGTCGCCTGGCCGGCACCGGCTCCACGAACCGCGTCAGTGCCATCAACATGGTTCTCGGCCTCGCCACCACCGCCGGAATGATCACCGCTGTCTTCTCCACCATCGGGACGGCCCTTCTCGTGTTCGGTGTCTGGGCCCTCCTTTCCGGAGCCATCCAGCTCGTCGTAGCGATCCGGCGCCGGCGCACCGTCGGCGCCCAGTGGCCCATGGTCATCAGCGGCGGACAGTCTGTCCTCGCCGGTGCCACCGTCGCTGCCACGTCCGCCTCGGCGACGAGCAGCCTGTCCACCGTCGCCGGATACTCGGCCTTCGGCGCCTTCTGGTTCCTTGTCTCCACCATCGCCCTGAGCATCCGCAGCCGACGCGAACAGCGTTGACCACCGCCGACCACCTGCGGAGAGACATGACCATCGACATTCGGCTGAACAACGGAATCGCGACGCCCGCCAGAGCCCACCCGACATAGCCACCGCCGCGGTCGCGGCCGCGCTCCACACCGGCTACCGGCAGTTCGACGCCGCGGGCGCGTACTTCGACGAGAAGCCGGTCGGCGAAGGGCTACGCCGCTCGGGGCCTGACCGCAGCGAAGTGTTCATCCCGTCTGACGACAGGTACGGCGCGGTGAAGTGACATCTTCAGGCGGATCGCAGGCAGAAGGGGTGTCCGGCCGGGCTGGCGTAGACGCGGCTGCCGGTCCAGGTTTCCGGGTGGACCTCGTCGACGGGACGCAGTCGGGTGGCACCGGCTTCGGTCGCCGTGCGGTCGGCGGTGGCGAGGTCGTCGACGGTGAAGTCGAGGTGCATCTGCTGGGAGGTGCCGTCCGGCCAGTTCGGGGCGACATGCCCCGGGGCCGACTGGATGACGAGCACCGGGAGGCCGGCGGCCCGGATGAAGTGGTGGCTCGGCATGCGGGTGATCGAGTCGCCGAGCAGGCGGTGCCAGAAGGCGCTCTCCGGCTCCACTTCGGCGGCGTCGATGATCACGGAAGTCAGGGTGACGGTCACGGGGGGTCCTTCTTGTTCGAGCCGGTTGGTGCTCAGACGGTCGGGATGATGCCGCCGTCGACGCGGAACTGCGCTCCGGTGAGCCACTTCGCACGCCCCGAGGCGAGGAACGCGATCATCTCGGCGACGTCCTCGGGGTCTCCCGGACGGCCCATCGGGACCTTCAGGTGATCCACGATCTGCTGCTTGACCTCGTCGGCGCTTACGCCTTGCCGGTCGGCCATGTGCTGGAGATGGGCCGTCGCCCCGTCGGTGACGACGAAGCCCGGAAGGACGCACACCACGCGCACCCCGTGCTCGCCCACCTCGGTCGCCAGTTCGCGGCTGTAGGTGTTGAGTGCCGCCTTCGCGGCGGCGTAGGACGCCTCCGCACGCTGCGGGAGTTGGCTGGCGATCGAGGAGACGTGCACGACGACGCCGGAGCCCCGTTCGACCATCCCCGGCACCAGGGCCCGATCCAGGCGCACGGCGCTGAGGAGGTTCATCTCCAGGTCCGCCCGCCAGGACTCGTCCGACCGGCTCAGGGTCGGCGCCGGGGCGCTCGCCGCGCCCGCGTTGTTCACGAGCACGTCCACTCCACCCACGCGGTCGACGACCTGGCGGCCGAGTTCCGCCACGCCCTCCTCCGTCGAGAGGTCCGCCGGAATGAACGTGGCGACGGTGTCCTCCTTCGGCCTGCTCCGGGAGGCCGTCAGCACGGTCGCACCCGCGGCGACGAAGCGGCGGACGGTCGCCTCGCCCAGGCCGCGGCTGCCGCCGGTGACCAGCACCCGAAGCCCGTCCAGTTCCTCATCTGTGATCGGCATGGTGATCCCTCCGTAAGATGAACCTGACTCCGGAAACAATACACAAGCGGAACCGGACTCACTTTATGGAGGTTCTGTTGCCAGCATCACGACCGCTGCGCGCCGACGCGCGCCGCAACCGCGAGGCGCTTCTCTCCGCAGCGCGGGAGGCGTTCCTCGGCGGCGACGCCGACGTCCACGTCGAGGACATCGCCCGCAGCGCCGGCGTCGCCGTCGGAACGCTCTACCGCCACTTCGAGACGCGCGAGGCCCTCATCGAGGAGGTCTACCGCACGGAGGTCGACGACCTGTGCGCCGCACCTTCGGACCTCCTGGACCGATACGCCCCGGACGAGGCCCTGCGGCGCTTCCTGCTGCTGCTCGTGGATCACGCTGCCGTCGGCAAAGGGATGTCCGTCGCCCTGGAGAGCATCATGGCGACGGACTCACCGATCTTCGAGACCGCCCGCACCCGGATGGTGAACGCCCTCACCCAGCTGCTCGACGCGGGCACCGCCGCCGGCACCGTCCGGGACGACGTCACCGGCTCCACCCTGCTGCGCGCCCTGGGCGGCATCTGCGGAATGCGCGCCACCGAAGGCTGGCTGGACGAAGCCCAACAGATCACCGCCCTCCTCTTCGACGGCCTGCGCCACGGTGCCCCGTACGCAACCTGAGCCGGCAGCCGGGTGCTGTGCGGCGCCGGTGAGGCATCACGAGCCCGGTGCCCGGACAGCCGCCGTCGGCGGTGGCCACGGTCGTACCGACGGCGGCCTTCGCGCCGGACTCCGCCCATGCCTTTCAGTCGTTGCGGAGAGCGTGTTCGACAGTGATGCGCTTCGAAGAGTGCCGGTGACGGGCCCTTCGCCCGTTGGTGCTGTGCCGGGAGCCTGCATCCGTATGGACTCGGGCGGCAGCTGCTCACTCTCCGCCCTTCGGCTGGGCGGAAACAACAGGGCACATGACACCGCAGCCTGGGGCCGTCAGTCGGTCACAGCTCGGCCAGAGGCACGTGGCAGCGTGTCCAGTGGACGCTCCAGTCGCCATCGAGCGGGGTGTAGCCGGCTTCCCGCACCCGTTCCGTCGCTTGTTCCAGGTGGCTCCGCAGTTCTTCGAGACTGCCGCTGCCCGGCTCCTTGTTACCGGGATCCAACTCCAGCTGGAGGTACATGACGTGGTCCTCTCCCCGGTGCTCCGCAGTGAACTCGACGGTGTAGCCGTCGCTGCCCTGTCTGTAGATGCACACATAGTGCTGCGTGATCTCGTCCGGATCGAAGCCGTACTGTTCGAACACTTCAATGGTCTCGTACGGCGGGTCCGTGACGACCCACGAGCTGGAGGACCACTGGATCTGCCAAGGGCCGTCCGGGGTCCATCCCTCCATTTCCAGCCTGGCCTGGGCGAGTTCGGAGAGGGTGGTGAGCGTTTCGAACCAATCTCCGTCGGTGTACGAGGTGATGTCGCCGCCCAGGTGATAGGCCGACTCCTTCCCCGTTCCTTCAGTGAAGTCGTCCACGACCGTCAGAACGCAGCCGCCGTCCTCCTGGTACTCCACCTTCGCGTACCGCCGCTTGTTCTCCTCGTCTCCCCAGCGGTTGCCGGGCATGCCAGCACCCGTCCGGGCATCTGTTCCGTCGGCCTCCTCGCCCTCCGCAGATACCGGGCCCGGCTCCCGAGGCCCGACGGGCGCGCGCCGACGAGGATGGAGGCAGACCGACTGCAACCGGGCCTTCCCGATACGGCTGTTGGTCAGCGACTCGGGAACTCGATCGTCCTGGCTGACAGCACGTGCCTGAAGGGGGCGGTCCGCGTTGCGGTAGAAGGCGACGTCGAATCCGCTGTCGAGCCACTGGTCGAAGATCTCGTCAGTTCCTGGCCGGCCGAAGCCGCTCGCCTCGGCCGTGCAGAACAGCGCCCGGGCAGCGTCAAGGCCGATGGTCACCAGACCCGCGCGGCCCGGCTCTGCGAGTGCGGACACGGCGGGTTCGGGTATCGGCTCAGGCTTCTGGGTCTGCCGCCCCATCGGCAATTCGGGGATCGCGTCGGAAATGGGCACGGGCGGTCAACCTTCCGGAGTCGATGGACCCCGGTAGTGCACGTCCGCACCCCGGTGATCTGCGGTTTCCCAACGCACCGCGCGCTGGACTGGTCGCCACCCGGGGCATCCGGCGAGCGGGCTGTCGTCCAGCCTGCCCGGCGTCCCGCCGGGTGCCTTTTTCTTTCTCGTACTGTCGCAGGTCAACGACTCGTAGCGGCTACCAGCAGCCCAGAATCGAGGCCATCGCTACGCTTGCACCCCTGCCCGAGCGCGCGTCATGGCCTTCTCGCGATTGCACAAAAAAACGGTCTTTACTCAGAAGAGGGTAGATCGGAAACGCCCAGCACAAGCGCCGCGGTGAGGATCTGCGGTGGCTTCGTCGACATCAACTGCTGCTGGTCGAGCAGTGCGAGACGCTTTCGAAGGCGTACATCGAGCTCGACAGCCTTGCGGCGGAGGCTCTCGGAGGACTCCTTGGGCTTCTCGCCGCTCCGTTCCTTCTCGGCGGCCGCCGCAGCATCGAGCAGCAACCGCTCGCTCTCCAAGGTCAGACGCTTGGTCACCAGTTCCCGGGTCTTGATCAATTCTGCCAGGCGACGGGGCTGGACCTCGGCCAGGTATTCGGGAAGCTGGTTGGCAATGATCCAGCTGGTTGCCTTGTCCTCAGCATCTGCGAGCCAGGAAAGCCTACATACGATGTCGGTCGCCGCGCCGTTCGGCGCCGCGGCACAGTCCAAGTATGGCGCAGGGCCGGCCGGGTGCACGGTGCCGTGGCTGTCGACGTAGGCGTATGCGAACCGTCGGGCCACCGACTCACCTGTGGCGTCCGTGACCTCCTCGACGACCCCGACGAGGAGGTGCGGTTCTTTCAGGGTGGCCGAGACGAGGACGGTGCCCTGGTTCAGGGCGCCCCCAAAGTTCCGGATGGCTTCGTCGATGACGGCGTCGTGCAGCGGGTGGCCGGGGGCGAGCAGGTCGGTGCGGGCGCGGTCATCAGGCTGAACGTGGTCAAGATCGAAGGTGATGCGGTCGTACCTGGTGGCGATCGGTCCGTTGCCTGCCGATCGGACGTGCTGGGGCACGTTGGCTATCTCGTAACGCCCCTGTTCGCGCTTGACGATTCGGCCACCGAGCCGGGTGAAGGCGTCCTTGAAGTTCGATTCGATGTAGTGCGGCTGAAGACGCCGGGAGCGGGCTTCGTCCATCGTGGCGCGCAGAGCGCGAAGATCGACATCCGAGAGGTGCTCCGAAGCGAGCGCACGCTCGTCCAGAAGGCCCTTGAGGCCGTCTCCGACGGTGGTGTCGATGACTTCGCGCATCCTTTCCTTGACATCGGGCTGCTCACCGTACTGGATGGCATCGAGCAGCAAGTCCCGCAGCGGGGTCTCGGCGAACGCGTCTCCCAGGACATCGAAGACCTTCCCGCCGTACGTCTCGCGCATCTGGTCGAGCTTCTCCAGCAGACGCGTGAAGACCTCGCCCTCGCGAGTGTTGGAGGCGACGAGGTTCCACAGCCGGCATACCTCCTCCTGGCCGATGCGGTGGATGCGGCCGAAGCGCTGCTCGATGCGGTTGGGGTTCCAGGGCAGGTCGTAGTTGACCATCAGGTGTGCGGCCTGCAGGTTGAGTCCCTCGCCGGCGGCGTCGGTGGCCAGCAGAATCTGAACGTCGCGGTTCTTGGTGAACTCCTCGGTGATCTGCCGCCGCTCGACCCGGCGTACGCCGCCGTGAATGGCCTTGACTGCATCGGGCTTGCCCAGAAGCGACCCGACCTTCTGCTGCAGATACTGGAGGGTGTCGCGGTGCTCGGTAAAGATGATGAGCTTCCGAGGCTGGCCATTGGCGTCTGTCACCAGCGCGTGGTCTCGAAGGAGGGCGGACAGCTCGGTCCACTTGCGGTCCGTACCTGCCTCCCGGACCCGCTGCGCCGCCTTCACCAAGGCCCTCAGCTCGGTGAGCTCGACGTTGAGCTCCTCGACCGTCTGCGCCGCCGTCGCGGCATCGAGCAGTTCCTCCTCGGTCTCCTCGATCTCTTTGGCATTGAATTCGTCATTGTCGAAGTCGGCGAGGTCGATGGTGGGCATGCTCTCGCGCCAGGTGCCGTTGAGGATCTCCTGCTTCTTGCGCTCCAGGCGCTCAGTACGCCGCACGAGACTCTTGTAGATCGCCTCGGGGCTGGAGGCCAGGCGTCGCTGCAGAACGGTAAGCGCAAAACCGACAGTGTTTTTGCGCTTACCACCGACGCGATCAGCGCGGTTCATCCCCTCGCGGACATAGTGCGTGACGTCCTCGTAAAGGTCGTACTCAAGTGCCGTGAGCTCGTATGGGACGGTCTCCGCGATGCGCTCGGGAAAGAGCTTCCTGCCCTCGAAGGTGAGCAAGTCTTCCTTGATCATGCGCCGCATGATCCCGCTGACGTCGGCGCTCCTCTCCTGCCTGCCCTCGAACCGGTCACGGTCCAGCAGGGTGAGGAAGAGCTGGAAGTCCTCCTCCTTGCCCGAGTGCGGGGTCGCTGTCATCAGGAGCAGGTGACGAGTGATCTCGCCAAGCATCTCGCCGAGCTGGAACCGCTTGGTCTTCTCCACCTTGCCGCCGAAGTAGTGGGCACCCATGCGGTGCGCCTCGTCAACGACGATCAGGTCCCACTCCGTCTCCTGAAGCTGCGCCTTCAGGTGCTCGTTACGAGAGAGCTGGTCCATGCGGGCGATCAGAAGCGGGTTGGTCTCGAAGACGTTGCGATTGAGCTGAGAGTCGATGAGCTGGTTCGTGAGCAGGTCGAAACGGAGACCGAACTTGAAGAAGAGCTCGTCCTGCCACTGATCGACCAGGCCTCCCGGGGCCACGATTAGGCACCGCTTGACGTCATCGCGCAGCAGGAGCTCCTTGATGTAGAGCCCAGACATGATGGTCTTTCCTGCGCCCGGATCATCGGCGATCAGGAAGCGCAGCGGCATACGGGGCATGAGCTCGCCGTACACGGCGCGGATCTGGTGTGGGAGCGGCTGAACGTCGCTGGTCGCCACGGCAAGCATCGGGTCGAACAGGCCGGCCAGCGAGATCCGCTGAGCCTCGGCGACCAGCTTGAAGTCGCTTGCCTTCGCATCGAAGGCGCGGCTGCCGCTGCGGGCGACGCTCAGCTTGTCCTCATCCTTTCGGAAGACGACCCGCTGGTCGAGGCCGCCCGCGGCGGTCTTGTAGGTCAGCTCGAGTGCGTTCGTACCGTGCCACTGGGCGGCGATGACCGTGACGATCTCCGCCGGTATGAGTCCCTCGATGCGCAAACCCGGCTTGAGCTCCTCGAGCAGCACGTACAGAACCTCCTGGTTGGCAGCCTGCGAACGCTACTCGGACGTTCCGGCGATTTTGCGGTCCCGTCGACTTCGTCAACCGGGGTCGCTAATCTTCGCAGAGGTCATGCGAGTCGGCGGGGGCAATGGAGCGAGAAGAACGTCAGCACCTTCGTGGTGTGGTGGAGGAAGTCAGCGGGTGGCGCAAACTCGCGGCGAGGATCGTCAAGGAACGCGAGCCCGTCGAGGCAGCGGCGGAAGGTGCGGCCAGGCAGTTCTTCGGCCGAGTGACTTCTCTCGGGACCGGCGCCACCACCGCATGGCGCGTACTGCAGCTCGCGCCGTCCGATGCCGACCTGGTGACCTCCCTGGCGAGCCGTCGGGCCCTTCCGGCGCTCACTGCCCATGCCCAACAGGGCATCCACCAGTTGACCGGCGAGGCCAGCCGGGCGCTGACGGCCGTCCGGGCGCTGTTCGGTGCCCGCCGGATATTTTCGGGCAAGAGCCGTAAGGGCGAAGCAGGGCAAGCTGCGGCATACCTGATATCCCTCCACGAATGGGCTGCAAGCACCCCACTCGTCAGCGAGTTGGAAAGCCTGGCAGCATGGGATGGGAAGACTCTCCCCGCAATCGAGCCCTCGACCATCCTCGATGACACGGTCGGCTTCGCCCAGCGCCTCGGCGACCGGGCCGAGCTCGTTGGACGGCACGAACTGGACGTCGCCAAGACCGCGGTCAGCGCGATCGATCAGGCCCTGCAGCGCGAGGACCAGTTCAGAGCGGCAGTCAATGCCGCCGGCAATGCCGTCCGACAGGACGAAACTCGCAAGCTGGTCGCCGAGATGCCCGTCGAGCGGCTCAAAGACGCAACCAGCGGCCAACTGCGGATCACGGCGCTCATCGATGCCGGAATCAGGAACGTGCAGCAGGTCCTCGACCAGAAATCACGGATCCGATCCCTCCCCGGAGTCGGCGAGACGACGGGCAACCGGATGGTCGGCGCCGCGCGAACCATCTGGCAGACCACGCTGGACGAGATGCCGGTCCGGATCGACATCAAGAACCGATCCCGCGCCACCACGCAGCTCCTCAAGACGATGCGCGCTTGGGACGCGGCACGTTCTATCCGCAGCGCGACAGCGGACCTCGCTGCCGCCGACGCGGTTCGGCCGCTCCTCCAAAGCCTTGATTCCAAGACGTCCCACGTGGCTGTCGTCCCCCAGGCCCGGACCGTCGACGAGTTGCGTACCGCGCTGGCGGCCGTCGAGCACCGCGGGGCGCTGCTCAAGGGCGGGGACACCGCCGCAGGCGGTGATCCCTGGGAGGATTTCATCGCCCGCCCGGCCGACTACTACGCGATGCTCGCGGATCTCGGATTCCTGGCCGACGACGCCGAGAAGAGCCAAGGCGACCTACCGACCGAAATCGTCGAGGCGGTCAGGGAACTCAAGCTCGACACCACCCATCTGAAGGCGTCCCTGCGCGGGTACCAGTCATTCGGCGCCCGCTTCGCGATCGTGCAACGCAAGGTCATCATCGGCGACGAGATGGGGCTGGGAAAGACGGTCGAAGCACTGGCCGTACTCGCCCACTTGCGCGCCAAGGGCTCCTCGCACTTCCTGGTCGTCTGCCCAGCCGCTGTCGTGACCAACTGGGTGCGCGAAGCCCAGGCCAAGTCCGATCTGCGAGCGTTTCGCCTGCACGGGCCCGGTCGCGACGATGCCCTGAAGTCCTGGATCCGCAACGGTGGAGTCGCGGTCACCACCTACGACATCCTCGGTTGGCTGGAAGACCGGATCCCCGAACGCGCCCGGCCTGCATGCCTGGTGTTCGACGAAGCGCACTACGTCAAGAATCCGGGCGCCCAGCGAACCCGGCGCTCCACGGCCTTGATCGAGCGCTCGGAACGGGCGATCCTCCTGACCGGCACCCCGCTAGAGAACCGGATCGAGGAATTTCGCAATCTCGTCGGCTATCTCCGGCCAGACCTGTCGATCAGTGCCTCGGAAATCGCTCCTCGCCAGTTCCGGAAGCAAGTGGCGCCGGCCTACCTTCGGCGCAATCAGGAAGACGTCCTCACCGAGCTCCCGGAGCGGGTCGACGTCGACGAGTGGATGCCGATGTCCAACGCCGACGAGCAGCACTACCGAGCGGCTGTCATCGAAGGCAACTTCATGGCCATGCGCCAGGCCGCGCTACGCGCCGGCGCCAAGTCCGAGAAGATGCAGCGCCTCATCGACATCGTCCAGGAGGCAGAGGACAACGAGCGTAAGGTGCTGGTCTTCTCGTACTTCCGTGACGTCCTCGACGAAGTGGCGTCGGTCCTTCCGGGAAAGGTGTTCGGGCCCCTTACCGGCTCCGTTCCCGCCGCGAAGCGACAGAGCATGGTTGACGAGTTCTCCCAAGCCCGTCACGGGGCAGTCCTCATCGCGCAGATCGTGGCAGGCGGCGTCGGACTGAACATTCAGTCGGCATCGGTCGTCGTGATCTGCGAGCCCCAGCTCAAGCCGACGACAGAATGGCAAGCCATCGGCCGCTCCCACAGGATGGGGCAGCTGGAGTCGGTGCAAGTACACCGCCTGCTCTCCGAAGAAGGCGTCGACCAGCGCATCATTGAGATCCTGGCGCGCAAGAACCAGCTCTTCGC
Source organism: Streptomyces sp. NPDC005262 (assembly GCF_042872425.1). Lineage (NCBI taxonomy): Bacteria > Bacillati > Actinomycetota > Actinomycetes > Kitasatosporales > Streptomycetaceae > Streptomyces > Streptomyces sp. NPDC005262. Next base: position 118,255 of record NZ_JBIAKK010000009.1, read on the forward strand.
GGAGTTCGCCCGCGTCTCCGAAACCGCCGACAGCGCTCCGGAAGCGTTCGATATCACGGACGCTGAGCTGGCACGGGAGATCGTGGCGGCCGAGCGCGAGCGCCTGCTCACAGGCGGCTGACGGACGCAAGGCACGGATTCTGATCGCGAATGATCTGACAGCCGGCGCTCCGCCCCGCGGTAGGTGGTCACCGCAGGGCAGAACCGCGTCGGTCTGCTACAGGGGGAGGAACGGGCTGGGCTTGCCGTGCCAGGAGATGCGCAATGCGTCCCGGGCTCGCGTGGTGGCGACGAAGAGTTGGTTGCGGCTCCGTATCGAGTCGTGATCAAACTGCCTGCTGCATAAGCCGGTGGTGGCCGCCTGCGGGGACTCGCGTGAGAGCATCCGTCCATGAGTAGCGACCTGGAAGTGAGTGCTCTGGCGATCAATGTCACGATCCCGCAGGCGCTCCGCTGGACGGACACTCGACGCGGTGAAGCGTTCACGCTCACCACACTCAACGTCCGGCTTCTCCCGGACGGCAGCCTCGCCGCAAAGGCCTATGGCCGACCCGTCAGTGGTGGTCGGGGCGCATACGTCTCGTTCCCAGTCCCCGACAATCCCGAACTGGCATCCCTGATCGCAGACGCCGCCAGCCGTGCCGGGAGGTTGTGGGCCGCCCATCGTGGTCTCAGCTGAGCCCAGTTCGACTCGATGGCAGACGGTGGCAGTCCCAGATTTCGCTCCCGCGGCGCGGCCGGGGAGGATAGATCTTCTTGCATGACGCGAGTGCAACTGACGGATGACCCTCACGCCGGCGGAAAGGGAAAGGAGTCGCTACGGCCTTACCTGTTACATGGACGACCTGGTCGACACCCCGTCGGCCAATCGGTATGAACAGCTTTCCCTCGCCGACTTCACCCTGCGCGAGGCGGCACATCTGCTCACCGCCCATCACGGCGCTTGGACGGCATCGGCAAGTGGCTGCCCCGCCGACTGCTGAGCGCGGACCCGGTACGTGGCAAGGCTCTGCTGGACGGCCATCAGGCCGTGGCCGATCGCGCCGACCCCGCACCGCTGGCCGCTGCAGCCGAGCAAGTTCTCGATCTGCTCGGCGGACCGCTGCGCGAAGGATACGCACTCCTCTGGCGCACCTGATCCGACGAGCCACACTTCACGCTCTGGGGCGGACGCTCAAGAATTTCGCTCTGAACATTGTCCCGCGACATGCGTGAAGGTCGGCATGCCGAGGTCGGTGGGCCGGGTGACTGTGGTGGCGTCAATCTGTCCGAGCTGGTCACGGGCACCAGCGAGGCCGCGCACCGCCGGTCCGAGCAGGCGCGCCGCTGGTCAGGGCACGACCAGTCAGCCAGCCCAGCGCGTTACGAACATGGGCCTCGCTGCCGACCCGCCCTCGGCAACCACGAACACGCTCGTCAGTCCAGCAGGTTCAACAAGCGGCCGGCCTGTCTTTCTGTAGTCCCTGGCGGGTTCCTCGGCTTGTCACCCTTGTCGAAGGAGAGCAGGAACAGCCAGACCAGGGCGAGGAGCCGACGGCAGTCCTTCAACCGAAGGGATTCAGCTGCCGTCAGCTCGAATTGCTCGAGAAGGGCCTCAACGTCGAGGGGCTGGTCCACCCAGCTGGCCACGTGCTCGGTGATCTCAGCCAGCTCAAAGGCGCGATCGCTGACTCCCGAGTCCTCGAAATCGACGACGCGCACTTCGGAGCCGTCCCACAGGTAGTTCGCGAGATTGCCGTCCCCGGGCCCGAAGACTCGTGGGACGTCTGGCTGACCGGCGGTCTCCATACCCGACTCGGACAACCAGGCCAGGCCGAGGTTCATGGCGCGGCTCACCTCGTCGCTGGCCATGGCCTGAGTCTGCGGCGTCCAAGAGCGAAGTCGAGAAATGAGGTCCTTCTGATGCGCTGGTCGACGAGGGACTGCGACCAGCGCATCAGGCGGCACCGCTGCATAGAGCCTCGACAGCGTCGCGGCCAGCGCCTTGATTTGCCCGTCGTCGAGCGAGCGGCCACGCAAGGGCTCACCAGGCAGCCGGGACATCACCACCGCGGGTTCCGGTGCCTCAAGGTCCGCTTCCCAGGGTTCGGGAGCCAAACCGGGCGCATACCTGGCAAGCAGCTTCAGTGCCCGCCACTCACGCTCAGCTTGCTCGCGATGCTCGCCCCGAAACCGCTTGATCGCGCTACGGGAACCCAACTCGACCCCGTGAGTACTCCACTGTTCAGAGCTCATGGACAGCGATCCTGGCAGGGAACCCCGCTGGTGCGCCGACTGGCCCGGTTCACGAAGCGGCCCGTCTCGCCTCGGTCGGCAAGCGCGCGTCAGCGAGCTGCGACATCCGTGGGTGGCCGACGTCCGGAGCCGGCCGTTCGACGGCCGGCGCCCACGCGCAGCGGGGTCCGGTGCGGAGGTCAGCGCCGGGACCCGCCGATGCGTCCCTCCAGCTGGACCAGCAATTCGCTGAGCTGCGCGCTGAGTTCGCCGCGGGTCCGCTCGTCGAGGCCGGAGAGCACGGCGCGTTCGTACGCCAGTTGCCGTGGCAGCAGCTGGTCGACCAGGGCGCGCCCTCCCTCGGTGAGACGGACGTGTGTGACGCGCCGGTCGCGCTCGTCGCTACGGCGGTCGACCAGGCCACGCTCCTGGAGGATCCGGAGGCGCTTGGTGACGGCCGCGCCGGAGGAGAACGTCTCCCTGGCCAGTTCGCCGGGGGTGAGTTCGCGGTCGGTACGCCGTACGGCGCCCAGCAGGTCGAATTCGGCGCGGGAGAGTCCGGCGGCGCGCAGCGGTGCGTCCTCCGCCTGCTGGAGCAGGGCGGCGCAGCGGTTGATGCGGCCGATGAGTTCCATCGGTCCGGTGTCCAGCTCCGGGTTGACGGCGTGCCACTGCCGTACCACCGAGGCGACGATGTCGTCGGTCACACCGCTCCGATCTCCGGGGCGGGGGCGATCAGCCCCTGCCGTGTTGCTGTCGCCGCGAGCGTACGGTGTCCGGCCTGCTCGGCCGCGAGAATGTGCTCCTCGGGCAAGGCGCGCTGCCACCATTCGCCGGCTGCCGTGTCGCCGGCCTCGCGCAGTTCGACGAGCGATCCGGTGAGCCTGCGGCGGGCGGCGTCGAGGGCTGCGGGCGCGGGTGCCGGGGCGGCGATGGTCTGTACGGCGTGGGCCCGGGCCCGGTCGGTGGCGGCGAGGGCCCGTTCCAGCCGTCCGGTGGCCCGTCGGTTGGTGACGGCCATGGCGGCGAGGATTCCGACGGCGGCGCCGATGACGGTGTCCAGGACCCGGTCGCCGATGAGCTCTCCGGCCGGGTGCGTGCCGCCGAACTCCAGGACAAGGAGGGCCATCGGGGTCACGGCTATGGAACCGAGCCAGTAGTTACGGGTGATCAGGGCCTCTGCGGCGAAGTTGAAGAAGAGGCAGCAGCCGATGAGTGCGAGTGAGCTCGTCCGGGAGACGGGGAGGACCACGGCGAAGACGAGCACACCGAGGAGGTTGCCGAGGGTGCGCTGCAGGGCGCGGTTCCAGGAGAGCGTGACATTGGCCTGGTAGAGGGAGGCGGCGGTGACGATCGCCCAGTAGGGGCGGCCGACGCCGACGGCCATCGAGACATATCCGGCGAGGGCGCAACCGATGAGGGCGCGGGCGGCGATGGGCAGCAGCGGGGAGCCGGGGGCGAGTGCGCGCAGCACCGCCCGGCGGGCGTCGCGTCGGCCTACGGTCCGGCGCGCGGCACGCTCGGCGTCGATCCCGAAGAGCTCCTCGGCGGTGCCGGGCGCGGCCGGCGGGGTGGGGACGGGGCCGCGGGCCCTGGTCTGCCGGGCCCAGGCGCGAAGCCGGTCGGGGCCGGCGACGCGGGCTTGGAGGTCGTGGTCGCCGGTGCGGGTACCAACGGCCGTGGGGACGAGCTCGCCGTCCCGGTCCGCTGCACGGGCGTGGCCGCCACCGTCGGCGTCACCGCCCCGACGCGCGTGGCCACCGGGGTGCGCACCCAGGGCTCCCCGGGCGAGTGCGGCTTCGGCGTGGACGACGAGCCGCTCCAGCTCCCGGCGTACGGGGGTGGGGCGCCCGGCGGCGAGCAGTGTCTGCCAGGCCGTGTGGACGGCGGCGGCCGCGGCGTGCCGGGTGCGGTGCCCCGGGTCGTCCGCGTACGCGGCGGCAGCGGTCAGGGCTCGGGCGGTCGCGCGCCGCTCCGGGCCCTCCCGGCGCAGCAGCGCGGGCCCGACGGTGACCAGCCAGGAGACCGCGCCCGCGGCCACGGTCAGCGCCAGGTGTCCGGGGACCTGGCCGAGGTGCTGCGGGGCGAAGAGTGCGGCCGAGGTGACAAAGGTAAAAATCACCGGTCCGGGCGGTCCGATGCGGGTGGCGTCGCAGAGCACCTTCTGCCCGGCCGCGAGAAGCGCGCCGACGGCGATCAACACGGCCGTCGAGTCGGTGAGTGATGCTGTGACCAGGGATACCGCCATACCGATGAGCATGCCGACGACGACTCCGGCGACGGTACGGGCGCGGCGGGCGTACGGAAGGCTGTGGCCGTACAGGGCACAGAGCGAGCCGGCCATCGTGTACATCACGAGGTCGAGCCGGCCGAGGGCGAACAGCGCGAGATTCGGTACGGCGGAGGCGACGACCACGCTCAGCGCCGGCTTGAACCACATGTCCGAGGGTCGGGCCAGGCGCAACGGGCCGACCAGGGGAAGTCTGCGGACGGAGGAGGGCTGCCGGGTACGAAGGGTTGAATCGCTCACCAAAACACTTTAGCAGATATTACACTCGTAAAACACTTCCGCGCTGGCCCCGCTCCCCCGCCGGCCATAACGTGCGAGAACACGCACCTCCACGCGTCCACGCAGCGGCAGAGGGAACAGAGGAAACGCAATGAAGCTCACCGAACCGGTGTCCGGTGGCCCCTGCTGGGTCGAGCTCAGCACGCCCGACATCACGGCAGCCAAGGCGTTCTACGCGGCGCTCTTCGGATGGCGGTCCGAGACCGACCCGCGCGAGGAGGCCGGCGGCTACACGCTGGCGCACCTCGGTGATGAGCGCGTCGCCGCACTCAGCCCCGTCTATCAGCCGGGCCAGCCGCCGGCCTGGACGGTGTCGTTCGCCACCGAGGACACGGACGCCACGGTCGACAAGGTGACGGCGACAGGCGGCTCGCAGCTGGTCGGCCCGATGGACGTCTTCGACCAGGGGAGGTTCGCGGTGGTCGCGGACCCGACCGGCGCGGTGTTCTCGCTGTGGCAGGGCCGCGCCTTCGCGGGCGCCGACCTGCTGAACGAGCCGGGCGCGCTCGGCTGGGTCGAACTCGTCACCCGAGAGGCCGATACCGCCCTCTCCTTCTACCCGGCGGTCTTCGGCTGGACGGTCACCGCGTCGGAAACGTACCCGCAGTGGGGCGTGGACGGCGCCGATTTCGGCGGCATGCTGGTGATGGACGACAAGTTCCCGCCCGAGGCACCGCCGAACTGGCTGCCCTACTTCGCGGTGACCGACGTCGACGCGACCGCGGCCACCGCGCAGGGCGCGGGCGGCGAGCTGATGATGCCGCCGACGAGCGTCCCCGGCGGCCCACGGATCGCGGTGGTGCGTGACCCGCAGGGCGCGGTCTTCGGCATCTACCTGGCAGGCGAGGAAGGCTAGGGCTGTCCGTCGGATCACGGGCGGGACCGGGGCCGTCACCCGGATCCGTCTCCGGCCGGTGCGGCTCCGTCCATGCCGGGGGCCCGCCGCTGGAGTCGCTGGACACGGAGCGCCGGGCCAGACTGATCGCGACGCCCACGGACCGGCGCACCCACCGGTTCGACATCCGTCCGCACGGCGCCGGCCGAACGGTCCTCCTGGAGTGCAGCTGATGTACGAGAGCGATGCCGGCCTGCTCGCCCCCGGGCGGGCCGGCTCCCCCGCCGAGGCCACCACCGGCGACAGCGCCTTCCTTCAGGCGATGCTCGACGCCGAGGCCGCGCTGACCCGCGCCCAGTCCGCCTGCGGACTCGCCCCCGCCGCGGCAGGGCCTGCGGTGACGGAGACAGCGGACGCCGACCGCTTCGACGTACGCGATCTGGCGCTGCGGGCCCGCTCCGGCGGCAACCCGGTCATCCCGCTGGTCGTGGACCTCACGGCGGCGGTTCCCGAGGACGCCCGGCCTTATGTGCACCGGGGTGCGACCAGCCAGGACATCCTCGACACGGCCGCGATGCTGGTCGCCTCACGGACGCTGGCAACGATCCTCGACGATCTGGAGCGGGCGGCGGGCGAGGTGGCACGGCACGCGGCCACGCACCGCGACACACAGATGGCGGGGCGCACGCTCACCCAGCACGCCGTACCGACGACGTTCGGACTGAAGGCTGCGGGGTGGCGTGCGCTGATCCTCGACGCCCGGGACCGGCTGAGTGCGGTACGGGCGTCGCTGCCCGCCCAACTGGGTGGCGCGGCAGGAACACTGGCGGCCTTCGCCGCCTTCTCCGCTCCCGCCGCCTCGCCCACCGCTCAGGAGGACACCGAGGAGCAGGAGGACACCGACGGGCGGGGGGAGGTCGACCTGCTCGCCCTGGTCGGCGCCTACGCGCGCGAACTCGGGCTGGCGGAACCGGTGTTGCCCTGGCACACGCTTCGTACCCCGATCGCCGATCTCGCCGGTGCGCTCGCCTTCACCGCGGGCGCTCTCGGCAAGATGGCCGCGGATGTGCTCACACTCTCCCGCACCGAGATCGGCGAGGTCGAAGAGGAAGAGGGCGGCGATTCGTCGGCCTTGCCGCACAAGGCGAATCCCGTGCACGCCACGCTGATCGCGGCGGCTGCCCGCCGCGCCCCGGGCCTGGCGGCCACTCTGTACAGCTCGCTGGCCGCCGAGGACGAGCGGCCCGCCGGGGCGTGGCACGCCGAGTGGGAGCCGCTGCGCGAATTGCTGCGGCTGGTCGGCGGCGCGGCGCGCGACGGCGCCGCACTCGCGGCCGGGCTGCGGGTCGTCCCGTACACCATGCGGGAGAACCTCCAGCTCACCGACGGACTGATCGTCTCGGAGCGACTGGCTGCCGTGTTCGCCGACCGGATCGGCCGGGCGCGGGCCAGGGAGGTGCTTGCGGCCGCGGCGGACCGGGCTCACTCCGAGACGACGGACCTCGCCGATGTGCTCTTCGACGTCGTGCGCGAGGAACCCGGGCTCGCCGGCCTCGATCTGGCGGAACTGACCGACCCCACCCGGTACATCGGGTCCGCGGGCCCCCTCACCGACCGGGCACTGGAACGCCGATGACTCCGCCGCCCGACCCTGCCGAGCCTCGGTGACTGCACACCGGTCCGGGCGATCACCACGCTGCCACCGCTAACGGTTGTCAGGACGGGCATCCCGACCGGCGGCGACGCTCGCCGCGTCGCCCCGGATCCGGGCATGGATGTGCATGTCGTGCCACCCGTCTGCGTGCAGATGCCCCCGCCGCCGGGTGCCCTCCAGCGCGAAGCCCGACTTGGTCGCGACGCGGCAGGACGCCTCGTTCATGACGGAGTGGGCGAGTTCCAGACGCTCGAAACCGACCTCGTCGAAGGCCCAGCGCGCCACGGCGGCCACGGACCTCGGTGCGACGCCCTGCCCGCGGGCGGCGGGCAGGGTCCAGTAGGCGCATTCGGCCTGTCCGATGCCCAGCATCAGCGAGCGGAGCGAGATCCGTCCGAGCAGTTCCTCGGCTCCGTCCGGCGCACCGTTCCTCGGGCGGACGACCGCCCAGTGGACACCGGTCTCGGCGTGCCAGGCGTCCTGCCACTGCTCGATCCAATCGCGGGCCTCGTCCCCGGAGTCGGCCCGCCGCAGGTGCCAGCGCTGGATCGCCGGATCCGAGAAGGCGGCGAGAACGGCGGGTGCGTCGGTGCGCTCCCACGGTCGCAGGAGCAGATCGCCGGCGACCGGCAGGGCGGGCTGCGCACCTTCCGCCAGACGGCCGGAAGGGATGTGGGGCGGCACCAGGTAGGGCATGTCCGTCATCGTCCCACCGGGTGGCGTCCCTCCCGGGCAGCGGCCGTGCGGCCGTCCCGGGGACAAGCCTCCGCCCGCACCCCCGTATACATGTGTACGGGGCGCGGGCGGTGCGTGTCGTGCGGAGGGACGCCGGTCAGCCGAGGCCGCGGGCATCCTGCTTGAGGGCGGTGTCCACGGTCAGTGCCGTTGCCACGACGAGGCTCAGCAGCGGCTCGGGCAGCTGGTAGTGGATCTGCAGCACGTAGTTGTCCGCCGTCGTGAACAGCGTCTTCGCGAGGCCTTCCCAGGTCTTGGTGATCCGGGCGATCTCCGCGTCGTTGTGGTCGACGATCGCGAAGTTCCAGGCGCGCCAGTTCTCCGCCTTGATGGCACCGACCTTCTGACCGTCGACCATGATGGCGAAGTTGATCTTGCCGATGGCGTTCTGCTGGACGATCTCGCCGACGGGGCTGCCGTCCGGGCGCTGCACGACGACCCGGGACTTGATGAACTTCGCCGGGCGGGTCAGGAGCAGCTGCGGCTGACCGTACGCGTCACGGATCTCGAGCTTGTGGGTGAGGTACTGGTCGATGCTGGAGACGAACCGCAGCACCTTGCGCAGCGCGCTCTGGCCGACCTGGATGACCGAGCCGATCGTGTTGCCGTGCTGGTCGAAGACGCTGTACTCGTTCGTCACCTCGATCAGCTTGGCCTTCTGGTTCACGACCAGGACCTGCTGGTTGAAGAGCGAGGCGCCGCCGGGGACACCACCCTGCTGAGGCTGCGCCACCTGCTGAGGGGCGAACTGCTGCGGCGCGGCCTGCGGCTGAGCGGGGACCTGCTGATACCCGGGGGCGGCCTGCTGCTGGGGAACCTGCCCCTGGGCCGGCGCCTGCGGCTGCTGTCCCCCGGCCGGGTTGGTGTGCTCGGTCCACTGGGAGCCGTCCCAGTAGCGCAGCAGCTGGGGCGCGCCATGAGGGTCCGGATACCAGCCCGCAGATACGTTCGAGTGCATTGTCACCGGGGCACACTATCCCGCCGGTCCGACAGCGGAAGTGTCTACTGCCGGATCCACAGCCACCCCATACTTCTTGAAACTTCACACACCGATACGATGTCGGTGATGACCAGGCTCGGCGAACGGCCCCACGCACGGCGCGGTGACGTCCGTGTGTCCGCCGTGCTCGGCTGGGTGTTCGCCCTGCTCGCCGTGGTCTCGTGCTGTTCGCTCGCCGAGACCGGCGCGGCCGCGCACCACGTCATGACCGCGACGACGACCGCGACTGCGACCCCCACTCCGGTCACGGCTCCCGGCACGGCTCCCCCGCCGACGGCGCGCATCGTCGTCGTGGCCGAGGCTCCGGGCGGCAGGGGCGCCGGCAGTTCCTGCCACGGCACCTCGGAGCATGCGACACCCGTCGTCCTGTCCCCCCAGGCCGCCCCCGTCGCGCTCCCCACCTCGACGGTCACCGCACCGGAAGGCCGGCTCACAGGTGCCGCCGGTATCCGCGGCCCGTCCAACGATGCCGGTGGCGCCGTCGACCGCCTCCGTCTCCAGGTTCAACGGACCTAGAAGCAGGCCCGGTTCTTCCGCCTGCCCACTTTCCGTACATCGTGTTGAACCCGAGGACTCCCCATGACTTCCGCCAAGAAGCAGCACAACCCTGCCGCCGCGCGCCGCGCCAAGCTGGAGGAGGCCCGCCGCAAGGAGCGGGCCCGCGAGCGCCGCAGCCGCGTCATCACCATCGCCGCATCCATCGCCGTCGTCGCCGGACTCGTCGCGGGCGGCGGCTATCTGATGTCCGCCGCCGACAAGCAGGACCAGGCCGAGGAGCAGGCCAAGTCCTCCCCCGTCCGGGGCGAACGGAGCTGGGACGAACTCACCCAGAACCACGTCCGGAAGAAGGTCGACTACCCGATGAACCCGCCGGTCGGCGGCGACCACAACCCGGTGTGGATGAACTGCGACGCCGACGTCTACACCGCGCCGGTCCCGAACGAGAACGCCGTCCACTCGCTGGAGCACGGCGCCGTCTGGGTCACGTACAACGAGAAGGCGAAGCCCGACGACATCGCGAAGTTCGCCGAACGCGTCGCCAGGACGCCGTACTCGCTCATGAGCCCGGTGAAGGACCAGGACGCCCCGCTGATCCTCAGCGCCTGGGGCAAGCAGGTCACGGTGAAGAGCGCGACCGACGCACGCGTCGCGCAGTTCTTCACCAAGTACGTCCAGGGGCCGCAGACTCCGGAGCCGGGCGCCGCGTGCACCGGCGGGATCGCCCGGTGACGTCGTCGGTACGCACTCCGTGGCGGATGGGTGCGGCGGGAGCTGCGGTGCTGCTGCTGGCTCTGGGGCTGGTCGCGCTGACGTTCGTACGCCCGACCTCGTCGTCCGCCCCACAGGAGGCGAACCGGGCAGCCGTGCCCGCGGACACCTCGGTCGATGTGGGGTTCGCACGTGACATGTCGATCCACCATCAGCAGGCGGTCGAGATGTCGTTCGTCGTCCGTGACCGGACGGCCGACGAGGACGTGCGCCGGCTCGCGTACGACATCATCAACACCCAGGCCAATCAGCGCGGCATGATGCTCGGCTGGCTGGACGTGTGGGGCCGCGCCAAGAGCTCGAGCCGCCCGCCCATGGAGTGGATGGGCCACCCGGTCGAGCCCAGGAGCGACGGTTCGCTGATGCCGGGCATGGCGACCGACACCGAGCTGGACGCACTGCGGGCGGCGAAGGGCAAGGACGCCGAGGTGATGTATCTCCGGCTGATGACCGCGCACCACCGGGCCGGTGCGGAGATGGCACAGGCGGCGGCCGCCGGGGCGGGCACCGACGAGATCAGGAACCTGGCGGCGGGCATGGTCCGTGGCCAGCAGTCGGAGATCGCGCTGATGGCGGACATGCTCGAGGAGCGCGGCGCCACGACCTGAGCCGGACGGTCCGAGCTCGGTGGTCCCGCACGCAGGCGACCACCGAGCCGGGTCCGGAGCAGGCTCCGGACCGTACTGACGTACGGCATCGCATAGGCTCATCAGCGATATGAAGAGCAACCTCACGACGCTGGGGCCCAAGGCCGACAAGGACACCGTGCGACGGAGCAACCTCAGCCTGGTGCTGCGCGCCGTCCGTGACGAGGGCGACCGCGAGGCGACCAGGGCCGGGGTGGCCGCGCGCGTGGGGCTGACCCGTGCCGCCGTGTCCTCGCTGGTCGAGCAGCTGCTCGACAGCGGGTTCCTGACCGAGTCGGGCAAGACGTTCAGCGGCCAGGCCGGGCGCCCCGGCACCGCACTCAAGGTGGCGCGCACCGGCCCCGCCGGGCTCGGTGTGGAGGTCAACATCGACTACGTGTCGGTGTGCGTCGTCGATCTGGCCGGCACCGGCCGGGTCCGGCTGACCGAGCACCTCGACAACCGGGGCGCACCACCCGCCGAGGTGCTGGCGCGGGCCGCCGGGATCGCGGCACGCACCCTGGAATCGGCGGCCGAGCAGGAGCTGTTCCCGGTCGGGGTGGCGCTCGCACTGCCCGGTCTGGTGTCCGGCGGCGCGGTGCGCCAGGCACCCAACCTGGGCTGGAACCAGGTTCCGGCCGAGGAACTCTTCGCGGCCTCGCTGGCCGCGCTGCGTCCCGGCCGCACGGAACTGCCGGTGAGTTCGGAGAACGAGGCCAATCTGGCGGCGCTGGCCGAGCTCTGGTTCGGCGGCCTCGACGAGGTCCGCAGCTTTCTGTACCTGACGGGTGAGATCGGCGTCGGCGGCGCCCTGGTCATCGACGGTGAACTGCTGCGCGGTGCGCACGGGTTCGCCGGGGAGATCGGGCATGTGGTGGTCGACGCGGACGGGCCGGAGTGCCGGTGCGGTTCGCGTGGCTGCCTGGAGCAGTACGCGGGGCAGTCGGCCCTCCTGCGGGCGGCCGGGATCGAGGAGACCGGCCGCGGCGGCGGGGTGGCCGAGCTGGAGCGGCGCACCCGGGCCGGGGACGAGCGGGCCGTGGCCGCGGTGGCCGATGCCGGCCGGATGCTGGGCCGGGTGCTGTCCGGGGCGGTGAATCTGCTCGACCCGGACGCGGTGGTGCTCGGCGGGATCTACCGGGGCCTGATGCCGTGGCTGTCGGCGCCCGCCGACGAGGAGCTCACGGGCAGGGTGGTGTCCGGGCTGTGGTCCCGGAGCGGCGGGCGGCTTCGCGCCTCGTCGGTCGCGGGTGACGCCGCGCGGGGTGCGGCGGCGCTGGTGATGCAGGACGTGCTGGCCGACCCCGCGACGTACGCGGCGAAGGCGGCGGGCTGACCACGGGGTAGGTGCGGGTGGCGGGCCGGACCGAGGTGTTCGGCCGCCGGACCTGTCCGGCGGCCGCGCCCTGGCGTCAGCGGACCCCGAGCAGGTGGTCCAGCGCCAGCTGGTCCAACGCCTCGAACGCCATGCTGCGCTCCGCCGCCGCGGTGACGTCGAAGTCCTCGTACGCCGACCGATCGGCCAGCAGCCCCGCCACGCCGTCCTCGGCGGTGGGCAGGGCCAGCTCGTCGAGCCGGGACGCGCGCAGTGCCTCCTGGACGGCCGGGTCGGCCCGGAAGGCGGCGGCCCGCTCCTTGAGGATCAGGTAGTTGCGCATGCAGCCGGCGGCCGACGCCCAGACCCCGTCGTAGCCCTCGGTCCGCGGCGGCTTGAAGTCGAAGTGGCGCGGGCCCTCGTAGTCGGAGGTCTCCAGGAGGTCGACGAGCCAGAACGCCTGGCGCAGGTCGCCGGCACCGAAGCGGAGGTCCTGGTCGTACTTGATGCCGGACTGGCCGTTGAGGTCGATGTGGTAGAGCTTGCCGGCCCACAGGGCCTGCGCGATGCCGTGCGGGAAGTTCAGCCCGGCCATCTGCTCGTGGCCGACCTCCGGGTTCACGCCGTACATCTCCGGGCGCTCCAGGCGCTCGATGAACGCGAGGGCGTGGCCGACGGTGGGCAGGAGGATGTCGCCGCGGGGCTCGTTCGGCTTCGGCTCGATCGCGAAGCGCAGGTCGTAGCCCTGCTCGACGACGTACTCGCCGAGGAGGTCGAAGGCCTCCTTCATCCGGTCCAGCGCCACCCGCACGTCCTTGGCGCCACCGGACTCCGCGCCCTCGCGGCCGCCCCACGCCACGTACGTGGTGGCGCCGAGCTCGACGGCGAGGTCGATGTTGCGGATGACCTTGCGCAGCGCGTAGCGGCGCACCTCGCGGTCGTTGGAGGTGAAGCCGCCGTCCTTGAACACCGGGTGGGTGAACAGGTTCGTCGTCGCCATGGGCACGACGAGACCGGCCGCGTCCAGCGCCTGCCGGAACCGCTTCACGAGGCCTTCGCGCTCGGTGTCCGTGGAGCCGAACGGGATCAGGTCGTCGTCATGGAAGGTCACACCGTACGCACCGAGCTCCGCGAGCCGCTGGACGGATTCGACCGGGTCGAGCGCCGCGCGGGTCGCGTCGCCGAACGGGTCGCGTCCCTGCCAGCCCACCGTCCACAGACCGAACGTGAATCGGTCTCCCGGGGTGGGCGTGAAGCGTTCCGTCATCGTCTGACCACCTTCGGTGCAGTCGGGTCCGCAACCGATCGAGGTCGTCGAACCCCTATTTGTTCAGTGTCATGATTAATCTTGCACGGCACCCCTCCGCGCCGTAACCCCTCGTCACCCATCGCGTCCGCGAATCGAGGGACGCCCCTGGTCCGAACGCCCGCGATCGCGTAATTTGTTTTCAGCACGACCAAATCGTTCACACCTGTGCCCACCAGCACACCTGTGCATCCACACCCGCACACCCGCACCGCGAGAATGAGGTAACCCATGCCGCCGCGTACCGTCGTCATCGGCGTGGACAGCTCCACCCAGTCCACCAAGGCGGCCTTCGTCGACGCCGCCACCGGCCGGCTCCTCGCCGTCGGACGTGCGCCGCATGTCGTCACAGGTGAGGCGGGGGCCCGCGAGACCGACCCCGAGGTGTGGTGGCAGGCGCTGCGCGCCGCCGTCGCCGTCGGGCTGAAGGAGTCCGGCGTATCCGCCACGGACGTCACCGGCATCGCGGTGGCCGGTCAGCAGCACGGCCTGGTCGTCCTCGACCGTGCGGGCCGGCCGTTGCGGCCCGCCCTGCTCTGGAACGACACCCGCTCCGCCCCGCAGGCCGCCGCCCTCACCGCCGCACTGGGCGGTGCGGATGCCTGGACCGCCCGCACCGGATCGGTGCCGGTGGCTTCCATGACGGCCTCGAAGTGGCAGTGGCTGCGCGAGAACGAGCCGGAGACCGCCGCCGCGACCGCGGCGATCCGCCTCCCGCACGACTTCCTCACGGAACGGCTGACGGGCGTGGCCGTCACCGACCCCGGCGACGCGTCGGGCACCTGCTGGTACTCCACCGCCACCGGTGCGTACGACCCCGAACTTCTCGAACTGCTGGGCCTGGACGCCACGTTGCTGCCCGAGGTCGCCACGACCGGAGCGGCGCGGGCCGGTTCGCTGACCGCCGAGGCGGCACAGACGCTGGGGCTGCCGGCCGGAATCGCCGTGGCGGCGGGCACCGGGGACAACATGAGCGCCGCGGTCGGCCTCGGTCTCGGCGGCGCCGGACTGCTGGACCATCCCGTACTGAGCCTCGGTACCTCGGGTACGGTCTTCGCCGCCTCGGAGACCCGGCCCGCATCGGCGGCGCTCTCCGGTTTCGCCGCGGCGGACGGGACGTACCTCCCGCTGGCCTGCACGCTCAACTGCACGCTCGCCGTGGACAAGGTCGCCGCCCTGCTCGGCCTGGACCGCAACGACACGGCACCCGGCGGCGAGGCGGTGCTCCTCCCCTACCTCGACGGCGAACGCACCCCCGACCTGCCCACGGCCTCCGGCCTGCTCACCGGCCTCCGGCACGACACCACCCCGCAGCAACTTCTCGGCGCCGCCTACGAAGGCGCGGTCGTCACCGTGCTGCGCGCCCTCGACGAGCTGCTGCGGGCCTGCGGGCTCGACCCGGCCGACCCCGAGGTGGCCGCCCGGCCGCTGCGTCTGATCGGTGGCGGCGCGCAGGGGCAGGCCTGGGTGGAGACGGTACGACGGCTCTCCGGGCGCCCCGTCGTCGTGCCCGGCAGCGGCGAACTGGTGGCGCTGGGCGCGGCCGCACTCGCCCAGGCGGCGGCCACCGGCCAGGACCCGGTCGCGATCGCCGCCGCGTGGGACACCGGTGACGACACCCAGCTGCCGCCCGTCGAAAGGGACACGGAGACCTGGGAGCGGGTCGGCTCGGTCCTGGAGCGGGCCGCGGAGCCGCTGCTGGGCGGGGTCAAGTAGCGCGGCGACCCCGCGCGTTCACCGGGTTGAGCCGCCCCGGTCGCGCATGTGTCATCAAGCGCGGACGGGCATGACTGCCGGTTTGGGAATGCCATGTGATCTTCACTAGTATCCGGCGATGATCATAAGAAGAAGGCTGACGGTCGGGGTGGGCATTCTGCTTGCCACCCTGACCGCCGGGCTCGGCACGGCCCTCCCCGCCGCGGCCGACGAAGCCCCCACCAAAGCCTCCCCCAAGGTCGAGCTGGTACTCGACGTCAGCGGCTCCATGCGGACCCGTGACATCGACGGCCAGTCCCGGATGACCGCCGCGAAGCAGGCGTTCAACGAGGTTCTGGACGCGGTGCCCGAGCGGGTGCAGCTCGGCATCCGGACCCTCGGCGCCGACTACCCCGGCGACGACCGGAAGGTCGGCTGCAAGGACACCAAGCAGCTCTACCCGGTCGGCCCGCTCGACCGCACCGAGGCGAAGACCGCGGTCGCGACCCTGGCTCCCACCGGCTGGACCCCGATCGGCCCGGCCCTGCTGGGCGCAGCCGACGACCTCGATGGCGGCGACTCCACCCGCCGGATCGTCCTGATCAGCGACGGCGAGGACACCTGCGGCCCGCTCGACCCGTGTGAGGTGGCACGCGACATCGCGGCCCGCGGCATCCACCTCGTCATCGACACACTGGGCCTGGTGCCGAACGCGAAGATCCGCCAGCAGCTCACCTGCATCGCCGAGGCGACCGGCGGGACGTACACGGCCGTCCAGCACACCAATGAACTCTCCGACCGGGTCACCCAGTTGGTGGACCGGGCGGCCGAGCCCGTCGTCACCCCGGTGGCGACCGAGGGCGCGGCCAGCTGCTCCGCCGCCCCGCAGCTCAAGGCGGGTCTCTACACCGACCGCGAGAAGCTCGGCGAACACCGCTGGTACCGGGTGGATGTGCTGCCGGGTCAGGAGCTGCGCGCCTCGGTGAGTGTGTCGGCGGACCGAGCCGTCAACAACGACTACGGCGTGCTGCTGCGCGCCGTCACCGTGCACGGCCGAGAGATCGTCAGAGGATCGGAGTCCGGCACCGGCCGCACCGACGCGATCTCGTCCGGTCTGCGCTACCCCAAGGCCGAGCAGGACGACCCGGACAGCACGGACGGCGAGGACACGCCGGCCGCGGAGACCGTCTGCCTCCAGCTGAGCAACTCCTTCTCGGCCCCCGCCTCCGTCAAGACCTCGCCGGGCATGCCGGTCGAGCTGACCGTCGACGTGGTGGACGCGCCGGACGACGCGGCCGACGCCGCCGCGTTCGGTCTCGGCCGCGGCTGGTGGCTGCTGGGCGTACTCGTCCTGACCGGACTGATCGCGGGTCTGCTCATCGGCTGGATCTCGCGCTGGCGCATCGCCGTATGGAGGACCAACTGATGGTGCGTACAAGACGAGTACTCGCGGGTGCGCTGCTGGCCGGGTGCGCCCTGCTGACGTCGGCGGGGGCGGCCGCGGCCGACGACCCGTCCGCGAGCCCGAGCCCGAGCGCGTCCGACGGCGGTACGGGTCCCACCGAGGCGGGCACCACGTTCCGTACCGCCACGGCGATCCAGCAGAACCAGCGCGCCACCGCCGGGGCGTCCACGGGTGACTACCTGTACTGGGTGTTCCCCGCCGACGCGGGCCAGCGAGCCACCGTCAAGGCGACGGTCACCCTGCCCGAGAGCGCCACCCGGCACGGCGTGTCGACCTGGCAGGTCGATGTGTACGACGGGCTGCGGCGCCGGCAGGCCTGCATGTACGGCCACCAGACCAGGAAGGCGGCCGCGGACGCGTCGACGGTCGAACTCTCCTGCGTCCTGCGGACCGTCCGTGCCTGGTCCGAACCGTGGGCCGACGATCCGCTGCCGGGCAGCTACTACGTACGCCTCACCGTCGTCGATCTGCCGTCGGCGGACCTCGGGCAGCCGGTGCGGACCGAGGTCGAGGTGACGGCGGCCGACAAGGGCGGAGCCCATGACGTCGACGGCGCACTGAGCGAGCCGTTGGTGCCTGGTGCGTCCTCCGTGCGGCAGACGTCCGACGACGCGTCCTCGGGCGACGAGTCCACCACGCGGGTGTCGCTCGGCAGCGAGCCGGACGACGGCTGGGCCTCCGGCTGGTGGACGGACCGCTGGATCTGGACCGTCGGCGGTGGCGTCCTCGGGGCGCTGGCGGCCGTGTTCGGCTACTCCCTGACCCGCGGCAGCGGCCGCCCGTCCCGGGTCCCGCCGCGCGTCTGACCGCCCTTCGGCCGCACTCCGGCCTGCTCCACGGCGCCTTCGCCCGTTATTTCCGGGGCGGGGGCGCCGTGGCGCGACAGGCCGACATGACGGAGCCCGCCGAGGAGATGGGCGCGGAACGTGGGGTCCAGGTACGCCTCGCGGGTGTGCCCGAGCGCGGTGTAGAAGACCCGGGCGCCGGCATGTTCATGGGACCAGACAAGGGGGTGGTCGGCTCCCATGCCGCCGCCTTCGTACGTGGACTCGTCGGCGCGGGCGAGCACCCGCACACTGCCCCGCGGGTTCGCCCGGAAGTCGTACCACTCGTCGGTGAACTCCCAGGTGGCACCGAGATGCGCGGTCGCGGGGTGACCGTGGTCCTCGACGATCACCGTTCCCGGCTGGAGGGCGGGATGGCGGTCGAACCTGGCTCCGAGGAGTTCGCCGTAGAACGGCCACTCGTACTCCGTGCAGGCCGCGGCATGCACCCCCATGAACCCTCCGCCGGCAGCGCAGTACGCCCGAAGTCCGGTGCGCCCGGCACGGGTGAGGACTTCCCCGCTGGTGGAGAGGAACACCACGGCGGCGTAGCCGGCGAGCCCGCTCTCGAAGACGTCCGGCGCCTCCGTCGCGTCGACGGCGAAGCCTTGCTCGTCACCGAGTTCACGGAACGCGGTGACGGCGTCAGGGATCGAGTCGTGCCGGTAGGCGGTGGTACGGGTGAAGACGAGGATCTTCGGAAGACTGCGCGACGCCATCACGTGCTCCGGAGGCCGGATCGGGCGGGACGCCCCTCATCATGCCCGCCGGGAGACCACGACTTCACCGGCGCACGGACGGGGCCGGGGACGGTTGGATCCAGCTGCTGGAGGAGCTGGTGGGGCGGGGCGGGGTGTACGCGGGGTTGCAGCCGGCGGGGTCCGCGTAGAGCGTGCCGGCGCAAGGGCGGGAGCGCGGCACGCCCGGCCGCACTCCCGTAACCCGGCACGGTTACTCTCGACAACTCACGTACTCCATAAGGCTGATGGGCTTCCCGGCCCCTCGGCCACCGTGCAGTCCAGTCATGTCGCCGCGTACCGGATCCGGGTACGCCACCAGCGAGCGGAGACCTTTCATGTCCACGGAGACCGGCCCGGCCGTCGATGCCGAGCCGCGCGGCCACATGCCCGTACCGGGCCCCAAAGGGTTGCCGTTTCTCGGGAATCTGCCGCAGTTCGGGAAGAACCCGCTGGCGTTCTTCGAGCGGCTGCGCGGGTACGGGGACATGGTCAGCTGGCGATTCGGCCCCAACTCCTGTGTCTTCCTGGCGGATCCGGAGTGCATAGGGGAGCTGCTCACCGAGACGGAACGCACCTTCGACCAGCCGGCGCTGGGCATCGCGTTCCGCACCGTGATGGGCAACGGTGTGGTGGTGGCACGCGGTCCGGACTGGCGGCGGAAGCGCTCGCTGGTGCAGCCGTCGGTACGGCCGAAGCAGGTGCGGTCGTACGCGGCGACGATGGCGGGCAGCACGGTGGAGCTGGCGGACACCTGGTCCGGCGGTGAACGCATCGACATCAAGCGGGAGATGGCCGCGCTGACGCAGCGGATCGCCGTCCGCACCATCTTCGGGGTGGACACCCCGGCGGACGCCGAGGCGATGGGGAGGGCGATGGATGTCGCCCAGCAGGAGATCGGCAAGGAGTTCAGCGGCATCGGTGCGCTGCTCCCGGACTGGGTGCCGACGCCGGGCCGGTCCAGGATCAAGAAGGCCGCCGCGGTCATCGACGCCGAGGTGGGCCGGGTCGTGGCCCGGCACCGTGACGGGGACGGCGAGCGCCCCGACCTGCTGAGCCGGCTGCTGACGGCGGTGGACGAGACCGGTGCGCAGCTCACGGACGAGGAGATCCGCGACGAGACCGTCACCCTCTACATCGGCGGGCACGAGACCACCAGCTCCACCCTGGTCTGGGCGTGGTACCTGCTGTCCCGCAACCCGCAGGCGCGCGCCGCGCTCACCGAGGAGCTGGACCGGGTGCTCGGCGACCGGGAACCGGAGTTCGACGACTACGCGCGACTGACGTACACCCAGGCCGTCGTCAAGGAGACGCTGCGGCTGTACCCGACGATCTGGCTGGTGACCGGGGTCGCCAAGGAGGGGGCGCGAATCGGCGGCGTGGACATGCCGAAGGGCACCAGGGTGTGGACGAGCCAGTGGGCCACGCACCGCGACGAGCGGTGGTTCCCGGAGCCGGAGGAGTTCCGCCCGGAACGCTGGGACGCCGAGAGCGGCGACGAGATGGCGGAGTACGCCTGGTTCCCGTTCGGCGGCGGCCCCCGGGTCTGCCTCGGTACACGGTTCGCGATGGTCGAGGCCGTGCTGATCCTGGCGGTGCTGGCGCGCCGGTTCGAACTGGACGTGGACGCGGGCGACGTCAACCCCGTGCCCACGCTGACACTCCAGCCGGACCGGGATGTCATGGCGACGGTACGGGCCCGGTAGTCCGGCGGGAGTGTGTCCGTATGGCGGAACGGTCGCGGGCTCGGTGTGCAACCGCCTTCCGCCGTACGGCATCCTCGTGCTGAACGAGTAGTCCGGCCCCGGGCTCCGTGGATGATCACGCCGGTGCGGGGCCGTACCTGACGGCGGAGGATGCGGAACCCGATGACTGACAACTCCGAGATGGTGGCCTTCGTGCGGGCGCGCCTGGCCGAGGAGGAACAGGTTGCGCGAGCGGCCGGCGGCCAGAGTTGGCGGTGCCCGGCCGAGACGCCGGGAGAGGTCCATGACCGCACCGGCGCCATCGCGTTCAGCCTTCGGACCCATGGTTACGACGATCACATCGCCCTGCAGGATCCCGCGCGCACGCTCCGCCGGGTCGAGACGAGCAGGGTCCTGCTGGACGAGTACGAAGAGGTAGCCGCCCTGGACATCGACCGGCCCCACCACGACTTCGCCTCCGGCCGCGCGGTCGGACTGGGCTTCGTGGTACGGCAGATGGCCGCGGAGGACGCCGGGCACCCCGACTACCAGGCCAAGTGGCTGCCACGGTTCACCCAGTGATCGACCGTCCGTGTGACGCGGCGTCACCGGGCACGCCGGGTCGACCGGCCGTCGGCGTGGAAGGGGCTGCGCGGGCGTGCGTCTCACCGAGCCGGACGGCCGCGCTCCGGGCCGCACCGCGTCGAGCCCGCAGGTGAGGGCGGGTACGTGGACGGAATGACAGCTCGTTTCCGCAACCACAGATGTGCCGTCCTCCGTGGCGCAGCCCTTCGCCGTGCACTGCGGCCACCACGGGCCCGGCCGGGGACCTCCGGCCGGTTCTCCCCACCTCCGCGCTCTCCCGCCGAAGGCTCGCCGTCCTGACAGCGGGCAGGCGGCAACCGGACGGCAGATACTGATCTGGTCCGTCCGCACCAGACCTTCGCCGGGCACCCCGCCGCAGTCAGGCCGTCGAGCAACCGGGAGCAACACCATGCGTCTCCGCCGCCCTCCGACCTCCGCATTCACCGTCCCGGCCGCCGCAGCGACCGCCGTGTTGCTGGCCGCCACCAGCGCTTCGGCCGGGGTCGGCACCGCGCACTCGGCGGGACTCGGCCGGCTCGGCACGTGTCCGGAGAAGGCCCTCGCTGTGAAGGCGGCGCCCGGTGGCCGGGAGAACGTGGTGCACATCAGCGTCACCAACCATGGCGGTTCCCGTTGCGTCGTGGACAGGATTCCGACGATCACCTTCGCCGGGCTCGACGGCTCCGCCCAGACCGTGCCGCCCGCCGGGAGCGGCCCGTACACGCTCGCCCGCGGCGGGCGGGCGTACGCCGCCCTCCGCACCGCTGACCCGGCGAGTACCGAGGGGCATTTCGTCGGCACCCTGAGTGTGTCGGCCGATCCCTCGCACCACGGGGTCA
Organism: Streptomyces sp. NPDC005262; assembly: GCF_042872425.1. NCBI lineage: Bacteria > Bacillati > Actinomycetota > Actinomycetes > Kitasatosporales > Streptomycetaceae > Streptomyces > Streptomyces sp. NPDC005262. The sequence continues at coordinate 139,608 of NZ_JBIAKK010000009.1, forward strand.
CCTTCGGCGCGGCCGCCGTGGGCATGCCGCAGGGGATTCACGTCTGGGAGCCGATCACCACGCTCTGGCACGGTTCGGCGGCGGCCGCCTCCTCGGCGCTGACGGACGCCCTGGGCTGAGGGCTGTCCCGTCATCCCTGGCGGGCGCAAGCCGACCGCTACGGCACCTCGCTGCATTGTCAGGACGCCCGCACACGACCGGTACGAGGACGCCCCTCCGCCTTGCGGTGCACCGCATCCGACGCCGCGGTCCGATCCACCGGGGACAACGTGGCAGCCCTCGGGGCCGGCGCGCCGGTGTGCCCTCGCCCCGCCCCCGTGGCGCGGGCCGAGGGCACGTCCGTGCGGGCGTCGCGCGCCCCTCAGACCGCCGTCACCTCCACCGTCCCCGCTCCCTGCCCCGTCGCCCCGCTCTCCTCCACGCTCACGCGGTAGGGACGGTCCGTCCCCTCGGCCGTGACCCGTGTCGAGCCTGAGGCGCTGTCCCGTACGACCCGGTAGGCGGCCGCGGCGGTGCCCGTCAGGTCCACCAACGTGACAACCGTTTCGGTGGTCGATGGCGCCGGGCCGAAAGCCCGCAGCGTCAGGCCGTCCAGCCAGTCGCCGTCCGGGCGCTGGTCGTCCGCGCCCCACGGGAGTACCGCGCCGGGGCGGACCAGGAGCGGAAGGCTGTCGAAGCCGTGCGTCTCGTGGCGCCAGGCCGGTCCGGTTACCGTTTCGCCGGTCAGCAGGTGGGTCCAGGTGCCTTCGGGGACGTAGTACTCGACCTGGCCGTCCTCCGTGAAGACGGGGGCCACCAGCAGGTCCGGACCGAGCATGTACTGGCGGTCCAGCATCCGGGTGGTCGGGTCGGCGGGGAACTCCAGCAGCATCGGCCGCATCATCGGGATGCCCGTGCGGTGGGCCTCGGCCGCCACCCCGTACAGGTACGGCATGAGGCGGTGCTTGAGGAGGGTGAACTTCCGGGCCACGTCCACGGCCTCGTCGCCGAACGCCCACGGCACGCGGTACGACACATTGCCGTGCAGCCGGCTGTGCGAGGAGAGCAGGCCGAAGGCGAGCCACCGTTTGAACACCGCGGGGTCTGGGGTGCCCTCGAAACCGCCGATGTCATGGCTCCAGAAGCCGAAGCCGGAGAGCGACAGCGACAGACCACCGCGCAGCGACTCCGCCATCGCGGTGAACGAGGCGAAGCAGTCGCCGCCCCAGTGGACCGGGAACTGCTGGCCGCCCGCCGTCGCCGACCGGGCGAAGAGCACCGCTTCGCCGTGCCCGCGCTCCTTCTCCAGGAGTTCGAAGACCGTGCGGTTGTAGATCTGCGCGTAGTAGTTGTGCATCCGCTCCGGGTCGGAGCCGTCGTGCCAGACGACATCCGTCGGCACCCGCTCGCCGAAGTCCGTCTTGAAACAGTCGACGCCCTGGTCGAGAAGGACCCGCAGTTTGGCGTCGTACCACTCGCGGGCGGCCGGATTGGTGAAGTCGACGAGTGCCATGCCGGGCTGCCACAGGTCCCACTGCCAGATGTCGCCGCCGGGACGGCGCACCAGATAGCCGTGCTCGGCGCCCTCCGCGAAGAGCGGTGACTTCTGGGCGATGTACGGGTTGATCCACATGCTGATGCGCAGTCCGCGTTCCTTGAGCCTGGCCAGCATGCCGACCGGGTCGGGGAAGACGTCCGGGTCCCACTGGAAGTCCGACCACTGGTATTCGCGCATCCAGAAGCAGTCGAAGTGGAAGACCGACAGCGGGATGTCCCGCACCGCCATGCCGTCGACGAACGAGGTGACGGTCTCCTCGTCGTACGACGTGCAGAACGAGGTGGTCAGCCAGAGGCCGAACGACCAGGCCGGGGGCAGCGCGGGCCGGCCGGTGAGGGCGGTGTAGCGGGCCAGGATGTCCTTCGGCGTCGGCCCGGCGACGATGTAGTACTCCAGCGACTGGTCCTCGACGCTGAACTGCACCTGGCCGACCGACTCCGAGCCGATCTCGAAGGAGACCTTGCCGGGGTGGTTGACGAAGACGCCGTAGCCGCGCGAGGAGAGGTAGAACGGGATGTTCTTGTAGGCCAGGTCGCTGCTGGTGCCGCCGTCCGCCTGCCAGATGTCGACGGTCTGACCGTTCTTGACGTACGGGGTGAAGCGCTCGCCGAGTCCGTAGATGTTCTCGCCGACGTCCAGGGCGAGTTGTGCGATCATGTGATGGGCACCGTCGGGAGTGGTGGCGAAGGCGGTGCCCTTGCTGTCCACTCCCGTCAGGCGGCGGCCCCGGGCGTCGAGGAACGTCATGCCCCACGGTCCTTCGCCGTCCATGCGGAGCGTCAGCGGGCCGCTGGTCAGTTCGGTGACCGCGCCGTCCCGGCGGGTGCGGGCGGCGGCGGTCGCGTTGTCGAGGCCGGGGAACTCGAAGTCCGGTCCGTGGTTGACCTTGCCGGCGTGATGGGTGGTGCGTACGCCGATGATCCCTTCGGCCGGGGAGAAGCAATCGACCGTGATGAGTGGGGTGTTGAGGGTGTCGCCGCGCCGTTGGACCTGCTTGACCGCGGCGTAGGCGGTGAACTGGTCGGTGTCGACCCGCAGGTCGCGGATCTCGGTCGCGTAGCAGGCGCGGACGCCCTCCCGCATCAGCCAGAAGCCGTCGGTGAACTTCATGAGGACTCCTTGCCGGGGGCAACTGGACGGAGGTGAGAGTCAGGACGTGGGTACGGCAGGGTCACTCGGTTGCTCCCGTGAAGGCGATTCCGGCCAGACGCACCGTGCCCCGGAGCGCGACCTGTACGTCGCGCACGCCGGAGGCGGTCAGCGGTGTCTCGTGGCTGCGGTAGTCGTAGGGGCCGTCGGTGGCGGGGATTCCTACGGTCGTCGTGCGACCGTCGACCGTGATCTCCACGAATCCCTCCCCCGCCGCCGACACCTCGACGGCGCGGGTACCGGCCGCGAAGTCGCACCGCCGGAAGAGGAGTTCGTTCCCGGGCACGGTAGCGGTGACGGCGTCACCGTCCGTCTTCGTGCGGTCGACGATCTCGGTGCCGAACTGCTCGTCGTAGTCGGCCGCTTCGAGTCCGTGGTGCAGGACAGGGCGGGGGCCGGACGGTTCGCCGTCGACCGTGACGACGGTGGTGAGCCTGATGTCCGCGGAGGAGGCTCCGGCCTGGACTTCGTACGCACCGGACTCGACGGTCCAGCGGCCGTGCGCCACGTCCCAGTGGCCGAGCTCGGTCACCGGGACGGCGAACTCGATGCGCAGCCCGGCACCCGGCGTGAGATGCAGACGCCGGTGGCCGACGAGCTGACGAAGGGGCCTGACGACGGACGGTGCCACGGCTCGCACGTAGAGCTGGGCGACCTCGTCGGCGGCGACGACACCCGAGTTGGTGACGGTCACCGACACGTGCAGCCGGTCACCGTCACGCTCGGCCGTCAGCCCGGTGTAGGTGAACGCGCTGTACGACAGTCCGTGGCCGAACGGGTAGAGCGGCGTGCCCTCGTAGTAGAGGTACGTCTGCCGTGAGCCGATGATGTCGTAGTCGAGCAGGCCGGGCAGCTCCGCGTCGGAGGTGTACCAGGTCTGCGGGAGCCGGCCGGCCGGGGAGACGTCGCCGGACAGGATCCGGGCGAGCGCGGTCCCGGCCGCCTGGCCGCCGTGCGCGATCCAGAGCAGGGCGGGGAGTGCGGCCGCGGCGCCGGTGAGTGCGTACGGGTAGGCGGAGGTGACCGCCAGCACGGTGCGTGGATTCGCGACGTGCGCGGCGCGCCAGAGGCGTTCCTGGTGGGCGGGCAGGTCGAGGGTGGTGCGGTCCTCGGTCTCGCGGCCGTTGATGTGCGGGTCGTTGCCGACGACCACGATCACGGTGTCGGCGTCCTCGGCCGCGCGGGCGACCGCGTCCTCGCCGCGCTCGACGACCTCGATCTCGAAGACGGCGGCGGCCCCGGCGTGTCCGGAAACTTTTTCGTCCACCCCGGCAACCTTCACGCCGTCGGCGGCAACCGAGACGTACCCACCCGTTCCGATGTGCACAAGGCGGTGCCCCCCGGCGTGACCTTCCACCTTCTCCCAGCGGAATGTCTCCTGGACGATCCAGCCGCCGGGTTCGTCCGCGGACGCGCGTACGTAACCGTCCTCGGCGACCGACAGATAGCGGCCGTCGGGCTCCCGCAAGGTGAGCACACCGTTGCCCCAGTCGACGAGCGCCAGCTCGGACGGGGTGTCGCCGCACGTCAGCGGCGGAAGGTCGGTGCGGCCGGCGAGGAGCGCCGGGTCGAGGGCGCCTTCCCCGCCCTGGCCGGCGCCGGTGCCGGGCCCGGCATCGGGGATCTGCAGCCAGCCCGCCGCGCACTTCAGGCGGATCAGGTCGGCGCCCTCCGCGAACGTCACCCGGTCCGCGCCGAACCGGTTCCGCACTCCGTCGAGCGGGGTGGACCGGTGGATCAGTGTGCCGCTGTACCAGTCGAGCTTGCAGGCGTCCGCGAGCAGGCCGACGACCGCGATCGTGCCGGGCGCCTTGGGGTCGAGCGGCAGCAGACCGTCGTTCTTGAGCAGGACCACGGCCTGTTCGGCGGCCTCCTGGGCGAGCGCCCGGTGTTCGGCCCTGTCGAAGGCGGTGGTGTCCGCGTAAGGGTCGAGTCCGGGGTCGAACTCGCCCAGCGAGAAGCGCAGTTCGAGCAGACGGCGGACCGCGGTGTCGATGTCGGACTCATCGAGGAGACCCTGCTCCAGTGCCCGGTGGATGCGGCCGGTCATGACGGTGGAGTCCTGGCCGTGGTCGGTGAAGCTGTCGACTCCGGCCTTCAGCGCGGCGGCCGTGGCTTCTTCGTGGGTGTCGAAGTAGTGCTCGGAGTCGACCAGGTTGGACGGCGCCCCGGCGTCGGAGCAGACCACGAGCGACTGCTCGGTCCAGCGTCGCAGCTGCTGGGACAGGAGCGGCGAGACATGGTTGGGCCGCCCGTTGACCAGGTTGTAGGCGGGCATGACACCTGCCACCGCGCCCGCCCGCACGGCGTCGCGGAACGCCCGGAGGTCGTACTCGTGCAGCACCCTCGGGCGGACCGACGAGGAGGAGGTGTCCCGGTCGGTCTCGTTGTTGTGGGCGAGCCAGTGCTTGAGCACCGGGGCTGTGCGCCAGTAGTGCGGGTGGTCGCCGCGCAGTCCTCGGGTGTACGCGACGGCGATCGCGGAGGTCAGGGCGGCGTCCTCCGCGTACCCCTCCTCGCCGCGCCCCCACAACGGATGGCGCAGAAGATTCACGGTCGGGGCCCAGACGTTGAGGCCGACCCGGTCGTCCTTGGCCCGCTTGGCCCGGACCTCGTTGCCGACTGCCTCGCCGACCCGGCGCACCAGGTCGTCGTTCCAGGTGGCGCCCAGGCCGACGGCCTGCGGGAAGACGGTCGCGGGGCCCATCCAGGCCACGCCGTGCAGTGCCTCCTGGCCGGTGCGGAAGGCACCGATTCCGAGCCGGTCGACCGCGGGTGCGAACTGGTGCAGCATCGCGATCCGCTCGTCGAGCGTGAGCCGCTGAAGCAGATCGTCGATGCGCCGGGCGAACGGCAGTTGCGGGTCGCGGAAGGGCTGCGGTTGTTCGGTCACGTGCGGGTCCCCTTGGAGAGGTGGGAGGTTTCGCGAGGTCCGGGCCTGCTGAGGATTCGTCCAGGCCTCGGAAGATCCTTCGAAGCGCTTCGATGCTCTGCGTCAACCCCTGTGGGTGTCAAGGGTGCAACCTCGTCATTCATGGCCAACCGGGCGCGATCACACCGGGAAACGGTTCGGAGACAGCTCGGAGGAATCTGGAAACGGACTCTTGTGCCTCCGGAGCCCTTCACTTAACCTCGCTGCAACATCGAAGCGCTTCGACAGAGTTTCGATGGGGTGCCGGTCGCCCGCAATCTCCTTGATCTCCCGGGACGGTGACGCGTTCTGTCACCGTGTCACCTTCTTGTTGAACCGCTTCACCTCGGCCGGTTCAGCCGGTTCCACCGGTCCCTCCGGTCCACCGGCCCATCCGGCTCAGCCAGCAACGCCCCACCTCAGACACAGGAGCCGAACGGCGGTCGCCCGCCGTGTGTCGTCCTGGTGCGCCTCGAAGGGTTGACGCAATGACGCCGAATTCCTCCCCCGCCTCCACCGCCCCGAGCCGACGGAGCTTTCTCGCTTCGAGCGCTGTGGCCGCGGTCGCCGTGGCCGGCGGGGTGCCGCTGCTCGCCGCCTGCGGCGGCGGCTCCGGTTCCGGGAGCAAGGAAGGTACGACGACGGGCAAGGCGCTCAAGAAGATCCTGCCGAACTACATCCCGTCGAACCTGGTCCAGCCCGACGTGGCGAGCGTCAACGGTTCGAGCCCCGGCTTCACCAAGCTGCCGGACCCCTTGGCCACTTCGGTGAAGTCCGCACCGGGCAAGGGTTCCGCGTTCCGGATCATGACTCCGCTGTGGGGCACCGTCCCGAAGAAGAACAACCCGTACTACACGGCCGTGAACAAGGCGGTCGGCGCGACGCTGAACTTCGGCCCGCAGGACGGCAACACGTACCAGGACAAGATCGGCGCGGTCCTCGCCGGCTCCGACATCCCGGACGTCGTGACCATTCCCGGCTGGAACATGCAGGGCCAGATCCGCAACGCGATCACCGCCAAGTTCGCCGACCTGAGCCCCTACCTGGCCGGTGACGCGATCAAGAAGTACCCGAACCTGGCGAACATCCCGACCGGCGCCTGGCAGTACTCCGTCTTCGGCGGCAAGCTCCGCGGTCTGCCCATGCCTTCGCCCGTCATCGGCAACGCGATCTTCTACCGCAAGGACCTGATCGGCTCCGGCGCCGTCCCCGGCAGCGCCGCCGATCTGCTGGCCTTCGGCAAGGAGTACACGGACGCGAAGAAGAAGGTCTGGGCCTTCGACGACCTGTGGACCTGCATCCAGAAGATCTTCGGGCTGCTGCCGGACGCCCCGCACTACTGGCAGCTGGAGAACGGCAAGCTCGTCCACAAGATCGAGACGCAGGAGTACCGCGAGGCGCTCTCCTTCGCCCGCAAACTCCACGACGGCGGGTACGTCCACCCGGATGCCGAGGCCGGCAAGGACGCCGACTCCAAGATCCGCTTCACCGGCGGACACGTCCTGATGTACAACGACGGCACCGGCGGCTGGAAGGGCATGGTCACCGAGCAGGCCGCCGCCAACCCGAAGTTCGACATGCAGGCACTGGACTTCTTCGACCAGGACGGCGGAAAGCCCGTCCTCTGGCAGGACGACCCGGCCGGCATCTTCACCTTCCTCAGCAAGTCGCTGCCCAAGGCGAAGATCGAGGAGTTCCTCGGCATCGCCGACTTCGCCGCGGCGCCGTACGGCACCAAGGAGTTCATGCTCACCAACTACGGCGTGCAGGACACCCATTACACGATCAAGGAAGGAGTGCCGACCTTCACCCCACAGGGCATCCAGGAAGCCCAGCCCGCGACCTTCCTGTTCCTCGCCTCGCCTCCGCACACCATCGCCTTCCCGGACGAGCCGCAGCTGGTGAAGGACTACGCCGGCTGGATGGCACGCCAGGCCCCGAACATCAGGAAGCCGCTCTTCTTCGGCATGCAGATCGTCGAACCGCAGCGGTACGCCTCTCTGTACACGCCCTTCGACGACCTGCAGAAGGACATCCGGCGCGGCCGCAAGAAGGTCAGCGACGTCGACGCCGCGGTCACGACGTGGAAGAACAGCGGCGGCGACAAGCTGCGCGACTGGTACCAGGACATTCTCGACAAGAACGGCTCCGGCAACTGACGCGTACGACGGACACGGACCCGTAGGTACGACAGCGAGACGGCCGCCGGGCACAGGGATCCCGGCGGCCAGGGCGGAGAGCACGACATGGGGAGCACACGGTGAAGCCACGGGCCACGGTTGCGACCGAAGCGGACCGAGCGGCCGACCGGGCGACGGGCCCGATCGGCGACGGCGGGAGCGAGGACAGCAGGAGCGAGGACAGCGACGGCACCGCGGGCGGCGGGCAGAGCGGCAGCAAGCCCCCGGCCGCGGACAGGACCCCACCGGCGGCAGGCGGCATCACCTGGCGCCTGCGTCTGCGCCGGGACCGCACGCTGGTCCTGATGACACTGCCCGCCATCGCTCTGCTGCTGATCTTCAACTACATCCCGCTGCTCGGAAACATCGTGGCCTTCCAGGACTACGACGTGTACGACCTGGGCATCACCGGCAGCCCCTTCGTCGGCTTCGACAACTTCACCCGGATCTTCGAGGACTACCGCTTCTGGCAGGTCCTGATCAACACGCTGGTCATCTTCCTGACCCAGCTGCTCCTCTTCTTCCCCATCCCGATAGCCATCGCCCTGCTGCTCAACACGATCATGAGTGCGCGGGTACGGGCCTGGGTGCAGGCCGTCGTCTATCTGCCGCACTTCTTCTCCTGGGTGCTCGTCGTCACGGTCTTCCAGCAGATGTTCGGCGGGGCCGGCCTGGTGGCGCAGTGGCTGCGCGAACACGGCCATGAGGGCTTCGACCTGATGACCAATGCGAGCTTCTTCAAGTTCCTGGTCACCGCCCAGGCCGTGTGGAAGGACGCCGGGTGGGGCGTGATCGTCTTCCTCGCCGCGCTCGCCGCCGTCAACACCGATCTGTACGAGGCGGCGGCCGTCGACGGTGCGGGGCGCTGGCGCCGCATGTGGCACGTCACACTGCCCGCGCTACGTCCGGTCATCGCCCTGCTGCTCGTCCTTCGAGTCGGCAGTGCGCTCAACCTCGACTTCGAGCAGATCCTGCTCCAGCGCGACCAGGTCGGTCCGGGCGCTTCCGAAATCCTCGACACCTACATCTGGTGGACGGGCATCAAGACCGGTGACTTCGGCTACGCGGCCGCCGCCGGAATCTTCAAGGGACTGTTCAGCGTCGCCATGGTGCTGGGTGCGAACAAGGTCGCTCACATGCTGGGCGAGCAGGGGGTGTACTCCAAGAAATGACGACTCTCCTGGAAACGGACAAGGACAACACCCGGCCGGAGCAGCCCTCCACGACACCCGAGGAGTCACCGCTCCAGCGCGCACTGCGGATCGAGCCCCGCCCGGTGTGGGAGGAGGAGCCCACCAAGGCAGGTCTGGCCTTCAAGGGCTTCGGTCTCGTCGCGATCTGCGCGATCGTGCTCGTACCTCTGTGGGTGGTGGTCGTCACCAGCCTCTCCGACACGAAGACGATCAACGACGCGGGAGGTCTGGTCGTCTGGCCGAGGACCGTCACCTTCGTCGCGTACAAGGAGCTGCTCGGCGGCGGCGCCGTCACCCGGGCGGCCTTGGTGAGCGTCGGCCTGACCCTCGTCGGTACGGCGTTCAGCATGGTGATCTCGGTGCTCTGCGCATACGGGCTGAGCCGGCGGGACTCCTTCGCGCACAGCAAACTGCTGATGACACTGATGGCGACGATGTTCTTCGGCGCCGGGCTCATCCCCACCTATCTGCTGGTCACCGGCATCGGACTGAGCAACAGCTACTGGTCGATGATCCTGCCCAGCGCGATCAGCGTCTTCAACATCCTTGTGCTGCGCGGCTTCTTCATGGACACCGCGCCCGAACTGATCGACGCGGCGCGGATCGACGGCGCGGGCGCGTGGCGGATCCTGCTGCAGATCGTCATGCCACTGTCCCGAGCGGTGATCGCCGTGATCTCGCTGTTCTACGCGGTCGGCTACTGGAGCCAGTGGTTCAACGCGATGCTCTACATCCAGGACAGCGACAAGTACCCGCTCCAGATGATCCTGCGCCAGCTCGTCCTCCAGCACCAGGTGCCGCCGGGCGCGATGGGCGCGGCGGTCAGCAGCGGGGCGATCAACAGTCTCGCCGTACAGATGGCGGTCATGGTGCTGGCGCTGATCCCGGTCGCGGTGCTGTCGCCGTTCGTCCAGAAGCACTTCCAGAAGGGCATGCTCACCGGCGCCGTGAAGGGCTGACAGGCACCACACGCTCCGGGACCCCACCGCTTCCTTCGTTCTCTCCCTCTCCTTTCCTCCACCGGAAGGTGTTCGCCATGCGCGCTTCGTCCGCGCCCACGCCCCGTCGTCGCACCGTGCTGGCGGGAGCGGCTGTCACGGCTGCGGCCGTCGCTCTGCCGGTCTCGGCTCCCGCCGCAGCCCATGCCGCGAGCCGGCGGACGCCCCACAGGGTGCAGGGAGCCCAGGCCCACCGATGGCGCACGGCGGCGATCGGCGGCACCGGCTTCGTCACCGGTCTGCTGTTCCACCCGTCCGTGAAGGGACTGGCCTACGCCCGTACCGATATCGGCGGTGCCTACCGCTGGGACGACACGCGGTCCCGATGGAGCGCGCTCACGGACCAGTTGGGCTGGGACGACTGGAACCTGCTCGGCGTCGAGGCGCTGGCCGTCGACCGGGCCCACCCCGACCGGCTGTATCTCGCGCTCGGCACGTACGCACAGTCATGGGCCGGACCCGGTGCGGTGCTGCGCTCCGAGGACCGGGGAGCGACCTGGGCCCGCACGGATCTGACGGTGCGGCTCGGGGCGAACGAGGACGGCCGGGGCGCCGGTGAACGGCTGCTCGTCGACCCGTGCGACAGTGAGCGGCTCTGGCTCGGCACTCGCCACGACGGGCTGCTGCGCTCCACGGACCGGGGTGCCACCTGGGCGTCGGCGGACTTCCCTGCCACACCGTCGGCGAACGGCCAGGGCATCATGTTCCTCGTCGCCGCGGGCCGTGCGGTGTACGCGGGCTGGGGAGACGGCGGTACGCCTCTCTACCGTACGACCGCCTCCGGCGGCTGGGAGGCGGTGCCCGGTCAGCCGTCCGGCGGTGTCGCGGCGTCGAAGGTGCCGATCCGGGCGGCGTACGACGCCCACACCCGTGCTCTGTACGTCACTTACGCGGACGCACCCGGCCCCAACGGGCAGGCCGACGGTTCGGTGCACCGCCTCGACACGGTCACGGGCAGCTGGACGGATGTCACTCCGGTGGCGCCGGACCCCGGCGCCGGGGACGGCTTCGGATACGGCGGGGTCGCCGTCGATGCCGGGCGGCCCGGCACGGTGGTCGTCACCACCAACAACCGGTGGTCGCAGATCGACACCCTGTTCCGGTCCACCGACGGCGGCGCCACCTGGACGTCGCTGAAGGACGCGGCGGTCCTCGATGTTTCGGAGACGCCGTATCTCCGCTGGGGCGGGGACGCGGCCAAATTCGGCTGGTGGATCCAGGCCCTGGCCGTCGATCCGTACGACTCGCAGCACATCGTGTTCGGCACGGGCGCCACGATCTTCGGGACCCGCGATCTCGTCCACTGGGCGCCACAGATCCGCGGCCTGGAGGAGTCCGCGGTGAAGTTCCTGATCGCCCCGCCGACGGACGGTGCCCGGCTGCTCAGCGGACTGGGCGACATCGGCGTGATGTACCACGAGTCGCTGACCACGTCCCCGTCGCGCGGCATGGCATCGAACCCGGTCTTCGGTACCGCCACCGGCCTGGCACTGGCCTCGCTCGAACCGTCCTATGTCGTACGCACGGGCTGGCCCTCCGGCTCGGCTGCGGTCGGGGCGTATTCCGAGGACGGAGGCAGCAGCTGGCAGCCGTTCGCCGCGCAGCCGGAGATCGCGGCCGCGGCCCCGGGACCGGTCGCCGTCGGGGCGGACGGGGCGACTCTGCTCTGGTCGTTCATCCACTGGGACGGCACGAAGTATCCGGCGCACCGCTCCACGGACAACGGCGCGACCTGGACCGAGGTGGCCACCTTCCCCAAGGGCGGCACACCGCTGGCCGATCCGCTCGACCCGACGCGGTTCTACGTGTACGACACGGACACCGGCGTGGTGTTCCGCTCCACCGACTCCGGCGCGACCTTCATACAAGGTGCGACTCAACTCCCTTCCGGTGACGTGCAGTTCAAGATTGCCGTCGCCCCTGGCCGCAGCGGTGACCTGTGGCTGTCGGCAAAGGACAACGGACTGTTCCGGTCCACGGACGGCGGCCTGACCTTCAGCGCTGTGGCGGGCTGCCAGGCCTCGCACGCACTGGGCTTCGGCGCGGCCGCGCCGGCCGGCCCCGGGAAGTCCGGTCGCCGGGTCCGTGACTCCTACCCGGCGATCTTCCAGACCGGGCGGGTCTCCGCCACCTTCGACGGGGTGGCGGTGCTGCGCTCGGACGATGCCGGCGCCACCTGGGTCCGGATCAACGACGACAGCCATCAGTGGGGCTGGACCGGCGAAGTGATCACGGGTGACCCCCGCGTCCACGGCCGTGTTTACCTGGGCACCAACGGCCGCGGCATCCAGTACGCGGACCCGGAATGAGGAACGAGAAGTCCATGCCGTCCCTGCGCGACGCAGCCCGTGGCCGCATCCTCTTCGGCGGCGACTACAACCCCGAGCAGTGGCCCGAGGAGGTGTGGGAGGACGACGTACGGCTGATGAAGGACGCCGGGGTCAACTCCGTCACCCTCGGGGTGTTCTCCTGGGCGAAGATCGAACCACGCCCGGGCGCACGGGAATTCGGCTGGCTTGACCGTCTGATGGACCTGATGCACGCCCACGGCATCGGGGTCGTGCTCGCCACACCGACCGCGTCCCCGCCGCCGTGGATGGGGGCGGAGCACCCGGAGACGCTGCCGCGCGGCGAGGACGGCTCGGTCGTCTGGTACGGATCGCGGCAGCAGTTCTGCGCGAGTTCGCCGGTCTACCGGCGTTACGCGGCGTCCCTCACCGAGGACCTGGCGGCGCGGTACGCGGATCATCCGGCGCTGACCGTGTGGCACATCAACAACGAGTACTGCACGCACTGCTGGTGCGACGGGACCGCCGCGCACTTCCGCCGGTGGCTGCGCGGCCGCTACGGCTCTGTCGAGTCTCTCAACGAGGCCTGGGGAACGGCCTTCTGGAGCCAGCGCTACGACACGTGGGAGCACATCCTGCCCCCGCGCAAGGCGCAGTACATGAAGAACCCGACGCAGGTGCTGGACTTCAAGCGGTTCACGTCGGACGCACTGTTGGAGTGCTACCTGGCCGAGCGCGACATCGTCGCCCGGCACACCCCGCACATTCCGGTGACCACCAACTTCATGCCGTTGTGGTCGGGGCAGGACGCCTGGGCGTGGTCGGCCCAGGAGGACATCGTCTCCGTCGACAGCTATCCGGACCCGAAGGATCCGCAGGCCGCCCAGTACAACGCGATGCTGGCCGACATGACGCGCTCCCAGGCGGCCGGACCGTGGATGCTGATGGAACAGGCCGCGGGACCGGTGAACTGGCGGGGCGTGAACCATCCGAAGCCGGCCGGCCTCAACCGGCTCTGGTCGCTGCAGTCGGTGGCGCGCGGCGCCGATGCCGTCTGCTATTTCCAGTGGCGGCAGTCCCGTCAGGGCGCGGAGAAGTTCCACTCCGGGATGATCACGCATGCGGGTGAGAACGGCCGCACGTTCCGGGAGGTCAAGCGGCTCGGCGCGGAACTGGGGGCGATCGGGGCGGCGGTGAGCGGTGCGGACGTGCCGGCCGAGGTGGCGATCCTGCACGACTGGGACTCCTGGTGGGCGGGCGCCCAGGAGGGCAGGCCGTCCAGGCTCCTCGACTACACGGAAATCGTGCAGAGCTGGCACCGGGCCCTTTGGGAGTCCGGCATCGGCACCGAATTCGCCCGCCCCGAGCGCGACTTGACCGGGTTCCGGATGGTGGCCGTTCCACAGCTGTATCTGCTGACGGATGCCGCGATCGACAACCTGGTCGCCTATGTACGGGGTGGCGGGACTCTCGTCTGTGGCTTCTTCAGCGGGATCGCCGACGCGGACGACCGGATCAGGCCGGGCGGCATGGACGTGCGGCTGCGTGAGCTGTGCGGCATCCGTACGCTCCACGAGTGGTGGCCGCTCGACGCGGACACCACGGTGGAGTGCGACGGCTTCCGGGCCTCGGTCTGGTCGGAGGAGCTGGAAGCGGATCCGGGGGCGGAGGTCGTCTCCGCGTACCGGGGCGGCGAGCTGGACGGGCTGCCTGCCGTAGTCCGCAACGACCGTGCGTACTACGTCTCGACGCTGCCCGAACCGGAGGCGCTGCGCGCCCTGCTCGGCCGGGTGGCGGCCGAGGCGGGGGCGGCGCCCGTGCTGACCGGGCTGCCCGAGGGTGTGGAGGCCGTCCGCCGCGGCGATCTGCTGTTCCTGCTGCACCACGGCCGGAGCAGCGTCACCGTACCGGTGCCCGGTGCGCAGGTGGATCTGCTGACCGGGGCGGCGGTCAACGGCTCCGTGGAGCTGGGCCGTTACGGCGTGGCCGTGCTGCGCGGCGCAATCCTGTGACCGCCGCAGGTACGGAGGCCGGCGCCCCGGGCCGCGACGGCACGTGGGAGCCGCGCCCCGCGGCCCGCTGGGAGGACGCCTTCCTCCCTGCCGAGCCCCCACCGAGACCTCCGCCGGAACTCCCGTTGCCCTGCTGGACCTGACGGCCGGCGTGGACCGCGTCCTCACTCCGAGGCCGCGTTAGCACATCCCCCCACCCCAACTCCCCGCACCATGGAAGGGACACCATGGCACGACGCATCCTCAGCAGGTTCGTACTGGCACCGGCGGCCGCGGTCGCCGCGCTGATCGGCTTCGCCGCCGCACCTGCCCAGGCCGCGATCTGGTCCTCCTCGGGCCAGTGGGGCAACTACACCACCGGCGACGGTTACACCCTCTACAACAACATCTGGGGTTCCGGCGCGGGCGCCCAGACCATCTGGGTCAACTCCTCCAGCAACTGGGGAGTCTGGGCCAACCACCCGGACACCGGCGGAATCAAGTCATACCCCAACGCGAAGAAGGTCGTCGGCAAGTCCATCACCTCGCTGGCATCGCTCACCAGCAGCTACAACGTCACCGTCCCGTCGACCGGTGACTACAACACGTCGTACGACATCTGGGACACCGACTACGACTACGAAGTGATGCTCTGGGTCAACTACAACGGCGATGTCGGCGCGCTCGGCACCTCGCAGGGAACGGTGACGCTCGGCGGTCACACCTGGACCGTCTACAAGGGCGACAACGGGTCCAACCAGGTCTTCTCGTTCCTGCGGACCTCGGACTCCTCCTCGGGCACGGTGAACATCCTTCCGATCCTGAAGTGGATCAAGGACACCAAGGGCTGGTGGGGGAACGAGACCATCGGCGACGTCCAGTTCGGCTACGAGATCACGTCGTCGCCCGGCGGTCTGGACTTCTCGACGAACGGGTTCAGCGTCTCGTCGAGCTGACCCGCACAGGAAGGAGCCGGCCCCTCGCGGGGCCGGCTCGTTCGCCGCGTGCTGTCAGCGTACGGGGGCGGGACCGCTGCTCGCCCGAACCGTCAGCTCCGGCGCCAGCAGCTCGACTTCGTCCGTGCCACGGCCGCCGAGCTTCGCAACGACCTGTTCGACGGCGCGTCGCCCCATCTCCTGTGCCGGTATGGCGACCGAGGTGAGCCGTACGGAAGCCTCGGAGGCCAGCTGCTGGGGACAGATGGCGACGACCGACACGTCCTCGGGCACCGCGCGCCCCTGCTGACGCAGCAGATTGAGCAGCGGCTCGACCGCCGACTCGTTCTGCACGATGAACCCGGTGGTGCCCGGCCGCTCGTCGAAGATCCGGGCCAGCGTCCGCTCCATCGCCGCGTACCCGCCGTCGCAGGGCCGGTGCAGCACCCGCACCCCGGTCTGCTGCGCCTTCGCCCGCACGCCGTCCATCGTCCGCTCGGCGAAGCCGGTGTGCCGCTCGTACACCGCGGCCGCCTCCCCGATCACCGCGATCTCGCGGTGGCCGAACCCGGCGAGGTGCTCCACGCAGAGCGCCCCGGTGGCCTCGAAGTCGAGGTCCACGCAGGTCAGCCCTTCGGTCTCGGCGGGCAGACCGATCAGCACGGCGGCCCGGTCGGTCTCCAGGAGCAGCGGCAGGCGTTCGTCGTGCAGTTCCACATCCATCAGGATCATGGCATCGGCAAGGGAGCTGCCCGCGATCCGTCGAACGGCCGCCGGACCTTCCTCCCCGGTCAGGAGCAGAACGTCGTAGCCGTGCGCGCGTGCTGTGGTGGCGACGGCGATGGCGATCTCCATCATCACGGGCACATACATGTCGGTGCGCAGCGGCACCATGAGTGCGATGATGTTGGACCGACTACTGGCGAGCGCGCGGGCTCCGGCGTTGGGGTGGTATCCGAGTTGCTGAATACTTCGCTCCACCCGCTCCCGGGTGGACATGGAGATGGACCGCTTCCCACTGAGGACATAGCTCACCGTGCTCGCGGAGACTCCGGCATGCTGGGCGACCTCGGCAAGGGTGACCATTCGGCTCTCCATCACAGGACGACGGCGGATTCCGGCACAGGCGCTGACACGTGGCGAAAGGGTTGGCGAAGCGCTTCGATTCCGACTTACTCGCCTGCGACGTGTACGGCCAGAGCGAGCCTAGACTGAGTCACCCAGCGAGTCCAGAGCATTTGTCGAAGCGCTTCGACTGCCTGACGTGGAGCGGCCAGGGAAGCCTACGGCGTCCGGTCACGCAATCGCCGGACCGGCTCGGGTTCGAGCCGGTCCGGCGATTGCGGGCCGACGGCCGCCGGGCGGACCCGGCACTGCGTCACTGCCCTGCGAGACCCGTGTGCGCAACCCCTCGGACGATCTGGCGCTGGAAGAGCACGAAGACGATCAGCAGGGGCAGCCCGGCGATGACGACGGACGCCATCATCTGCGCATACCGGAGTCCGTACGAGGTCTGGACGTTGACCAGTCCGACGGGCAGCGTCATACCGTTCGGGTCGGTGGTCACGAGGAACGGCCACAGGAAGTTGTTCCACGTCGAACCGCGAGGCCGGGGGCAGGTGCGAATGATCGCGCGTCGAGTGGGCGGCCGGCTCGGCGTGGACCAGCGCCCCCGGAGTTCGCCGCCGCGTTTCGTTGTGTCCGTCGTGGCACCACCCGGCATCGTCACACCGCCGCGACCTGCACGCGCGTACGGCTGACCGCCAACGGGGCGCCCCAGGAAGTGCCCGTCCCGCACGCCGCCCGCGGCCACCGACGGCGCGAGCTTCAGGTGTGAGGAGTCCCTGACCAAGTAACGCCGGTATCAGCCCATTCCCTGCAAGCCGCGCCTCCTCCGGCCGGGTGAGAAGGCGCTCGTACGGGGACCGCTCGACACCGCGGCCCCCGTCGTGACTCATCCGTTCAGCAGAACCGGGAAGGCTTCCATATCGTTCTGCGTCATCACCGGCAGCTTGCGGATCTCCTCGTCCGGCACGGCAAGTCGCAGCCCGGGAAAGCGCCCGAACAGCGCAGGGAGAGCGATCCCGGCCTCCACCCGTGAGAGTGCCGCTCCCGGGCAGATGTGCGGGCCGTGGCCGAAGGTCATGTGGCGGATCGGGGTCGGCCGGGTGATGTCGAAGGCGTCGGCATCCGGTCCGTGCTGCTCGACGTCACGGCCGATGACCCGGTAGGAGATGACGACACCCTCCCCCTTGGCGATCACGCTGTCGCCGACCTGAATGTCCTCCGTGGCGAACCGCATCAGCAGATGCGTGGTGGGGGTGTCCCAGCGCAGCGTCTCCTCGATCACCGTCTCCCACGGGATCTCGCCGTCGAGGACCTTGCGCAGCTGGTCGGGGTGGGCGAGCAGGGCCCGTACCGCATTGAGGATCAGCCCGATGGTGGTCTCGTGCCCTGCCGCCACCATGGCCTTGAGATTGCCGACCACCTCTTCCTCGGTGAGCGGGTCCCCGCCCTCCTCGGCAAGGATGAGCGCACTGGTGAGATCGTCCGTGGGCCGAGCGGTCTTCTCGCGGACGAGTCCGGCGTAGAAGACGTCCAGCTCGGCGAGCAGGGCCATCCGTTCCTCGTGCGGGGTGAGCATGGAGAAGAAGACTTTGTACTTCTTCGTCAGCATGGCGTGTTCGGACTCTTCGACGCCCATCAGCATGCCGACCACCCGCATCGGCAGTGGTTGCGCGAACACAGACTTGAGGTCGACCACGCCGTCCTTGCCCTGTTCGGCCAGAGCGTCCAGCAGCTCCTCGGTGAACTTCTCGATGTCCGGGCGTATCGCTTCGAGGCGGCGTGGTGTGATCGCCTGGGAGGTCTTGGTGCGCAGCCGCCGGTGCTCCTCGCCGTCCACGGTGAACATGGAGCGCCCGGCATCGATCATGCCGATCAGCGGCCAGGCGTGGGTCACCGCCCCGCTCTGCCAGAGCCCCCACGCGTCGATGTCCTTCACCAGGCGTGGGTCGACGAGCAGTTGGCGGGCCTCGGCATGCCGGGTGACGGTCCAGGCCGGCACACCGAGCAGCTCGATCCTGGCGAGTGGTCCGGCGTCGCGCAGCCGCGCCGTCTCACCGTCCAGGTCCTGCACCATGGGGTCGATGACCACGGTCGCGCCGGCCGAGGCTGCCTCGCGGGCAGCGGCGTGAGGGCAGTTCACGAGAAGTCTCCTGTCGTACGTACGGGGCTGAACCGGACGGGCAGCGATTCCATCCCGCGCAGAAAGGCGGACTGCCGCCGGACGAGTGTCTGCGCGGGAACCGCCAGGGCGAGATCGGGCAGCCGGTCGAGGAGCACCTCGATTCCGGTACGCGCGATGGTCTCGGCGATCTCCTGGGCGGGGAACGGGCAGCGGTACTCGCCGTAACTGAACGCCAGATGCGCACTGTTGCCACCTTGGCCGGACGGGTGGCCGGTGGAGAGATGCTGCCGTACATGCGGATCGGAGTTGGCCGCGCCCAGGCCGAGCAGCAGCATGTCCCCGGCCCGGATCGACCGGCCGGCGAGCCGGGTGTCCCGGGCCGCCCAGCGACCGGCGAGGATCTGGGTCGGGCTCTCCTCCCAGAGGACCTCGTTCATCGCTTCGGCGACACTGTGCCGGCCGCCGGAGAGGGAGTCGGCGAACTGGTCGTCGGTGAGCATCAGGCGCAGCGAGTTACTGATCCAGTCGGCCGTGGTCAGATGCCCGGCGGCCGTGATGGCCATCAGGTCGAGGGCGAACTCCTCCTCGGTGAAGGGCTCGTGGTACGCCAGCATCCGCGTGGTCACGTCGTCACCGGGCACCGCCCGCTTGGCCGCGACCAGCCGCTGCATGTGCTCGCCGAACCTCGCATACGCGCTCTGTGCCTCGGGCCCGCCGTCGGCCAAATCCTTCAGCACCCGGGCGATGTCCGCTCCTTCCGCGTCGGGGAAGCCGACGAGCCGGGCGAGGACCAGTACGGGCAGCGGCTCGGCGAAGTCCGCGACCAGATCGGCCGCGCCGCGCGTGCAGATGCCGTCGATGATCCTGTCCGCCAACTCCTCGCAGTGGCGCCGGATCTCGAACGGATCCGCGCCCTCCAGGGCGGCGCCCACCATTTCGGCGTGGCGGCGGTGCTCGGCGCCCGCGGTGAAGTAGATCGACGGCATCGGGCGCCCCACCATCGGGAGCAGTGGCCAGTCCTCGGGGATGTGCTCCCACTGGTTCCAGAGACCGACGTCCCGGGGGAACAACTCGCCGTCGCTGGTTACCTGGTGGAGTTCCCGGTAGCCGATGACCAGCCAGGCGGGGAACCCGCCGGGCAGCTCGACGGGCACGACGGGACCGTGATCGCGCCGCATGGTGCGGTAGAGGGCCTGGGGCTCGGTATGGAACTCGGGGCCGCTGAGGGGCACTGCGCCCGCGCCGTGCTGAACGGGGCAGCCGCGGCCCAGTGGTTCAGAGGACGCGGGATCGGCGATTGAGGGGCGCGTCATCGAGCTGACTCCTTCGGCGGCGGCGACTCGCGTTGCGTACCCACGATCAACGCGGCACCACTATAGGGATGCGGAGTGAAACTTCGATGCCAATCCCGATCACTCTCTCCACATTTTTGATCACGACACCCTCCGAGTCGCACCGGACCGGCAACCACCCGTTGACATGCACCTGCGTAATGGTGAATCCTCGCGCGAGAAGTTGCGCGATCTGACGCATGTTCAAGCATTTACAAACATTCAGTCCGGAGGGATGTATCCCGTGCGAAGACTTCACCACCGGGCCCGCCAGCCGGCCTTGGCCGCGGTAGGACTTGCCGCCGCCCTGGCCGCCACTCTGCTCGGCGCCCCCGCCGGACCCGCCCACGCGGCGACTCCCGCGAGCGCCGTGCTCGATGACGCCCACAAGAGCGTGACGTGGCAGAGCCCGGTCTATCCCAAGGGAACGGTCGGCAGCCCCACCGACTGTCCGCCCGCCGCCGAGGACCCGGACAACAAGGTCTGCGACCGGTTCGACCTCACCGTGTCGACTCCCGACGGCTACTGGGACGACAACCCGGAGGGCGGTGTGCCGATCTCCATCGAGTGGCAGAAGCCCGCCGAGGACTTCGACATGTACATCTACGACTCCGCCGGCAAGCAGGTCGCTTCCAGCGCGGGCACGGCCGACCCCGAGGCCGCGGTGGTCCCCCGGGCGCACGGGACGTACCACGTGGTCGTCGTGCCGTACGACGTCACCGACAACTCGTTCACGGGCAAGGCCTATCTGCCGGAGACCACCGATTCGGGCAACCTGACCTCCTTCAGCGGGGGCCACGGCAGCTACTCCGTCGAGGCCGGCGAGCTCAAGGCGAAGGCGGACTTCCTGACGGGTGGCCAACTCCGGCTCCAGGCCTCCCCCTCGGGTGAGTTCGCCGACCCGGCCGGCTCGGCGATCATCCGCCAGCAGCCCGCGGTACAGAAGCACACCAGCACCTTCGACAAGGGCGACTACTACGGCATCCGCTCCCCCGACGCCGTCCTGCGCGTCTACAAGAAGCCGCTGCGCTTCGGCCTCTACAAGGCCGACAACCGCACCCGGATCTGGCAGGAGGACAAGCCGCTGCGCTGGTCCACCGGCGGTATGCGGCAGAGCCTGGAGCGCGGCGCGGACGAGCAGTTCTTCGGCGGCGGCGAACAGAACGGCAGCTTCTCCCACCGCGACAAGACGGTCTACGTGGCCAACAACACCAACTGGAACGAGGGGGGTTACAACAACTCCCAGCCCTTCTACCTCTCCAGTGCCGGCTACGGCGTCTACCGCAACACCTTCGCACCCGGCGTCTACCACTTCGGCTCCCCGGTCCAGACCGGCCAGCAGGAGCGACGCCTCGACGCGTACTACTTCATCGGTGACGCGAAGCAGGTGATCGGCAAGTACACCGCCCTGGTCGGCAAGCCGTTCATGCCACCGGTGTACGGCCTCGAACCGGGCGACGCCGACTGCTATCTGCACAACGCCAACCAGGGCGAGCGCCACACCCTGGACGCCCTGAAGGTCGCCGACGGCTATACGCAGAACCAGATTCCGCTGGGCTGGATGCTCGTCAACGACGGCTACGGTTGTGGCTACGAGAACCTGCCGGAGACCGCCAAGGGCCTCCAGGACCACAACGCCCAGCTGGGCCTGTGGACCCAGAACGGCCTCGACCAGCTCGCCGATCAGGTGAAGAGGGGCCAGCGGGTCGCGAAGCTCGACGTCGCCTGGGTCGGCCAGGGATACGGCATGGCGCTGGACGCCTGCGACAAGGCCAAGTCCGGCATAGAGGAGAACAGCGACGCCCGCGGCTTCGTCTGGCTGCCCGTCTCCTGGGCCGGCGCGCAGCGCTGCGGCGTCCTGTGGAGCGGCGACCAGTCCCTCTCCTGGGACTTCGTACGCTGGCAGATCCCGACCTACGCCGGCGCCACCATGTCCGGTATCGCGTACAACACCGGCGACGTCGGCAGCATCTACCGCCACGACGCCAAGATGTACGCCCGTGACCTGCAGGCCAAGTCGTTCCTCCCCGCCCTCATGACGATGGATGGCTGGGCGACGGACCTGACGACCAAGAAGAAGATCAACCAGCAGCCGTGGGTGGACGGCGAGCCGTACACCTCCATCAACCGCAAGTACCTCCAGCTGCGGGAGCGGCTGCTGCCGTACCTGTACACCCTGTCCGCCGAGGCCGCGAAGACCGGCGTGGGCTCGGTGCGCCCGCTGTGGCTGGAGTACCCGGACGACCCCGAGACCCTGGGCGCGAACGCCAAGTACGAGTACCTGGCGGGCTCCGACTTCCTGGTGGTCCCGGTCTACGAGGACTCCGACACCCGCAACGGTATCTACCTGCCCAAGGGCACCTGGACCGACTACTGGACGGGGAAGACGTACCAGGGCCCGACCACGGTCAACGGCTACCACGCACCCATCGACACCCTGCCCCTGTTCGTCAAGGGCGGCTCCATCGTGCCGATGTGGCCGAAGGGCACGACGTCCTGGCAGACCCGGGACCGGCACGAACTGGACTACGACCTGTACCCGCAGGCCCCCAGCACGTACACCCTGTACGAGGACGACGGTGTGACCCGCAAGTTCACCGGGGGCGCCTCGGCGACGCAACAGGTACACGTGCAGGCACCCACCCACGGCAAGGCGAGCACCACCATCAAGGTCGGTGCGAGTGTGGGGCGTTACGAAGGGAAGCCGGCGGCCAGGTCGTACCGCTTCACCGTCCACGGCAAGGACGCACCGTCGCAGGTCGTCATGAACGGCAGCCGCCTCCAGCGACTGACCTCGGCGACGTCACTCGCCTCGGCCGACTCCGGCTGGTACACGGACCCCGCAACCGGGATCACGGAGATCAGGACACCGTCCGTCTCCACGGGTCGCGGCTTCACGGTCGAGCTGCGGAAGTAGCAAGCACGAGGCCAGGGGCTGTCTTCGGACAGCCCCTGACCTCGTGTCCGGGAAAGCGACCCGGAAAGGACAGGTCCACTCTTTGCCCGGTCCAGCGTGCGCGGATCTTCGCCTCGCCCACACTGGTCGCCGCCTTCGTCGCCATGGCATCATCGGGCCACGCCAACCTTGTGGGGGATGAGCATGGCGGAGCAGATCAGTTCGCGTCGCAACACAATTCTCCTGGCAGGGACGGCTTTCAGTGCCGCTGCTCTGAGCGCGACCGGCGACCTCATTTTCAATGTCTTCGCCGAGCCGACCGCCAGGGTGATGTCCATCGGCGCTACCTTCGCGGCCGGCTCCCTCGTGGCCTATCAGGTGGTCAAGGCCCGGCAGGAGGAGTCCGTACGTGTGGTGGCATCGGACCGGACCCGGCGGCATCAGCTGGACAGGGTGGAGCCCTTGGTGGGGCGCGAATCCCTCCTGGGCGGACTACTGACGTTACTTAGGGATGTGCCCGCTCCAACCCGTGGCTCTCTGCCGGTAGGCGTCACGGAGAGCCAGGCGAAGATCGTCGTCGTGCACGGCGCGGCAGGCGTTGGGAAGACCACGCTCGCCCTCAATGCGGCACACCGAGTGAAGGACTCCTATCCCGACGGCCAGCTCTACGTCAACCTTCAGGGCGACGGCCACACCCCCAAGACCAGTAGTGAGGCGCTGGAGCACCTCCTGCTCAGCCTCGATGTCGCCCGTGACGATCTGCCGGCGGACGTCGACGGCCGGGCCGCCCTCCTCCGCAGCCTCACCAACGACCAGCGGCTACTGATCGTGTTGGACAACGCCCACCACACCGAACAGGTGCGGCCACTCCTGCCAGTGGGCGCGGGATGCTCAGTCCTGATCACCAGCCGGAAGCCGCTCTCCGGTGTCGCCCTGCGTGAGGCCCTGCCGGTCTCGCTGCCGGACGAGAGCGAGGCCTTGGACGTGCTGGCCCACTACGCCGGCCGCGAGCGCATCACCAGTGACCCCGTAGTCGCCCTGCAGATCACCCGCTTCTGCGGCAGGCTCCCGTTGGCCCTACGCATCGTCGGTTCGAAGCTGGCACAACGTCCTGACCTAAGCCTGAGCCGCATGCGGGCGCGGCTGGAGGACGAGAAGCTCCGCCTGAGGGAACTCGTCTTCGAGGACGACAGTCTGCACGCATGCCTGATGCTCACTTACCGGGACCTTGAGGAGACCACCCGGGCCGCGTTCGGTCTGATCGCCACGCTGCCGGTCGGTAGGCTCAGCGACTGGCACTTCGAGCACGTTGGCACCGCCCGTGGGGCGTTCGCGACATGCGACGAGCTGATCGAGGTCAGTCTGATGGAGGCCCAGGGGAACGAGGAGGCGGGTACCAGCTATCGCGTCCACGATCTGGTCCGTGTCTTCGCAGCCGAGCAGTACGAGCTGCTGCCGCCGGAGGAGCGGCGCCAGCACGAGGTCCGCTTGGTCAAGGCATACCGTGAGGCCGCGGTCAGCCTGGCCTCGCAGCGTGCGCCGGAACTCGGTGCGGAAGTGTCCGCCGAGAGGATCAACGATCTGCGCCGGGAGTCGGCCGCCGGCTGGGTGTCCGCTGAGCAGGAACGGCTTCGCTGGGCCATCGGCCGCGCCAGGAGCCTCGACATGTACCCCGAGGCAGCCGAGATCGGGGAAGCGCTGTCCTACTTCCTCGACGACATCAACCTTCCCCCCGGCTCTGCGGACTGGCTGTTCGATGCGACGCCGACCGAGACGCGGCCGCGCGTGATCGCCAGCCTGCGCCGTGCCCGCGCTGCGGCGGCCGTGGCCGAAGGTGCGCCGGACACCGCGCTGACGCTACTTGACCTTGACGAACCGGACGACAGCGCCGACCCGGTCGGGAGGGCCCGGGACGAGATGGTTGTCGCTCGCGGGTACGCGGCGAAGAGGGACTTCCGGGTAGCCCTGGACCACATGACCACAGCTGCGGAGCAACTGCGTACGTCCGATGACGCGTGGCACCTCCTCAACTCACTCGAGAAACTGGGCGAGTTCCAGAGGTGGCGCGGGAGTCCCGAACTGGCGGAGCAGAGCCAGAGGGAGGCACTACGGCTGGCCGAACGCACCGGTGATCTCAGGGCCCAGGCCCGTCTACGGCGCACCCTGGCGGAAACCCTCGGATATCTACGCCGTCCCGAGGAGGCGGCTCCCCTGCTGGAGTCCGCCATTCACGACTTCCGGGTGCTCAACGACCGCAGGTGGGAAGGCGCCGGCCTCTACGCTCTCGGCAAGATCTACCGCCTTCTCGGCCGACGCCAGGACGCCCGAGAGCGCTACGACCGGGCTGAGGAGATCTTCGGGCCGATGGGTGAGAGGCACTGGGTGGGGCGCGTCACCAACGCCCGGATCCGCGTCCTGGCCGGCATGCGACGCCTCGACGAGGCCACGGCCACGGCCAGGACCGCGCTGAGCCTCTTCGAGCAGGTCGGCGACGAGATGTGGCAGGCGCACACGCAGCGGGACATCGGGTGGCTCCACATCAAGGCCGGTCAGTCAGAGGCAGCCGTCGAACCGCTCACCCACGCCATCCAAGTAACTGAGCGAGCAGGAGATGCCTACGCCGGCTCCATGGCCCGGCATCTCCGCGGCGTTGCCTATCGGGAACTCGGCCGGTACCCGGAGGCACACGCCGACCTTGAAGCGGCACTCGACATCTACCGGTCCGGCTCCTACGAGTGGAACGAGGCGGCTGTGACCCACGATGTGATCCGCGTGCTCCGGGCTGAGGGGAGGACGGCGGAGGCCGACAGCCTGGAGGAGACCTCCGCTGCCTCCAACCCAATCTTCATCCGCATGCGCGGGCGCGACGGGGCCGAGGCCGTACCTGACGAGGACTGACCGAAGCAGCCGGGCAGCCAGTCGCCGGCGCTCTCGTAGGGGATCGAGGCCAGCCGATCTTCTTTGGATCAAGAGCTCGTACAGCTCCAACGAGGGTGGCGAGTGCATGGAGGTCGCGGCTTCTGCTGATGCGGTACTCGTCCGCGACTCGAAGGACCTGGGACGAACGGCCTTCGCCGTGGGGTCACTCAGCTGGTCGCGCTTCTTGGGCTTCGTCGCTCAGACGTGAGACCAGGCGATCCGCGCGGTGATCGTGAACTGTGGCTCTCCCGAGCGCCGGTGCCTCCAGCCCTGGAGCCGGGCCCCACGTACGGGCAGGCTCGCTGTCTCCGTCGCGAGGCAACCCGCGATCAATGCCCACCGCCGTTGTACGGTGCGGCTGCGGCCCCACCTGCCGCGGCTCTCCCCCTGCTCGTGACGAGGCGGTGAGTCGCGGCTCCAGCGGAGACCCGTACGGATGTGTCAGGCCTCGGGTTGCACGGCGTCCGGGTGCAGTACCCGGGCGAGGAAGGCCTTGGTCCGGGGGTGCTCCGGCCGGACCAGTACATCCTCCGGGGTGCCCTCCTCCACCACTCGGCCGTCGTCCATGAAGACCACGCGGTCGGCGACGTCGCGGGCGAAGCCCATCTCGTGGGTGACGACAAGCATCGTCATGCCTTCGTCGGCCAGGGTCCGCATGACCCCCAGTACGTCGCCCACCAGTTCGGGGTCGAGCGCGCTGGTCGGCTCGTCGAAGAGCATCAGCCCGGGTCCCATCGACAGTGCCCGCGCGATGGCCACACGCTGCTGCTGGCCGCCGGAGAGCTGGGCGGGAAAGCTGTCCTCGCGGTCGGCCAAGCCGACTTTGGCGAGGTTCTCCCGGGCGATGCGGCCGGCTTCCTCCCCGTCTCGTCCGAGAACGCGGCGCTGAGCGATCGTCAGGTTGTCCAGGACGTTCAGATGCGGAAAGAGGTTGAACTGCTGGAAGACCATGCCGATCCGTCGCCGCATCGCGTCCAGATCGATGTCCGGATCGGTCATGTCGACACCGCCGACGGTGACCGTGCCGCTGGTCGGCTCCTCCAGCAGATTCACGCAGCGAAGCAGGGTCGACTTCCCCGACCCCGAGGGGCCGACGACGCATACGACCTCGCCGGGCGCGACAGTGAAGTCGATACCGCGCAGCACTTCGACGTCGCCGAACGACTTGTGCAGCCCCTGGATCTCGATCGCCGCAGTCATGTCCGCCATCCCGTGATCACCTCGCCTGTGCATGACGGGCCTCGAGGCGCCGTACGAGATAGCCGAGCGGGACAGTGACCAGGAGGTAGCACAGGCCCGCGACGAAAATGGGGGTGGTGTTGGCCGTAGTACTGGCCAAGTCGCGCCCGAACTTGGTGAGTTCACGCTGCTGCAGTGTGACGCCCAGGAAGAGCACCAGCGAGGAGTCCTTGAAGAGCAGGACCATTTCGTTGGTGAGCGGCGGCACGATGATCCGGAATGCCTGCGGGATCACGATCGACCGCATCGCGGTGGCGTGCGACATGCCCAGTGTCCGCGCCGCCTCCAGCTGGCCGCGCGGTACGGCCTGGATGCCCGCCCGGATGGTCTCCGCCATGTACGCGGCGGAGACCAGGCCCAGGGCGCAGGCGACCTGCCCGTAGGTCTCCCCGGGGAAGACAAGCCCCGGGAAGGCGAGCGGGACACCCACCCCGACGAAGATGAAGATCAGCAGGGCGGGCAGGCCGCGGAAGAACTCGATGTACGCCATCGCGAGCCAGCGGTACGGCGCAACGGACGACAGCCGCATCAGGGCCACCACGAGGCCCAGTACGAGTCCGACGCCGAAGCCGGTCAGCGTGTACACCACGGTGTTCAGCAGCGCGACCGTGATGAGTTCGGGGAAGAGCCGCTGGGCGACCGACAGGTCCAGAAACTGCTCCTGGAGCTGCTGCCAGTCGGCCAGCGCGCCCACGACCACCACGGCGACCACGAAGACGGCGTACTGCACCCCACGGGAGATACGGCGCCGGCGTCGCGGCGACATCCGGGGCCGCGCAGCCGCCTCCTCCCGGTCCTTACCTGTGATCAGGGTGGTCACTGGGCGTCGGCACCCTTCGGCATGGGTCCGATCCACTGCTCGTACAGCTTCTTGTACGTGCCGTCGGACTTCGCGTCCTTGATGGCCTGGTTGATCGCCGCGAGAAGCTTGGGGTTGCCACCCTTGCGGACCGCGAAGCCGTACTGCTCACCGGTGTCGAGATTGCCCGCGATCTCGAACTTGGCGGAGTTGGCAGGGTCCTTGAGCCAGTTCTGCACGACCGGGTAGTCCTGCACGATGACGTCGACCTGGCCGGTGCGCAGTCCGTTGAGCTCGGCATCGGAGCTCTCGAAG
Source organism: Streptomyces sp. NPDC005262 (assembly GCF_042872425.1). NCBI lineage: Bacteria > Bacillati > Actinomycetota > Actinomycetes > Kitasatosporales > Streptomycetaceae > Streptomyces > Streptomyces sp. NPDC005262. The sequence continues at coordinate 167,479 of NZ_JBIAKK010000009.1, forward strand.
GACTGCGGGTCGGCGCCGTGCGAATGGGCGAAGTCCTCGCCGGTGGTGGAGGACTGGGATCCGAGCTTGAGCTTCTGCTTGGTGATGTCCTCGACGGACGCCGCCTTGACGCCCTTGCGGGCCAACAGGGCCTGGGTGGCGTTGAAATACGGGTCGGAGAAGTCCAGATTCTGCTTGCGCTCGTCGGTGATCGTCATGCCGGCGGCTGCCACGTCACAGACACTGGCATTGAGGTCGGCACCGGTCTTGATCGTCTCGAACGACTTGTCCACGACTTCCTGCTTCACACCCAGGTCCTCGGCGACCAGATCGATCATCGAGACATCGAAACCGACCACCTTTCCGTCCTTCTCGGACTGGAAGGGTGCGTACGGCAAGTGCGTACAGGTTGTTATCTGGCCGGACTTGATCAGCTTCGCACCTTTGACGGTCGCGCCATCACCACTGCTACTACAGGCACTGAGCGGGAGTGCAAGCGCGACGGCCGCGCAGATCACGGCGATCCGGCGGGAGGGCAGGCGGGACGAGCTCATGAGAGTTCCCCTCGTGCACGTAGGACGGACTCGCGGACAGACTCGCGGATCGACGCCGAACCGCGATCAAGGTCCGCACAGAATGTCGGAGCACTGACCGAAAGTCCACCCTGCCTGGGTGGTACGGGACTTCGCCCCGCTCACTCGTGGCGGTTCGTCCCGGGGCTTCCGGGCGGGACTTCAACTCCTGAGTTTGCAAGGTGAGGGATTAAGGGATCAGGGACATTGCCCATGTTCGCGAGGAAGGACCCACAACCACTGTGCCCGCCGCTCCGCGTGGCGAATGATCCGCCGCGAGAAGGGCGTGGACGACGCGGACGACGGTCGGCGGCCTGACATACGCGCGGGACCCGCCGCCGATGGTGCGCGGCAGGTCCCACGGGGTTGCGCAGGGCTCAGGCCGACCTGTCCACGGCCACTCCGACGAACCGGGCCCATGCATGGCGGGAGACGGTCAGGACCGGTCCGGCGGCGACCTTTGAGTCCCGGATGTGTACGGCTCCGGTGGCGTCGGCCACCTCTACGCAGTCGCCTCCCTCGGCGCCGCTGTAGCTGCTCTTGAACCAGGCGAGTTCCTGAGCGACACCCGAGGTCCCTGCGATGTTCATAGCTCTCCCAGCAACTTCTCGACGAATCCCTGGGTCTCGCGCGGAGTGAGAGCCTGGGACCGGATGATCCCATAGCGCGCGGCGGCGAGACGGACCTCTTCGCGATCCGTCAGCAGGCTACTTCGCCCTTGGACCTCCATGTACGTGAGCTGCTCGCCGCCCTTGCGCGTGATGACGGTGAATGGGCCGTCGACGCCCGCGTTGTCCTCACGGTCGAGGGGCATGACCTGGATCTCGACGTTGCGCTTCTGACCGATGAGCAGCAGTTGTTCGAGCTGCCCTCGCAACACCGGCTTCCCACCAAGTGGACGACGCAGAACGGTCTCTTCGAGCACAAAGCTGAGCAGTGGCGCCGGCCAGCGGTTGAAGATTTCCTGCCGAGCGAGACGGGCTGACACGCGCAGCTCGATCGTCTCCTCATCCAGCAGAGGGCGACGCATGGCGAGCAACGACCGCGTGTACTCCTCCGTCTGCAACAGCCCCTTGACGACATGCGTGTCGTAGGCGCACAGCTCGACCGCCTCCGCCTCCAGGCGCGCCATGTCCCGGAAGAAGGGCGGGTACTGAGCCCTCGCCACCTCCTCCTTCAGCGCCTTGAGAACGCCCCCGGCATCCAGCACCTCGTCCGCCCGGTCGATAAACCTCGGCGGCGGGATACGCCTCCCTTGCTCGAAGGACGCGACCGACTGTCCCGCGTAGCCCACGCGCTCCCCGAACTCGGGCCGCTCCATCCCCGCTCGAATCCGCAGCAGCTTCAGCTGCCTGCCGAAAGCGGTCACCACGCCCGATCCCGGTTCGCCCTCCGGCCGGGTCCCGGCGCCATCCCGTAGGCCCTGCTCGCCCTGTTCCATCGGTTTCGAAGAGTCCATCGGCCCCACCACCTCACCGACCCAACGCCGCGCCCCGGACTTCGTCACGCGGCATGCCTCGTACACACCGCGCGCCGTCGCGTACAACCACCACCCGGCGGCGCGTCACCCATGGTTACGGTACGCCACCGAACGTCACCATGAAGGCATGACGAGCAAGCAGCCACTCCCCGTACGTCTCACCCGCACCGGTCAACCCCTGTTCCCCTGGCACCACTTCACGATGTACTTCAGTTCCACCCCACGCGGCGCCCGTCTCGCCCGACGCCTGGCCGGCGAACGCCTCGACGCCTGGGGAATCCCTTACGGAAGCGACGCCCACGACGTGCTGACGCTGATCGTGGCGGAGCTCAGCGCGAACGCCGTACGCCACGGGCGCGCACCCGGCCGCGACTTCCGCCTCCGGCTCTCGGCCGAGGGCGCGAGCCTGCGCGTGGAGGTCACCGACTCACGCGGCGAGAGCGTCCCGGCCCTGGCCGACCCGTCCGCCGACCTGGACGGACGTCGCGGCCTCCTCCTGGTGGCCGCACTCACCGACCGCTGGGGTTGGTATCCGAGCATCGACGGGCCCGGCAAGACGGTGTGGGCCGTTCTGGACGTGGCCTGTCGTAGTCGCTCATCCCGACCCCTGCCCCCGCTGCCCCCTCTCACCGTCAGGTGATCGACACGATCCGGCCGGGCGATTCGCACGGGATCCGCGGGAGCACCCACGTGCGGAGCTCCACAAACGGAGGCCCCCATGACTCTTGACCTTGCCCGAAGGTGAAGGCCGACAGTGTCTGGGGCGACCGAGCCGACGAGCTGAGTGCTCACCTCTGACCGAACCCGGATGCGAGGAACCTGCATTGGATGACGACGCTCTCCTGACGGAACAGATGGCCTACTACAGGGCCGGTGCTGCCGAATACGACCGGCCCTATGCGGAGTACGAAGACCTGCAGAGGTTGCTGGCTGTCGTCGATGAGCTCCCGATTGCCGGGGATGTGCTGGAGTTGGCCTGTGGAACGGGCCAGTGGACCACTCTGCTCGCCGCGCGGGCTCGTTCGGTGACGGCTGTCGACGCGGCAGCCGAAGTATTGGCCCTCGCTCGTGCACGTACCGCCTCCCCGACCGTCCAGTTCCTCGAGGCCGACCTGTTCGAGTGGCAGCCGTCGCGACGCTACGGCACCGTGTTCTTCGCCTTCTGGCTCTCCCATGTCCCGCCGACGCGGTTGCCCGACTTCTGGAAGACCGTCGCTGCCGCGCTCGCGCCCGGCGGCAGAGCGATCTTCATCGACGACGGGCCCCGCCGCAGCCGCATACGAGGAGGTCCTCACGAACCAGCCGACCCCCACGGCGCTGCGCCGGCTCGACGACGGCAGCCGGTACCGCATCGTGAAGGTGTTCCACGATGCCCGGACCCTCACGGACCACCTCACAGCACTGGGCTGGTCGGTCCGTATCCGGTCCCTGGCCGGGAACTTCATCGGCATTGCGGAACCACTGACCGACGCCGGCCGCTGATGCCGACTGTCCGCACCCACCGGCCCACTGGATCGAATCCGACCAGCGGGTCACTTCCCGAACGACGCCTGCGCCCCGGGGCGTAGCGACCTGAATGCGGACCTCAGTTCGTTGGTGAAGATGTCCGGCACTTCCCACGCCGCGAAGTGACCGCCGCTGTGGGCCTTGTTGAAGTAGATGAGATCGTGGTAGCTACGCTTCGTCCAGCTCAACGGCGCCTGGTAGATCTCGCCAGGAAATACTGTGACAGCGGCCGGGATGGAAACCGAAACGGCGTTGAAATTGTTGGCGTTGTTCTCCCAGTAGAGGCGGGCGGAAGAGATCGCGGTGTTCGTGACCCAGTAGAGCGTGATGTCGTCGAGCATCTCGTCCTTGGTGAGCACTCGCTCGGGATGGCCGTTGCTGTACGTCCATGCGGCGAACTTGTCGTACATCCAGGCGGCCAGTCCGACTGGCGAGTCCGACAACCCGTACCCCACAGTCTGGGGACGGGTGACCATCATGGCGGAGTAGCCCGAGCCCGTCTTGTAAAAAGCAGCAAGCTTGTTGTAGGCCCGCTTCTCGTCGACGGACAGGCCGGCCGGGGCCGGGTCTCCGCAAGCGAGTTTCTTCGCGATGTCCGCGGGCACGGTGGCCGGGAAATTGACGTGGATGCCGAGCAGGCCCGCGGGTTGCTGCATCGCCATCCTGTCCGAGATTACCGCCCCCCAGTCACCACCCTGGGAAACATAGTGCTCGTATCCCAGACGCTCCATCAGTACGGCCCAGGCGCGCGCGATGCGGTCGGGACCCCACCCGACACTCGTCGGCCTTTGCGAGAAGCCGTAACCCGGCATCGACGGTATGACGACATGAAAGGCATCCTCCGCACGTCCGCCATGGGCGGTTGGATTCGTGAGCGGGTCGATCACCTTGAGGAATTCCAGAATGGATCCCGGCCAGCCGTGAGTCAAGATCAACGGCAGCGCGTTCGCATGCCGGGAGCGGACGTGAATGAAATGAATGTCGAGCCCGTCGATCTTGGTCAGGAACTGCGGCAAGGAATTCAGCCTTGCCTCGATCCTCCGCCAACTGTAGGCAGTACCCCAGTAGCGTGCGAGTTCTTTCATGGTCGCCAACTGGACGCCCTGTGACTGATCCCGGACGGTCTCCCGGTCGGGCCATCGCGTCGCAATGATCCGTCGACGAAGATCAGCGAGATCCGGCTCCGGAACATCGACGTGGAATGACCGGATGCTCTCGATACTCTCGCTCCCGTTCAGGCCGACCGGCTTCTCGGGCAGCCGGCTGAAGGCTCCCGCGGTTGCCGCGGTCGTCGCAGCGGCCGAGGCGAAAAGAAGCTTTCGTCGCGAGAGCCATCGGGACGTCTCGGGCATGAATGTCTCCTCGGGCCATTTCCGCATTTTCGGGCGACCGGTTTCCTCGTCGTCGGAAGTCGAAATCCAGCACGCAGCCCATGCGGCCCGGGGAACTATTCAACCCGGGTTCAAGTGGGAAACAAGGGGCATTGAGATGCCGGTGTTCACCTTCTGGGCATTGCGACCGAATGCCACGTTATTCACCCTCATGTGACCTCGCAACTCGGAGCCGTACAGCGCGGCCTGGCAGTCGCGGGTGACCTGTGGACCGACTCACCGTTCGTCTCCATCACCCCGCCACGGCACACCGATCGCTTCGGCCGGCACTCACGCGATCGGCGCAGACGGCGACGAACGCCGCATCACCTGCGGCCGGTTCGCCCGCTGCTGAACCTGAAGTACGTGTTGTCGGGCTGCTCGGCGGACAGCACGCAGGTGGCTTCGGTACTCCCGGTGCGGTGACGCAGAGGATGGTCGTTGAGGACGAGGCCGGCCGATGCCCAGGCCGGCACCTCTGCGCTCGGCCCGCCAGGGGGTGGGCGCGTGCGACGACCTCACGTACGAGCGGCAAGGGCGGGCTCGGAGCCCGCCACCCTCACGTGGCGCTGCGCTCACTCGCCTCGCGCCGATCGCGCTCCAGCGCCCGGTGGTGCGGGGAGAGCGGCTCCCCCTCCGCGCTGCCGGGCCGCCCCACCCGCAGCAGTTCCCGCCACCGTTCCTGGCTCCAGTCGGCCGGGGCCGTGGTGCGCACGAAGTCCTCGACCAGGGCGCGGAAGCGCGCGGGGTCGCTGTGGAAGGGGAAGTGGCCCGCGCCATGGAAGATCTCCAGGCGGCTGCCGGGCATCGCCGCGTGCGCGCGGTAGGCGTGCCGGACCGGCACCACACTGTCCCGCGATCCCCACAGGAGCAGCGTGGGCATGCCCTCCGCCAGGTAGCAGCGGTCGAGCATGGTCACCACCTGGCCCTGCCAGTCGACCACCGACCGCAGGGTGCTGATGAACGCGCTTCGCGACGTGGCGTCGGGGAGGGCGTCCACCACGTTGAGCAGCTCTGCGGCATCCTGGCCCAGGTCGGTGTCGAGAAGCTTGATCAGTCGGGTGAAGAGGTCGACCTGGCTGCGCATGCCGGGCAGTCTCAGCGCGGAAAGCATGAGGTCTGCGCCCGGCAGCGACACGGCCCGCAGGACAGGGTTGACCTCGCGCCCCACACCGCCCGTGCTCACCAAAATCAGGCGGTCGGTCCGCTCGGGGAACTGGTACGCGAACTGCATGGCCACGCCACCGCCAAGCGAGTGACCGACCAGGGTGGCACGCTCGATGTCCAGCACCCCCAGCAGGTCACGGATGCCGTTCGCGTATGCCGCCACCGAGTAGTCTGCCCGCGGCTTGTCGGAGGCCCCGTGACCCAGGAGGTCGGGGGCGATGACGGTGTAGTTGCGCGCCAGGTCGGGGATGAGATCCGCCCAGGTCGCGGAGGAGTCGCCGATGCCGTGGATGAGCAGGATCACGGGACCGTCTCCGGCGATCCGGTATGCGCGGCGGTAGCCGTGCACCACGTGGTGGCGCAGCGGTACGTCCTGCCCGGACACCGAGCGCAGGCGGCCCGCTCGGCGCGGGCTCGGTTCAGGTTCTGGGGCGCCGACCACAGTCTCGTCTCCCGTCTGCTTCTCCCCGCTTCCTCCTCGAGCGTAGAGCTTTTGACGCACAGGGGATTTCCGGGACGTTTCAGGCGGTGTGCGTCTGCTCGGCGAATTCGACCGGGCGAAAGGTGGAAGGACTCCCGTCGAATCGGCATGGAACCACGCGCCCGCGAATTCCGTAACACGGACGTAGCAGTCGGGTGGTCCGTGCACCCTGTGATCACCCCCCGGCACACCGCCGCGCCTGGACGAACCAGAGGTGTCCGTCGACTCGCCGTGCTTCTCGCCGCAGGCGCCCGACCGCACGACCGAGCCACATGACCCGTCTCGGCGTACCGAGTCCCGTGATCCACTTTCGATGCACGACCTCACCGCGTGTGCGCGTCGAGCCTCGAGCTTTCGTGACAGCGTGGGAGCGGGCCGACGGTATCGGCCCGCTCCCACGAGGTCAGTCGCCGGCCCGAGCGCCCGTCACCTTCAGGTGACGGATGCGGCCCGCGTTGTCGAAGGATCCGAAACCCACCCGGCCCGAGGCGAAGACCGGGTCGGTGGCCGTGATCAGCGGGGTGCGGCTGCCATCCAGGTAGACGGCGGTCTCACCGGTGTCGGCGCAGTGGGTGAGGCGCACCTTGTGCCATCCTTCGTCCTTGATCGCCGGAGGCGCGCCGTAGGTTCCGTTCCACTGGTCGTCGATGCGCAGCCGGTCGGCGTCGTTCACGGTGAACAGACCGTTGTGCGGGTAGATGGTGTTGTCGCTCGACAGGTGTGCGTACTGGAACCGGGTGTCCGACTGATAGTCCCAGATGAGGATGACGTCACGGTTGGTGATCTCGACGGGGGTGTCGATCCGTACCTCCGCCTCGACGGTGACGGAGGAATAGCGCGGGCCCGCGGTCAGGACGGCGTACTCGAAGGGGCGGCGCGGTCCCGGGCGGGCGACGCCCGGCTCGGTCATGATCGTCTCCCGTGTGGTGTACGCCCACTTGGCCGGGGTGACCGGCGCCCAGTTGTCCGGCCCGGTGGTGTGGGTGGTGGGGGTGTTGCCCACCTCGCAGTCGGCGAAGGTCCGGGTCCCGGTCACCTTCCAGACCTTGCCGTTGGCCTTCGAGACGATGTACAGGCCGCCGCTGCGGTCGGAGCCGAAGCGCAGGTCGACACGCTGGTCACCGGCGAGATCGCGCATGGTGACCGTCTTCCCGGTGGACTTGTCGAACAGCATCAGCTGTTCGAGCGGGGCGAGTTCGCCGCCGCGCTGCATGTCGCGGGTGTCCGCGGCCAGGATCCGGCCGTCGACGAGGTCGCCGAAGATGTACTTCCCGCGCAGCGCCGGCGCGTCCTTGCCGCGGTAGACGGAGCCTCCGGCGATGGCGCGGCCCACATCGGACCGGCAGTTCCAGTCGGCACCCGGGTCGTGGTCGTAGGCGGCGACGGGATAGGTGTAGCCGTACTGGGCGTCGTCGGCGGGGAGGGGAAGGATGCGGGCGCACGGGTCGGTGGCCTTCTTGTCGAATGCGAAGGGGCCCTCGCGCTCGCTCCAGCCGAAGTTGTCGCCGGCCTTGACCTCGTACACCGACTCGATGGCGTGCTCGCCTATGTGGCCGAGGTACATGCGGTGGCTGCCGCCCGCGTCCCAGCTGAAGCGATGCGGGTCCCGCATACCTATGGCGTAGATCTCCCCGAGCGAACCGGGCTCACCGGCGAACGGGTTGGACTCGGGGATGCCGTACCGGCCGTTGGCGCTGTCACGGCCCGTGGGATCGATTCGCAGAAGTTTGCCGTGCGGGAGTGTCAGGTTCTGCGGCTCGCCGTTGCCGACGCCCTGGCCTCCGTCGCCCACCGCGAGGTAGAGGAGGCCGTAGTCCTCGTCGTGGGGCTTTGCCGTCGGGTTGAAGTCGATCTGCTGAATGCCGTGGACCTGGCCGGTGAAGCCGATACGCAGCACCTCGCGATGGGTGCCGTGGAAGACGGCCGCGGAGGGGTCGTCGGCGGTCCACTCGGTGATGATGCCGTGATAGGTGAGTGTGCCGGCCTGCCGGTAGTCGGGCGTCTCGGTGGCTTGCGAGGCGAGCTCGGTATGAATGGTGTAGAAGCGCCCGTTCGTTCCGAACTCCGGGTGGAATGCGGCGTACCCGAAGCCCTGACCGAGGCCTCGGCCCGAGAAGAAGTGCGGGAATGCCGCCTTCACGTCCAGGTAGGGGCGCGGGGTGCCTCCGGAGGTGCGCGTCGCGGTTCCGGGATCGGTGAGGTACAGCGTGCCGTTGAGGTCGGGGGTGGCCATCCGACCCGAGCCGTCGGGGAGTTCGTTGATGGTGTTGATCCGGGCATGGCGCATCAGGCGCGGATCCGTCGGCGCGGGCACGGGTTCCGACTTGGGGAACTGTGCGAACTCCTGCAGGACGAGACCCGTCCTGGACTGAACGGGCTTCTGCGGAATGGGGTCGGTCAGGGCGGCTGTCGCCGCGGCGGGCTCGTCGGCATGGGAGGGCGCGGCGAGACCGCCCAGGGCGAGGGCTGCGCTGACGGCCACGGCCGCCCAGTGCCTTCGGTATGTACGTCGTGACGCCATGCGGGTCCCTTCGGGCTGGCGTGACAGGTGAGGAAAGGACGATCCGGCGGCGAGAGGGGTCAGTGGCCCCGCGTCATGCGCCGGTATTCCGCCGCCACCGCTCCGGCCGGCACCGGGCGGTTCAGGAACAGGAGGTCGTCCATGCGGCAGTCGCAGGCGTTGTTCTCCCGGGTGTTCTGGGGGAAGCTGCCGCCGATCTTGATGCCGCGGGGATCGGTGGGCGAGGCGCGGTGGGGCGCCGGCGTGGTGGCGAGCTCCCAGGGGTCGCCCGGCGTGACGTAGAAGCCGTCCAGGGGCTTGCCGTCGCGGTAGAGGGCGAGGGTGCCGTCGCGGAAGTCGAACGTCGCGGCCAGGTGGACCCATTCACCGCGGGGCAGCAGTTCTTCCCAGGGGATGTCGGCGGCGAAGGTCTGGGAGGCGCCGCTGTCCAGGCGTCTCCCCAGCGCGACCAGCTTCAACTCGCCGTTCACCTGGATGAGTTCGAGCAGAGCACGCACCGCGTGACCGTCGGAGGTCCCGGACAGTACGCCGGCCAGCCCGATCGCGTTGTAGTGGTCACCCGGGTCGGCCGTGTTGGAGTTGAGGGCGGGATTGTCGCCCGTCATCTTGAACCAGCCCATGACGGTGGCGCCCCGGGCACTGCGGAAGGCGTCGAGGGACGATATGCCCTCGGCGTCCCAGGTCCCGGCCTTCCAGTCGTCGTTGCCCGCAGTGGCCGGGTTCTGCTGGCGCACCTGCAGGGCGGGCGACGCACCCGGGTACGCCTCGTCTGCCACGCGCATCGCGGAGCCGCCGTTGATCAGGCTGAGCGCGGTGCCGGAATGTCCGATGTCGCGCTCGCGACCGGGGTCGGCGGGGTCCGGGTGCCCGAAGTCGTACGCCGCCACGGCCTGGGCTCGCAGCGGAGTGTGGGCGGTTGAGGGGCGGGCCGCCTGGGCCGGAATCGTGGCGGCGGCAAGCGAGGTGGTCGCGGCGAGCGCGGCGACGGCGAGTGAGTAGCGTCTGGTGCGGGGCGGTGTCATGCAGCCTCCCAGCGGCAGCGAAGGGGCAGTCGACCGGGGTGATCCCGGACGACAGAAAGCGCTTTCGTCCGCGTGCAGGGACCATGTAACCCCTTCGCCGCGACCCTGACAATGGGCGTGTACTCGCCAATTTTCCTGGGCGCTTCAGCGGCGGCGCGGACCTCCTTGCGGACAAGCACGGAGACCCGAGAGCGGCCCATCCCGGCTCGGACGCCACCGGCCCACGGCGGTTCACGAGCACCTCGCCCCGAGTCCCGGCAGGTACGACGGGTGCGTGAAGCAGTCCGGCGGCGACCGCACGAGTGCGGGTTCACCTGGCGGACCACATCGCTCTGCGGCCTCAAGTGAGCTCAGAAATACGCTAGTTACCCCACAACCCCGCCCTTCCCTCGCCCGTTGCCTCGCGCTCGCCCTCACCGGCCATCACGTCCGCAGAACCCGAGCCGGCTACCCGGTCGTCACGGGTTCGCACACACTGCACCCGGTGGCACCGCGGCAGCAGCGGACAGCCCCTCCGTCGCCACGACAGCGACCACCGCTGTCCCGCCGAAGTCCCCCTACGCCCAATCGGCCGGGACACCCAGGGGCTTTCCCCAGGGGGCGCCTGGGGGGTAACCCCCAGCAAAGTCGGGGATCAACCCGGTCGCTCGGACGACGCCCGGTCCGTAGGTTCCGGGGTGGAATCGAAACACCGTCCCGCCCAGCCCACGGAGGCCCCTCGTGACCGCCCCTTCGCGCCCGCAGACGCGCACTCCTCATCCGCTCGTCGCGACCTTCGTGCGGTTCGTCGTGTGCGGTGGCGGTGTCGGGCTGGCGTCCAGCGGGGTCCTCGTACTGCTCAACGACCGGATCCCGATGGCCCTCGCCAACGCGCTGGTCACCGTCGTCTCCACGGTCATCGCCACCGAGTTGCACGGGCGGGTCTCCTTCCGGAGCGGGCGGAAGGGGTGGGGGGTCCATCTTCAGTCCGGGGTGACCGTCGCCGTGAGCTACGCGTTCACGACGGGGGCGCTGTTCTGCCTGTACGCCGTCCGGTCCGAGCCCTCGGCCCTGGTCGAGCAGACGGTCTATCTGTCGGCGTCCGCTCTGGCCGGGATCGGACGGTTCGCGCTACTGCGGGTCGTCGTCTTCGCCGACCGGACCCCCGCGCCCGACCCCTCGCTCAGCAAGGCCGCAGTGGCGATGGCTGCGTGAGGTCGCCGCCTTCCGGAGATCGTGGAATGCGTCGCTGTGCAGTCGTCCTCCGGCCAGGCCGCCCTCGCTGCTTCCTCGGCCTCGTTCCCGGCGGCGTCAGTGCCGGCGCCTGCCGCCCCTGCCCCGGCCGCTTGCGCCCGGTCGGCGCCGCTGATGGGCGCGGCCGAGATGCGCGGCCGGCCGCCGACGGGCCTGCTCGGCGACCGTCCTCAGATCCGCCAGACCCGCCTCGTCGGGATGACCGGATGCGAGAGCGGCCTCAAGAGCCTTGTGGGCGGAGAGTTCCTGGCCTCCCAGGATTTCGAGCAGGCCCTCGGGGCCCGCTGTCTCCAGGAGCTGGAGCAGACTCTCGGCGACCATGACGAGGCTCTCGGGTTCGTTGAGGTCCTCGGCGCCGAGGACCTGCCGGCGCACCAGGACACTCAGGGCGGTGGGGCCGAGCAGCGGGTCGCCGCGCAGGCCGCGCAGCAGGGCCTCGCCGTCCGGGTAGGCGTCCACCAGTGCGTCCAGCATCGCTTCGGCGCGGGTACGGAACGGGGTCGCGCGCACCGCGTCGGTCAGCTTCTCCAGCGCCTCGGCGGGGCTCTCCCGGGCGGCGACCCAGGCAGCGAGTTCGGTCCGGGCCGCATCCGGGTCGTAGTGCTCGGCAATGACGCCGAGGAGCCCGGAGGCAGGGGCGTGGACGAGTTCCCCGACGCGAGGGGCGTCACGCCCCTCGGCGAGCAGCCGGCGACGTACGCAATCGTGGCCGAGGGCGGTGAGACGTATCAACTCGACGGGACCGCCGGTCAGTTCCGCCCGCTGATTCCTGCTCCGCTCCGCGGCATCCTCGCTCTCCCCGTGTCCACCGGCGACGACACCGAAGAGCTCGGCGAGCTCCGGCGGCATCCCGGCGGGCGGCAGCACGGCGTCCTCGAGCGGTATGTCGAGGAACACCGGGTCGGCCGTGCCCTCGTGCCGCTTGATCGCGCCCAGGTCCTCCAGCACGTCCAGTGCGGTGCGCAGATCACGGTCCGCGTGGCCGAGTTCCATCTGCCAGGCGTAGCCGCCGGCCAGTTCGTGCTCGGCGCGGTAGCGCAGGTGCAGCGAGTCGCGCAGCCTGGGCCAGGGCATGGCGTGCGGCAGGCTGTAGAGGGTGTTGAGAACATCCGGCACGGTGTCCTCGAAGCTGTCGAAGAGCATCGACCCGACGTGTCGGCCGCTGTGGGCGCCCAGGAGCGGCATGCGTAGCTCGGGGAAGGCCTCGAAGGCGCGCCGCCACAGCGCGAGCGGGTCCTGCAGCAGGGGCCGGGCCTTGGCGACCGCGTACAGCCGTCCCTTGGCCACCCGTACCAGCCGGGCCTTCTTCGCCCACTCGACCGCGAGCCCCAGCCTCGGCAGCTGCGTGGAGGAGCGCACCGCATCCACCGCGTCGCCTGTCCCCAGCTCGGCGACGAGGGCTCGCGCGTCCGCCATTCGCAGGTTGCCCTTCGCGGTGAGCACGCGCCCCTCAGGGCCCGCCCAGTCGGCGATCCCTCGCAGCCACCGCAGCGCGCGGGACGTCTCGGCGCGTGCCCGCAGCTCCTTCTCCGCGGGCAGCAGGACCGGCAGCTGCGGTTCGGCGCGTGTCACCACTGCCGGGCCGCGCGCCAGGTGATTGCGCAACACCTCGTCCAGTGCGTCCTGGTCGTACGGCGCCTCGCCTTGCTGAGCCTGCTCCACGAAGCTTTGAAGCGCCGCCGGATCCTGGACATCGACTCCCTGCTCGGCTGCGGTGACCGCCCAGAACTTCGCCATTCCCCAGCGGCCACGATCCGCCATGGCGGGGGCGTACCGGGGTGCGAGGGTCTCGATCGCGGCAAGGTTGTCGGCCGCCGAGGCCCCGCGCGGGTCGCCGAGGCCCATCGCATCGAGGTAGCGCAGCAGGGCCGCGAGCGTGCCGGGCGCATCCGCCGGCTCTTCGCCGGGCAGCACGGTGACTGTGCGCGGCAGCCAGTCCAGCAGATACTCCTCGATGTGCCGGGGCTCCCACAGCCCCAGCCGCCCGTCGCAGGTTCCCCGGTGGCGATAATCGAGCGCCGACTCGACGACGAAGGGGTCCACGCTCTCGCCCCGCTCGTGGGCCCACTGAACCGTCCGACGGATCAGCAGCGAACGCGCTGCCTCGAATTCCTCGGACTCCTCGGGCGCGAAGAACGTCCTCATCACACCGGCCCTGCCTGTCCTGTCGTACGGCCGCCGTCCCACAGCATGCCGGTGGTCCCGGGCCCGATGGAGATCGCGGTTCCGCGGGACCAGGCGGTCACTATTGAACCGTAACCGGTCCGCCGGCGGCCGCAGATGCTGACGGGGGGAACAAGGTGATTCTGCACTGTCGGCAGCGGTTCCCCGTTGAGTTCAGGGCGCTGCGAAAAGTGCGGGAACCGGGAGCGAGGGTTTGGCTCAGGTGAGCGATCGGGCCCCGGACGATGGCGCCCCACGGGCGGCAGCAGCCGGTGGGGCCTGGCGACCGGACCGGCGCCGGACGGCGAGCGCGCGCTCGCTCTGTCCATTCCACTCTTTGCCGCCGCCCCGCGCGCTCGCCATTCCACTCTTCCCCGCCGCCCCCTCGCACTGTGCGAGGGCAGCAGGCGCACAATGCGCCGCGCCGCGGCTGTGGATGCCATGTCTCGATGCGCGGCCATCTGCTACTCGAGCGGCTGCCCGCACGGTGCCGGGTCGTACGCGGATCAGCTGGCCGGTGAAGGTGTCACCGAAGAAGCCCTGCGGGTCGGCGCGTTGACCGCCCGCCGACCGGGATCGGCGCGGACGCGCCCGCCGGGTCCCCACACCATTGGTACGCCGATGGAGAGACTCCCGACACCGGGCGTCTACCCATGGGTAACTCCCGCTGATTTGATGTGGGTTGCCTGTTCCCCCCCATCAGCAGAAACAGGAGACCCCGTGCCGCTCACCGCGCTCCGTCGCACCTCCGGCGTGACTCTGTCCGCCGCGCTCGTCGCCGTCACGCTGGCCGCACATGCTCCGCAGGCATCGGCCGCCGACACCCCGTCGTTGAGAGTCCTCACCTACAACACGTTCTTGATGAGCAAGAGCCTGTACCCGAACTGGGGTCAGGACCACCGGGCGACGGAGATCGCGAAGGCGTCGTTCTTCCAGGGCAATGACGTCGTCGTGCTCCAGGAGGCGTTCGACAACTCCGCCTCCGACGCGCTGGCACGGAACGCGTCCGCCCAGTACCCGTATCAAACACCGGTGGTGGGCCGGAGCAAGAGCGGCTGGGACGCCACGGGCGGCGCCTACTCGGCCGCCACTCCGGAGGACGGTGGTGTCACCGTACTGAGCAAGTGGCCGATCGTCCGCAAGGAGCAGTTCATCTACAAGGACGCCTGCGGCAGCGACTGGTGGTCCAACAAGGGCTTCGTCTATGCCGAACTGAACGTCAACGGCACGAAGGTGCATGTGGTGGGAACCCACGCGCAGTCGACCGACTCCGGATGCGGGTCGGGTGAGGCGGCGCAGATGCGCAGCCGGCAGTTCAAGCAGATCGACGCCTTCCTCGACGCCAAGAACATCCCCGCGTCGGAACAGGTCATCGTGGCGGGCGACATGAACGTTGACTCCCGCTCGCCCGAGTACGCATCGATGCTCGCCGATGCCGGACTTGCCGGAGCCGATGCCCGCACCGGGCACCCGTACTCCTTCGACACGCAGGACAACTCGATCGCCTCGTACCGCTATCCCAGCGACCCTCGCGAGGATCTCGACTACGTCCTCCACCGCGCGGGGAACGCGAAGCCGTCCGGGTGGACCAACGAGGTGATCAAGGAGCAGAGCGCGGCCTGGACCGTCTCCAGCTGGGGCACGGACTACACGTATACGAATCTCTCCGACCACTACCCGCTGATCGGCTCCGTCGGCTAGCGGGACCGTGCGAACCGGCCGGCCTCGGAGTCATCCGTGTCCTACGTGGTGCCGGCCGGTGCCGCTTCGACCGCAGCCACGGTGCGGTGCGGGGGTACGCCGCGGGGTCGGGGCGTGCCGTGGGTGGCTGCGGGAACGGCTGTCGTCGGCCGGCCGGTCGCGGGGGCGCGGCCTGCGGTTCTGTGCCCGGTGGGTCTTGTTCGGGCGCTGGTCTCCCGGGACTGGTTGGGCGACCGAGGTGTTTCGTCGGGCCGGATCAGTAGGCCGAGTTGACGTTGTCGATCGAGCCGTAGCGGTGTGCGGCGTAGTTGGCGGAGGCCGTGATGTTGGCGACCGGGTCGTAGATGTTCGTCGAGGTGCCGGCGACGTGGTAGGTGTTGAAGGTGGGGTCGATGACCTGCATCAGGCCCTTGGAGGGGATGCCCTTCATGGCGTTGGAGTCCCAGTTGTTGATGGCGTTGGGGTTGCCGGAGGACTCGCGCATCAGGTTCTTGTGGATGCCCTCGTAGGTGGCCGGGATGCCCTGCTTGTGCAGGATCTCCAGCGACTGCTTGATCCAGGTGTCGACGTTGCCGCCGGACTGGGTGGGGGTGGCGGCCGAGGCGGCCGGGGCGCTGACGACGGTGCCGGCCATGACGGCGGCGCCGGCTGCGACCATGCCCAGCGAGATCTTCTTGGTCTTGGTCATGCGGGCGAACTTCTTGGGCATCGCGGTGATCTGCACGTGGTAATTCCTGTTCTGTCGGGGGGTGATGCCAAGAATTGTTAATCAGGAGTGAATCCCGGGTCAATGCCCACCTTTTACTACTGCAATTAGTACCGGCGCTGAAAATGGTTGAAGAAGTGGCTTCGTGGCCGGGAAGCGGGACCTCGAGGGTCTACTATTCGACGTCGGAGTGACGCCGGTCATATGGCTCACCCCACACGGCAAATGCCTCAAATCGGCATAAGAGTGACCCAAGTCATGTGGCCTGCGCCATATTGGAGGCTTCCAATTCACTCAGCGTAATACGCCAAATGCATTCCGCGTTCATGGTGCGGCGGGGAATTACCGGTGCTCGTCGGCAAGGAATCCTCGTCGGTGATTTAGGGCCGCTGGTCGAGACCTGATGGGCCTGCCAGATGAATACATCGGGCACCTCGTGCGCCGGCCGGGAAGTGTCACCGGGATGCGCCGGCCACGCGCCAGGGCGTGGGGAGCGTGTATTCCCATCCGGGCTGCCACAGGGGTGGAGCCTCGACGAGGGCTTGCCACTGGGCACCTGTGAGCAGGCAGTCCAGCGCCCAGCGGTTGGCGGAGTGCGCGATCACGAGGACTCGGGTTCCGTCCCGGTCGGCAGCGAGGTCACGCAGGAAGTCATCGGTGGCGGCCTCGACGTCGCGGTAGCTCTGGCCACCGGGGAAGGGCTCATCGATGTGCCGGGTCCTCCGGGTTTCGACGAAGGCCATCGGCCGGCCGTTGAGTTCCCCGTAGTTGCATTCACGCAGACGGGGGTCCTGGTGGATGGGCAGCGCGGTGTCGGTGAAGGCGATCTGCGCGGTGTTCACGGCGCGGTCCAGATCGGAGGTGAAGACTGCGACGATGCCGTCGTCGCGGCGGCGGCGGCCGAGTTCGCGGGCCTGTGCACGGCCGGTCGCCGAGAGTGCGCCCGGCAGCCAGCCGGTGGCGATCCCCGCCTCGTTGTCGGCCGTGGTGGCGTGGGTCTCGTACACGATCTGAATGGACATGCGCGGACTCCGTCGAGATCAGCCGCTTCGGTAAGGGGACATCCGTCGGATCAGGAGGACTTCTCCGTCTCCGGCAGGGTGGACTTCTCCGTCTCCGGCAGGGGGACTTCTCCGTCTCCAGCGGGCCCCACAACGCCCTTGGCAGATAATCGGGTAGCGGGGGCGACACGCACCACACGACCGGCACTCCCCCGCCCATGTCCCGGATCTGCCCCCCGAAGGAACCTCTCCATGGGCCACGCCCTCCCGCCGTTCCACCTCCTGCCCGGCGCGCCCGCGTCACCGGTCCTGCTGCACGTACCGCACTCGGCACGTGTCGTCCCCGATCACGTACGCGCCGGGATAAAGCTGGACGACGAGGCTCTGGGCCTCGAACTCAACCACATCACGGACTCCCACACGGCCGAACTGGCCGCCGGGGCGGCTACGGCCGCACCTCTCACGCCCTGGCGATTCGTCAACGGTCTGTCGCGACTCGTCATCGATCCCGAACGGTTCCCCGACGAACGCGAGGAGATGCTGGCCGTCGGCATGGGCGCGGTCTACACACAGACCACGCACCGCGAGCCACTTCGCTCACCGGACGTGGATCCGCAGCCGTTGATCGACCGCTACTTCCACCCGTACGCGGCAGCGATGACCGCCGCTGTCGACGCACGCCTGGCGGCCGCCGGACGCGCTGTCGTCATCGACGTCCACTCCTATCCGTCGGCTCCGCTTCCCTACGAACTCCACGGCACCGGACCACGCCCACCGATCTGCCTCGGCACCGACGCCTTCCACACACCGCCGGACCTGCTGGCCCGGGCCGAGGAGGCGTTCGCCGGGTTCGGGGGCACGGCCGTCAACAGCCCCTTCGCCGGTACGTACGTACCGCTCAAGCATTACGGAGCGGACCCGCGGGTCAGCGCACTGATGATCGAGATCCGCCGGGACGTGTACATGTCCGAGCCGGGAGGCCCCGCCCACCCCATCGGATCGACCGCGCTGGCGTCGGCGCTCGCCGCCCTGGTCGGCGCGCTGTCCGGTGCGAGCGATCAAGGTTCACGAGCGTGACACCCGGCCCATGCCTTTCACCACTTTCCACCACAGCACTGCCGCCTCGCGAGCCCCCGTGCGGGAACGGACAATGGTGACCGGGGCAGTAGCGGTCCCTCGAGGAGGTAGCGATGCGTCTGACCAATCTCGTCGGGGAGTCGGCCGAACACCTCAGCGCCCGCGAGGAGCTGCGCCTGGCCGAGATCGAGCTCATGCGCCACCGCGAACGCGTCGCTGACCTGCGCCGCCGACTGCCGCTGGGGCCCGTCGTCGACGACTACGCGTTCGAGGAAGGCCCCGCGGATCTCCACGCAGACGATGCGCCGGTGCAGACCGTGCGACTGAGCGAGCTGTTCACCCGGCCCGGACGCGACCTGGTCGTCTATCACTTCATGTTCGGCAAGCAGCAGACCCAGCCTTGTCCCATGTGCACGATGTGGATCGACGGGTTCAACGGAATCGCCCACCACGTCACGCAGAACGTCGACTTCGCGATCGTCGCCGCGGCCGACCTGCCCACACTCCGCGCGCACGCGCGGGACCGGAAGTGGGACAACCTGCGGCTGCTCAGCGCCGGGGCCGGCACCTTCAAATATGCCCTCGGCAGCGAGGACGCCGAGGGCAACCAGGACTCGACGGTGTCGGTGTTCACCCGCGACAGCAACGGCTCGGTACGCCACTTCTACTCGGCACACCCCCGGATGTCCGACGACATCGACCAGCGCGGAATCGACCTGCTCAGCCCGGTGTGGCACATCCTCGACCTCACCCGCCAAGGCCGGGAAAACTGGTTCGCAGAACTGAGCTACTAGCCTGATTCGGTCGGGCTCAGCTGCGCTGGGCCGATAGCCGTCGTGGCCGGCCGCCCGTGGTCGGACAGGGATGACCAGGGGCCGGCGCGCGGACGGGCTGCTTCGAAGGCTCCTCGGATCGTGGGTGATCAGGGAAGCGCCGGCCGGCACACACCCGCTGCGCACCCAAAGCCCGATGGGCAGCTGTTGAGAGTGCTCTTCCGGAACGACTTGACCCAGACGACGCCGGAGGCGGAGAAACAGCAGACCCCGGCCTCGCCCGAACGATCGAGAGGCTGCGCATCAGGGCTTCAACACAACGACTGAAGACGCTAGTTCAGGCACACAGCACTCCTCGTTGGTATGATCATCTACTGCTCGTGAGGCGGGGCCGTCGACCACAGGGGGATATATGACGTTCGACGAGGAGTGGGCCGAACTCAAAGCGGAGGCGCTGACACGCCAGTCCACCAGCATGCAGCTCAATCAACTGCCGGCGGATCCGGGCGGCGCTACCGCCACTGGAACCCTGGACTACAACACTGCTTCGATCAACGGCAATGCAAATTTGCTCATCGAGATCGCGGGCTTCCTCTACGAAGGCAGGCCTGACGGAGACCTGTGCACCATGGCCCGGGAGCCCAGGACGCACGGCGACGTAGCAGCGCAGGTCGAACGCTTCGGCAGTTTCGCCGACGACCAGTTCCAGGATGCGATCGCACTCTTTGCGGCCCTCGCCACACGACTGAAGACCACCGGGACCGACTTCGTGACCGTGGACGACGGCAACGCCCAAGGATTCCTCGACAACATCTTGCGCTATGGCCAGTACGTGGCGCCGGAGGCGAAGTGAACGGTCTGAGCCACCGCAAGGACGTCGAATTCCTGGAAGGCTGCAACCCGGCACTCGTCGAGCGGAACGCCGACGAATTCAAGCGGATACGCGACATGCTGGTGGAAGTCGACGAGCCCGCCGAGCGAGCGGAAAAGAGAACACACTGGCACAGCGAAGGAAGCCAGCACTACGAAGCACGCGTCGCTGAGGCGCGCAAGCTGCTGACGGAGATCGCGGACGGGTACGGCAAGGCCGGCAGCGCCTTGCGCACGTACGCCTATGCCCTGGAGACAGCCAAGAGCCACTACTCCAACGGTAAGGCGAACGAACAGGCGCTGGCCGATCTGATCGGCACCAAAGGCACCGCCATCACCCGTGAGGCACAGGACGCGGAGCCCATGCGCCAGTGGGAGGACATGCGGGAAACCACGGGCGTCCTCGACTTCTTCGCCGAACTCACCATGGACATCGATGACATCAAGGACCAGGCAAACAGGCTGCACGACGCCGCAGGGGGCGACTTCCACCTCGCCAGGACCACGGAGAAGGAAGCCCGCGACATTTGCGTGCACGGAATGAAGGAGGCATACGAGCTGCTGCCCGAATTCCGGATGGGTTCCGTGAAGCGTGTGGACATCTTCTCGGCCATCGCAGCCATGCGGCGTGAAGCCCATGAAGGGAGTGGGAATCCCCTCACACATCTCCCGGGCAGCGGCCCCAAACAGGGCTACGCCGTGCCTGTCGGGGAGAGCCCGATCTCGCCGACGCTCCGTGACATCCGGATGCGGGTGGCCAATCTGCCCGGGGCGGAGGACAGCTACTGGGATCCGCCGTCCTCGGACCAGGATCGGAAGGAGTGGATCGCCGCGAACAGGGCGATCATTCAGGCCGCGGCGAAGAACTCGGGGCTGCCTGCCGACATGGTCGCCGGTATCGCCTGGCAGGAGATCGGCGGCCAGCCAGGAATCGCGGACGATGTCGTCGATACGATCCGCGAGCAGGCCGATGCGCCCTGGGGGCTGGGTCCCATCTCGCCCGAGAACCTGCCGGGACGCCTCGGTGGAAGCCCCGACGAAACGTCCTTCGGCCCCATCGCGATCCAAGTACGTCGCG
Source organism: Streptomyces sp. NPDC005262 (assembly GCF_042872425.1). Classification (NCBI taxonomy): domain Bacteria; kingdom Bacillati; phylum Actinomycetota; class Actinomycetes; order Kitasatosporales; family Streptomycetaceae; genus Streptomyces; species Streptomyces sp. NPDC005262. Next base: position 188,179 of record NZ_JBIAKK010000009.1, read on the forward strand.
GCGCCGAAGTGCTCGGCTACGATCCGAACAACCTGACCGAACACCAGCGGTCGGCCGTGGAGGAGTCCCTCCAGGATCCAGGACAGAACATCTTCATCGCATCCGAGTACCTCGCTCAACTCAAAGCCGAGAGCGACTTCGCCGACGTGCCGCCGGAGGAGATGACGCCTGCCCAATACCAGGAGCTCGCGGCGCGGTACAACGGCGGACCGTACTGGGCGGGAGACGACGCCCAGGCATACGGCCGGGGTTTCAACAACGACCTCGACAACGCAAGGAACGCGCTGCGCTGATGCTCGAACGCTCCGAAACTACTCGTACGGCTGAGGACCAAGGCTGCCTTCGGTGGGTCATGGCCGTCCCCCTGGTGATCCTTTATGCCATCGCCGCTGGCTGCTGCTACTACGCGCTGACCATCCGTCCGTCAGGAATCTGGGACAAGGACGCATACGGCGCGATCACCTTGTCGTGTTTCTGCACCATCGCTGTCAGTGCCGTCGCGCTGCTCATCACAGTCGTCCCTGCTTCGGTGCGGCGGGCCATGGGACGCGCGTGGCTCGTTCCACCACTCGTCCTTGCCGCGGTGGCCGCGTTCCGCTGGGCGTTGGGCGGCTGACGTCAGCCGTGAAAGTCGATCTCGGTTGGCCTGCTGTCCGTCCGCGTGACCCTGGTGGTAGCCACTGCCCTTGAAACAGGTGCGGCGAACCTTGCCGAGCTTCGGGTACTGCGAGGCGGCTTCGGCCTGAATCGCGGTCGTCCGGTCGGCCAGGACAAGGCGCTGCGACCGGCGGGCGCCTGTCGGTACGCTGGTCACCCTCGGTGTCGGCCCGGGCAGCTCGCTCCGCCTCGGCAATTCGCGTGGTCACGGCCCGGACGAAGCCGAGCATCCACGAGCACTTGTACGCGCGCGTCCTCACCGGCCGGCCGGTGCCGCGTGACGGCCAGGTCGGCGCCCTGCAGCTGCCGAGACCTCGCTCAACCCCCAGGTCCCCACGATCACGCCCTTCGCACTCTGCCACTGACCGGTCCATGACGTCCTGTTCGTCGTACTCGACGGCATCGACGATGTCCGCGTCACCCGAATTCAGGCCTGGGTTTCCCAACAAGCCACGAGCTGCCTCGCCAGGGCTTCCCGGCCCGCGGCCAGTACCGGTGAGCCGAAGGTGAAATTCCGGCCGCCCGGTCCGAGGACTGCCATGCCCCGTTCTCGGACCAGCGCGGTCCCCGCTGCGACGTCCCACGGCTTCGGGCCGATGCAGATGCAGGCGTCGAGCCACCCTTCGGCCACCCCCACCAGGTCCATGGACATGGCCCCCTGCATCCTGATCCGGTACACCTCCCCGTACAGGCGGCCGATGAAGGCCTTGTGCCGGGGATTCCCGGCTCCGGCTCCGGTGATGCCGATCACCGCCCGGGACAATTCCCGGGCCCCTGACGGCGCCGTTGCCCGGCCGGGCGTTCTCGCCGTGACCCAGCGGCGGCCGAGAGCCGGTGCATCGATCACGCCCAGGGATGGCTGCCGGTCCTTGACGTAGGCCAGCGAGAGCGCGTAACCGGGGGCGCCCCGGGTGAAGTTCATCGTTCCGTCGATGGGGTCCAGCAGCCAGCAGGTGGGCGGCAGCGGGCCTCCGGCCGCGGACTCCTCACCGATGACCGGAACCTCGGGCGTGCGTCGGCGCAGGACGCGTGACACCCGGTCTTCGACTTCGACGTCGGCGTCCGTGACCTCCTCGCCCGACGGTTTGATCTTCCTCTCCCGCCACTCCGCACCCGCCAGGGCCAGCCACTCCGCCCCCGCGTCCATGGCCTCCTCGGCGACGGAGCGCAGCTCCGCGTCCTCTCTCACGCCGGATCCAGCGACCGCTCCACCAGCTTTTCCGCGTGGGCCCCGTGTTCGCCCATCACGTAGAAGGTGAGGCGGTCGAAGGTCCACTCCTTCTGCACGGAGGTGCGCTCGGGGGCGGACCCAACCAGTTTCAGAGCGATGTCTTCCTCGGCGCGGCCCAGCGTGATGTGAGGTGCATACGCGTCCCCGGTGTACCGGTACCCGTACTCGGCGAAGCTGGCTTGCTCGTCCGGAGTGAACCGCGAGGTGTCCTTGGACGTGTCGAACGCCGCGCGGTCGAGGTGGGGGGCGAGCACCGACAGGACAGCTGCTTGCAGTTCACTCAGGAGCTTTGGCCTCTCCAGCGAGAGGAAGACCCAACCGGTGGGCTGGTAGACGATGCCCGTGGAGGCGAGCCGGATCACCTCGGGAAGGCTCATCGAATCTGCGATGGTCCGCAGTTCCCTCTCCGGGCTCAGGGAGTCGAGGAACGGTCCCTGAAATACGGTGACGTGAGGAAGGTTGCCGTCGGGGCTCAGAGGGGGTTGCAGTCCATGGTCTTCCCCCACGTCCGTCTGCAACTGGACAGCGGAACGGGTGTGTTCCGCGGACGGCAGCAAGGCAACACCCAGCCATCGGGTCACGGTTGAGCTCCTGTCTTCGTAATCACGTGCAGCGCGGCGTCGAGTCCCCTGCGCATGCATTGCGCCGGTGCCTCCCCGTACAACCAGCCGGCGATCACTCCGGCGTTGAAGGCGTCTCCGCCTCCGGTCCGGTCCACCGGCTCGACCGGCACCGTCGGCTCCTGGACGAGTCGGCCGTTGGATGACGCCCAGAGTGCGCCATCGGACCCCAGGGTCAGAATGACATCCCCGGAGAGCAGCTTCGCGTACCGCTGTGCCGTACCCGCCGTGTCGCCCGGTGACGCCTCGGGCAGGCGGCTCGCCTCGTCGGAGTTCATGAGGTTCAACGATGCGCCCCGGGCAAGTGGACTCATGTCCCTGCCGTTCCATTCGACGGAGACCGAGCGGCCGGCACGGTGGGCGAGTTCCGCCAGACGTCCGAGCGAGGGTGTGGGGTCGCCGACCAGATGTATGTGATCCGCGCGGGCTACGTCGTCCTCCGTGACGGCGTTGAAGGCCAGGTCACGGTCTGCTCCCGCGAAGGTCATCATGCGTTTTCCGGTGGTGGAGGAGAGAACGATCGCCATGCTCGTGCGAGTAGTTGTGTCGACGCGCATCAGCGATGTGTCCACCCCGCCCGCCCGCAGGCCGTCGAGGCAGGCAGTGCCCAGGGTGTCATTGCCGACGGCGGACACCAGCTCGGCCGTACATCCCTGCTTCACCAGGCCCAGAGCGGTGTTGGCCGCGGATCCTCCGGGAAAGGCCGCGTAGTCGTTGCCACGGAGCTTTTCGTGCTCGTCCGGAAGTCTCGTGGCCCGGACGATGATGTCGAAGTTGGTACCACCGGCTACGAGGACATGCTTCCCGGCGATCACGGCTGCCCCAGACGGTAGCTCTCGAACAGGACATGCCGCACCAGCCGTTCCCTGCTGCGGGGACTGCTCTGCTGCGGAAATGTCGCATGGGCGACAAGGTCGTGGACCAGTTCCTCGAATCTGTCGTCGTCCGAGCCGATGTCGTGGAATCCACGCATGAGTTCTCGGTGGAGCTCCCCCGGCTGCACCCTCAGCTCCTCGAGCCAGGACCGGTTGGCCATGAGAACGTTGGCCGCCGCCGCACGAAGTCGCGCCTGTGCACTGTGCGGGAGCATGTCCGAGTTGAGCAACTCGAAGTAGTCGTCGTCATCACGGGCATGCATCCGGAGATTCTGCCCGCCGACCGCCAGGACGTCCCTGTTCAGATGGAAGAGCTCCAGACCGAGATGGTGCGGAACATCGAGGATGCTCACGCCGCGCTCCGTCAGACCCGCTTCATCGGTCGAGAACGCCGCCAGAATGTTCGCGAACATGTCGCTGTGTTTCGGCACAGCGATCTGAGCTCCTGCAGGATCGGCGAGAAACTCCTCTGCCGTCGTCATTCCCCAGCGACCGCCACGAGCCGCCAGGAGATAGAAATTCCGGCCGCCCATCGAGTATCCCACTCGCCCGACGGGGACGACCTGGGACCGGAGCTCCTCCTCGTCGAGCATCCGGAGCAGGCGTTGTTCGTTGTAGATCGCGAGATCCAGGGTCCGCTGGGCGACATCCCTGACCAAGTGGTCGGACCAGGGCAGCTGCACGGCAACGACCCTGTGGTTCCGCCTGGCCAGCACATTCTCGAACCCGCACCCGAGGAGCAACGCCTTCACTACGACCAGCGTGGAATCGGCAAGTCGGGTCGTCCCTCTGGCACGCCGGACAGCAGCCAGCGCCTGCCGTGCCTCGTTCTCTGCAAGAGACGTACTCGTCTCGCCGTACCAGACAGCCAATTGCGTCAGCGCGTTGAGACACGGCTGCACGTCGTCGGCGGAGATCTCTTCGCCCGAACCGTCCAGGGCATGGCTGCCGAAATTGCCGTAGTTCTGAATGGTCCGAATGGCCAGTACGACCTTCGGCGGAACCAGCCCTTTGCTGGTGAGCACCGTGAGTAGGGACTCCAGAGTCGGTTTGGAACCGACAGCTTCCTGCATGGCGATATCCAAGAGGATCGACTCCGCTGCCCTTCTCGCTGTGCTGAGGAAGACCTCGGGATCCGACTCCGCGTATCTCAAAGCCTTCTGGTAAAGCCGGAGCGACTCGCCCTCGTTGACCGTCACGTCGTCCGTGTCCTCTGCGGCAGTTTTGGCCTGACACTAGCAAGTGCGTTTCTGGTGGAGCCAGTTGTCATTCAGTCATCGCGGTGGGGGCCGCCGCGGAGGGATCCCAGCACAAGACGCCCGTAGCGGGTGCCCAGGGCGGCTGCCGTGGAAGCGAAGGCGACGCCCAGCCCGATCAGGAGATGGACGGGGTCGTCGTCACCGAGCACCTGGAGGATGCTCAGAGCGGTTCCGAGCGGAAGCCCGAGGATGGTGAGAACACCGAGGGCTCCGGCGATCTGCTGACCGTCCTGGGTCTGAACGAGACGGGAGTAGTCGGCCGCTTCGGCGAGGATCTCCGCGAAGCGGGCGGGCAGGCGATGCTGCCCCTGATAGGCCAGGAGCAGCTCATTGGCCGGGCCGTGCGCGGTCAGATGCTGGCGCCAGTACGTACTGCGGAATCCGGCGATGTCCTGTTCCAGCGCCGTGACTCGGCGGGCGAGCCCAGGACCGTCGAACACGTCGGCGAGGCCGTCGGTCAACTCGTCGATGTGGTCGCGCTGGATCGTGCCGAGGAGCAGCGCGTCGAGATAGACCGTACGGAAGTGCAGTTCCGCGAAGTCGTAGAAATCGCCGTCCCCCTGGTCGGGACGGTGGCCGAGGAAGGCGGCCCCGTGCCGCAGCACAAGGGCGCTCCAGTCGGCGGAGACGCGCACGATGTGCTCGGTCTGGTCCCGTAACTGCTCCGGGGTCGTCGGAAAGTCGGTCTCGTTGGAGCGGGAGGCCAGCGACCAGAGCCAGCTGTCGGCACTATCGGGAAGCCGGCCGTCGTTGCGCAGAGCTGGGGTGTGCGTGTCGTCGGGGGTGAGGAAGGCGACGGTATAGGGGCGGGCGAGGGCGAAGGGCGCTTCGGCACCGCGGGGTTCCGCGACCCCGGCCAGGAGTGTGCCGGGCGCCAGCGGCCCGTCGAGAGGATCGGCTCCTGCCGTGTGCCGATGCCCGATGGCACGCAGGACGTCCAGGAGGACAGGTCCCTCGACGGTGAAGTGCAGGACCGCCAGTGCGTATTGCTGGTCCTGGGCCGTGACCGTGCGCAGGAGTTCCATGCCGTGCAGGTGCAGGGGCCCGTGCGTGATGTCCGTGAACCGGTGCCAGCGACGGGGCCGCTCGCGGGTTCCGTAGAGCCCGCGTGCGGCGGCCGGGGTGAAGTAGGTCTGCCGGGTCTCCGCGTCTGTTCTTCGGCTGCCGAGCTCGAAGGGTATGGGGCCACCGGCCCAGGAAGGGGGGGAAGGGAGCCGGACAGGGATGACTACGGTGATCGCCTGCCGGACACCGGCGAGGGAACCGATCTCGGTCGTCACTGGAATTGTCCCCGTCCTCACAAGTCCGCCTGCGCCCATGCCTGCGTCTGCCATGCCCGGCGCGTGTCTGCCCGACGGACCGGACAACCGCCCGGCGTCGACTGCCAGTTGCCGTCATCTTGCCGTCATCCGAATGCTGACCGCCGGTCAAGGTTACCCAGTTGGGATCATTGAGCACGCGAGGCCCGCCCCTCTCAGAGACAGGAACGGCCCACAGGCCCGGTCCGCAGCGGAACGCGCTCAGGGCACCTCGGACCCTGAGCCATGGAGCAGGCGAAGCCACCCCGACGGAAGTGAGGCATTCGCCATCGCCCCTCGCGCAGCCCTCGATGCCGGTGACGTCATCCGTCCGGAGAGGCAGAGGGAGGGGATGGAGAGGGAGGAGGAGAAGTGTCGGGCCGGAGCCGAGCCGGCGAGCGCCTTGTCCAGGGAGACCGCGCCACCGTCGCCTCGCGGCACCCCCTTGCTTACCGCCCCGTAACCTCTGAATTACCTCAGATTTATTCCTGCGTGACTTTGGGCACTGTCAGAATCGCAGGATTCCCGGATGATGTGGCGTCGGCCGTGTCACGGTGACGACTCCCTGGCCCGCCACGGCCGGGAACGCCCTCCTTCCCCTCACAAAGGCGAACCCTCTCCATGAGTGACCGCATCACAGCGGCCGAAACGCTCGTTGCCGCCCCACCGGCGGCGGGCTCCCCCCACGTGGACGCCGGCGATGCCGGGTACAGCAAGGACCTCAAGTCCCGCCACATCAACATGATCGCCATCGGCGGCGCGATCGGCACCGGGCTCTTCCTGGGCGCGGGCGGCCGGCTGGCCGGGGCGGGTCCGTCACTGGCCATCGCCTATGCGGTCTGTGGCGTCTTCGCGTTCTTCGTCGTGCGCGCGCTCGGCGAACTGGTGCTCTACCGGCCGTCCTCCGGCGCATTCGTCTCCTACGCCCGTGAGTTCATGGGCGAGAAGGGCGCCTTCGCGGCCGGCTGGCTGTACTTCCTGAACTGGGCTACCACGGCTGTGGCGGATATCACCGCGGCTGCCACCTACGCCCACTTCTGGGGCATGTTCAGCGATATCCCGCAGTGGATCCTTGCGCTCATCGCCCTCGCCGTCGTCCTCACGGCCAACCTCATCTCGGTGAAGTACTTCGGCGAGATGGAGTTCTGGTTCGCGATCATCAAGGTCGGCGCCTTGGTCGCGTTCATGCTAATCGGCATCTTCCTGGTGGTGACCCAGCACCCGGTGGACGGTCACACGCCCGGTTTCTCCACGATCTCCGACAGCGGTGGCATCTTCCCCGTCGGCATGCTCCCCATGCTGCTGGTGATCCAGGGTGTCGTCTTCGCGTACGCGTCCGTCGAGCTGTGCGGCGTGGCCGCCGGTGAGACGGAGAGCCCCGAGAAGATCATGCCCAAGGCGATCAACTCGATCATGTGGCGTGTCGGTCTCTTCTATGTCGGCTCGGTGGTGCTGCTCGCCCTGCTGCTGCCGTACACCTCGTACTCGGGGGACGAGAGTCCGTTCGTCACCGTCATGGACAAGCTCGGCATCCCGGGCGCGGCCGGTGTGATGAACCTTGTCGTGCTGACCGCGGCGCTCTCCAGCCTGAACTCCGGGCTGTACTCCACCGGCCGCATCCTGCGCTCGATGGCGCTTTCCGGCTCGGCGCCCAAGTTCACCGGGCGGATGAACAAGGGACAGGTGCCCTACGGCGGCATCCTCCTCACCGCCGGCTTCGGTGTCCTCGGCGTCGGACTCAACTACGTCATGCCGGGCGAGGCGTTCGAGATCGTCCTCAACTTCGCGTCGATCGGCATCCTCGGCACGTGGGGCATGATCATGCTCTGTTCGCTGCTGTTCTGGCATCGCTCGCGCGACGGCCGGGTCACCCGCCCCTCGTACCAACTGCCCTGGGCTCCCTACACGCAGATCGTCACGCTGGCGTTCCTCGCCTCGGTCGTGTTCCTGATGTGGTGGGGCGGCGGAGTGGGCCGTACGACCGTGCTGTGCCTGCCGCTGATCGCGGCTGCGCTGGTCGGCGGCTGGTTCATCGTCCGGCGACGGGTGAACGACCTCGCGCGGGAGCGCCAGGACATCTGATCCTCCCGGTCGAGTGGACGGCCCCGGTGGAAGCGTGAAGGCGCTTCCACCGGGGCCGTCGTCGAGCGGTAGCAGCGCATCGCGCCTCATCCCTACAGCCAACGACGGAGGGCGTCCTCGCCCCGGTCGCGCCCACTCACCTGGGGGTGCCATCGGCCGTGCGTCGAACCGATTCAAGGATGGCCCCGGCGCGGCCCTCGATCAGAAGCGCGCGGCAGGAAGGCCTCCGGGGAAACAGCGCACATGGTGGCCGAATCGACGAGCGGCGTGGCACAGCAGTGCCCAGCAGGTGACGCTCCATAAGATGCGCGTGTGCGATTCGCGATCTCCATCCCACAGTTCTACGCAGATGGCGAGTTCGATCCGGTCGCATTTCGCGCCTACCTCACACGTGTGGAGCAGTTGGGCTTCGGCGGCGCCTGGACGCAGGAACAGACACTGGGTTCGAAGCCGCAGCTCGGACCGATCGAGACCATGACCTACGCCGCCGCGTGCACGGAGCGCCTTCGTCTCGGATGCGTGGTCTTCGTGTCCACGCTGCACAGTCCCGTGCACCTCGCGAAAAGCATCAGCTCGCTGGACCAGATCAGCCGAGGCAGGATCGAGGTCGGCTTCGGTACGGGCGGCAAGCAGCGGCCCTTCGCGGCCTTCGGCATCGGACCGGAGCGCTACGTCGCCCGCTTCTACGAGGGCATCGAGGTGATGACGCGCCTGTGGCGCGATTCCCGAGTCGGCTTCTGCGGCGAATTCTGGCAGTTGACTGATGCTGCCATGGAACCGAAACCGTTCCAGAAGCCCAATCCTCCGTTGTGGTTCGGCGGGAGCGGACGCACCGCGCTGCGACGTGCCGTGATGAGCCCGGGCTTGTTCAGCGGCTTCTTCGGTGCGGGCCAGGTCCCGACCGCGAGGTTCGCCGAGCAGGTCCGGACCGTGCGGCAGGCGCTGGCCGAGTCCGACAGGCCGACGAATGACTTCACGATCGCCAAGCGCGTCTACATCGCGGTGGACGGCGATGCCCAGCGGGCCCGCGACCGGATCAACGCCGAGCTGGCCGCGCTCTACACGAAGCGGTCACCCGAGATCGAGGCTGCCGCGATCGCGGGAACTCCGATGGACTGTGTTCGCGCGCTGCGTGAGGTCGTCACCGCCGGCGCGGAACTCATTTTGTTCTCGCCGCTGTTCGCGCCGGCCGAACATGCCGAACGGCTGGCCTCAGAGGTCATGCCGCAGCTCGAGGTGGACTTCCGGAAGGACAGGCCGTAGCTCAGGCAACGGCGACGAAGCATCTGTCGGCTCCACGTCGAGATCGTGCAGAACATCGGCCGGGCGCTCCGCCTGAACCGGGCTCCCCGTCATGACCGGCTCCGGGCTGCGAGAGCGGATCACTACGCGCCATCCCATCCGTCAGTCGAGCAGGGCCTCGGCGACGCACTCGACGACGCGTGGCCTTCACCACATTTTGCCCATTTTGGACAGATAGACCCATATAAATAGATCTATAGATAGCTGCACTCCCTCGACATCCAAGTCGAGGGATTCAACGACGAGTGACACGGGAGAAGCGTTTGATCACGGCACGTAATGGACGCACCCGGCTGGTGGCTGTGGCCGGTGTACTCGGCGGTGCGCTCTCACTCACGACCCTCAGCGGTATCAGCAACGCCGCCACCAGCGGTGACAACGCCGGGAATCACCCGAAACCGCAGGCGCGGGCGGATCAGGCGGCCACCCAGAAGGCTTCCGACGCCCGAATAAAGATCACGCCCAAGCAAGGCGCGTACGACGTCGGGATCAACGACTCCGTCAAGGTCACCGTCAGCGACGGCAAGCTCACCAAGGTAACCATGACCGCCGTCGCGGCCGGTGCCGAGGTTCCGGGCACCCTGTCCGCCGACGGCACGTCCTGGAAGCCGGACGGCCGGCTGGAGCGGGCCACCAAGTATCAGGTCACCGCGGAGGCCAAGGACGCCAAGGGCCGCTCCGTCACCGGGAACGCCACGATCACCACGATCTCCCCGGCCAACAACTTCATCGGGCACCTCTCCCCCGAGGACGGCTCGACCGTCGGCGTGGGCATGCCGGTGACGGTCAACTTCGACAAGGCGATCAGCAACAAGGCCGCCATGGAGTCGAAGATCAAGGTCAGCTCCAGCAGCGGCCAGCAGGTCGTCGGCCACTGGTTCAACGACGACCGCCTGGACTTCCGCCCCGAGAAGCACTGGAAGCCCGGCTCCAGCGTCACCGTCAAGCTCAGCCTCCAGGGCATCCAGAAGACGGTCACGTTCAAGATCGGCCGGAGCCAGATCAGCACGGTCGACGCAAAGACGAAGCAGATGACCGTCGTACGGGACGGCAAGACGATCAAGACCATCCCCATCTCGTCCGGCAGCACCGAGCACCCGACGTACAACGGTCAGATGGTCATCTCCGAGAAGTTCAGGCAGGTCCACATGAACGGTGCGACCGTCGGCCTCACGAAGAAGGACGGCAAGCCCTCCTACGACATCGAGGCCGTACCGCACGCCATGCGCCTGACCGCCTCGGGCACCTTCATCCACGGCAACTACTGGGGTACCGACGCGGTCTTCGGCAAGGTCAACACCAGCCACGGCTGCGTAGGTGTGCAGGACGTCAAGGGCGGCGGCGACGGCAAGCAGCCCGCCGCGTGGTTCTTCGACAACTCGATGATCGGCGACGTCGTGATCGTCAAGAACTCCGAAGACACGACCAAGCTGGCCCCCGACAACGGCCTCAGCGACTGGAACATGCCGTGGAGCGAGTGGGTCGCGGGCAGCGCGACCGGCTGACGCCACGTCACTCCCCGAGCATCTGAACCTGAATCCCTTCCGCCAGGCGGCGGGCGACACCATGTCGCCCGCCGCCTGCGGCGTCAGGGCGCTCGAGCTGACCTCGCCGCGTGTGGGACCGCGGTTGCGTCACGTCGCCCAATGACGACCGATGGCTGCGGTCCGGTGAGCTGTTCGACACCAGCACCGTGCGCCCACCGCCCGCCAGTCCCGCTTGATACTGGCTCTGACGCCGCGCGGCTCGAGCCCGAGGAAGCCCACACCCTACTGCGCACCCTCGCAGTGAAGCGTCAAACTCGAAGACGCGCTCGTCGGCGCACACTTCACCGTCGCCACCCGCGCGGCCGCCGAACTGTGACGGCATGAGAAGACCCGGATGCCGACGGGGGGACGGCATCCGGGCCTGTATTCATGCTAGATCCCCCGGACACGCAGACGTGTGCGGGGGCCATCGTTCACGCCTCGGCGTTGGCCGGGAAGGTGATTGCGCCCAGCCCCCGCAGCGTCATCACGCCAGGTGCACCACTGGCCGTCCGTGTCCGCGCGGCAACCAGGGAGGCCGTGAGAGCGAACCAGTCCACGGCCGTGAGGCTGGCTTCCCCCTCGCTGCACAGCGCGCACACCGGGCGCCCGGTCGCACCGTCGTGACGGGAAATGCTGCCCAGCCGCCACGGACAACGTGTGGGCTTTGATCACGTTCGGCGATCACGGTGGCGGGTCGGCCGCAGCGAGGGCCTCCTGGTCGTTCGGTGGTGATGTCGCTCTCCACGCCGAACCCGGGAGGCCCTCATTCGTTCAAGATCCCAAAGCTCTGGAGTCCGTCACGAACCTCGTGGACAGAACCCTAGACGGTCGGGGAGGCGCTGAAATTCGTGTTCCGGTAGCCCTTGCCGTCACCGTCCCAGTCCAGCTGGATGACGCCGTCGGCGAGGTAGCGGCCTGAGCCGGCCTTGTACTTGATCGTCCCGGTGGTGTAGCTGCCGTTGCCTGCCGTGTTGCCATGTTCGAGCTTGTACTCGAGGCCGGTGTAGTTCGCCGATTTCACGACGGGGTCGGTGCCGGATGCGGACTTTTTGATCTGGAGGTGGAAGCGGGCGGCGTCGAGGGTGTCGGTCTGGTTGACGTACCAGACGGGTCCCTCGAAGTCGACCTTGGCGTATGCGTATATGTAGCCGCCGGAGCGCTTGGCGCAGAGCTTGACGTCGAAGTTGTAGTTGTCGGAGTAGGGACCGGAGTAGGCCGGGTTGTCGACGGAGGCGCTGCTGGTCTTGCAGTGGTAACTCGCCGCGGAGGCCGTGGTGGCGGTGGCCAGCGAGGTGCCGGTCACAACCGTGGCAGTGATGAGGGACGATGCGGCGAGGCGCTTGAGGCGGAGCATGTGGGGTGTTCCTTCGAGAAAAGTACGGGTGGGATGCTGGGGCGGTGAAGACCGCCGGCCGTGCCGGGCAGGTGCCTGAGGTCCGCCAGGTTCGAGACCGCCGTGCGCTTGCCGGAAAAGCGCGGGTGGCCCGTAGCCGGTCGCAGGAACTCGCGAACCGTGGCAGAGAGCTCGTTCTGACCTGCGGATCTTGAATCTACCTCCCGTCAATGGCGAGTTAATCTCGGGTTCAGCTGTCACTTGCCCGGACGCAGGGCGGGCTGGTGCGGTTGCGGCGTGCCGGCAGGGACCGTTCGCGACCCCTGGACGCAGCAGTGTTCCGGACGGTCAGCCATCCGGTGCACTGTCAGTGCGAATTAGGGATGTGCGGGGCAACCGCCCCACTCAGGCAGGATTCTGGCAGTACCGCCAGCACTTGTTGGTGTCGTTGACGGCCAGTTCTGCCCGTGCGAGGTCGACGTGCATCGTGATGCCGGGCCGACTCCCGACCTTGATCAGGAAGTTTCCGCGTCCGGGCGGGTCCACGGTGTTGTCGGTGGTGTCCCAGCCGGGCGGGGTGGACCATTCCGTCAGCCGCTGCTGCTCGACCTTGGACACGTTCACGACCTGCCGCAGCCGGGGCATTTCGTCCCGGGGCAGGCCCGACTGTCTCGGCATCGGCCATGTCCCGGCCGGCGCCGAGAAGTCCGACACCCGCCGATGACGGCAACTCGATCGGAATCACCCCCACCGGTTGCAACCATCTGGGCTTCACAGTTGTCACACAATTCGTCCACATGTTGTCGTGGCCCCATCGCACCGGCAGACCCTCACGACAGGCAGGCCATGACCAACTCCACGCCCTCCCGGGCCGACGGCGAGCAGCCGACCACCACCTGTTCCACCACCGACTCCACGACCGCCCCGGATGTTCCGGACGTTCCGGATGTTCCGCCGATGCCGGCCACCCCGCCCGCCGCGGCACCGGCCGCCGCGGCACCGGCCCCCGGGGAGTCCGGTATCCGACGCACCCTCACCACGCTCCTCATAGGCGCGGTTGCCGGGGCTTCGATCGTCGGCGGCACCTGGTACACGACCAGCAGGGACAACAGCAACAGCATCACGGTCGACGGAAAGCCCGCAGCACCGAAGGGGACGTTCACCCTGAAGGGCGATTTCACCCTGACTGACGGTGCGGTCGAAGACGGCATCGGCGGATGTGAAGGGTCGGGCGGCTACGACGACATTGCGCTCGGCACGTCGGTGACCGTGTACGACGCGGCGGGCGCTGTCATCGCGACGAGTGCGCTGATCTTGTCGGAGTACGACGAGACGGCCGGGACGTGCACGTACGACGTGTCCGTGCCCGGTGTCCCAGGTGGTGAGGACTTCTACCAGGTGGAGATCAGCCACCGCGGGAAGATCCAGCTGTCCGCCGAGGAAGCGAAGTCTGGGGGTTTCTCCGGTTCGCTGGGCTGACCCCCGACCTCACGTCGCCCCCACCCCTTACGCCTGAGGTGCCCCACTGCCGAGGAGTCGCAGGCGAAGCTCAGCCGCCGCGACCTGTCGGAGTGGAAGCTCCTCGGTGACGCGTTCAGCACGAGCCGAATGGTCGCGGCATATCCCGTTCGCTGGTGCCGGTTTGGGCGCACTGGGCGGAAGCAATCAGGGCGGATCGGGCCACATGTCGCACCGTCACCGCCTGCTCCATGCCGGACGCGTGGACTTTGCGGGTTCTTCTCGTGGGGAAGCATTTCCATTTCGCAGGTGGTACTTGATCCGCACTACGGATCATCCGGCAGGCGGGGACTTGTTTCCGCCACATCAGTAACACTACGGATGCACAGCACCGTTGACGCGTTTCAGTACTGACCCTAGGCTCGCTCGCCATCGGTTCCAGCCAGGGTTCGCACACGTGATCCCGTTCCTGACATGTGTACGACAGTCCGTCGTCGCTGCGATGGCGGGCAGGGCTCTGCCGCTCGACCGGAATCGCCGTTTCGCTCCGTACCGACGACTCGGGAGAACTTGTGAACAGACGTCGCGCGCCCGGCTGGGCCGCCTCGGCACTCGTCACCACTCTGGCGCTGACCGGCGCACTCGCCGGCCCCGCCGCCGCGTCACCGACCGCCGCTTCCGTTCGGACCCCGACCACGGCGGTCGCCACCGCGACCGACGGCATCACGCACGAGCAGAACGACCGTGTCCCCATGGGCTCGATCTGGACCCAGCACTACTTCCCGTCCTCGGACGGCTCCGGTACCGAACTGCACGGCGATCTGCTGATGCCCGAAGGCGTGCCCGCCGGGCGGAAGGTGCCGGTCATCCTCTCCATCGGCCCGTATTTCGGCCACATGGGCCAGACGAACTCCGAGGGCTGGACCCACACCGGTCCCTCGAATCGCTTCCAGGACTTCATCGAGGGCAGCGATCTCTTCTCCCACGGCTACGCGTTCCTCATGGTCGACCTGCGCGGCTTCGGCGGCTCGACCGGCTGCCTCGACTGGGGCGGTCCCGGTGAGCAGGCCGACGTGAAGGCCGCGATCAACTGGGCCGCCGGCCAGCCGTGGTCGACCGGCGCGGTGGGCATGTACGGCAAGTCCTACGACGCCGTCACCGGCCTCATCGGCAACGACCTGAAGCAGTCCGCGCTGAAGGCAGTTGTCGCCGGGGAGCCCCTCTGGGACATGTACCCGTACATCTACTCCAACGGCGTCCCCCGCCCGAATGTGACCGGAACCGCGAATGCCTACAACGGCATTGCCACGATGGCCCCGCTGTCGGACGACGACGTGCGCTATCAGGCCAACGCCCGGTACGAGGACGACCACCCCGGATGCCTGACCGAGAACTCGGCCGGCTACCGGATATCCGACCGGAACGACCCGTTCTGGACCTCCCGTGACCTGGCCAAGATGGCTCGGCGCACCGACACGCCGCTCTTCGTCACCCAGGGCTTCGTCGAGAACAACACCAAGCCCGAGGAGATGCAGGAGTACCTCACCAACCACACCGGCCCGGAGCGCGGTTGGGTCGGCCAGTGGGACCACGTGCGTGGCGGCGACCGGGTGAGCGACGGTCGTCTGGCCATGGGCCGCGAGGGCTGGTACGACGAGACGCTGTCCTTCTACGACCAGTACCTCAAGGGAGTTCGGCCCTCGGTCGACTACCCGAGGTACTCCGTCGAGGACTCCGCCGGTCACTGGCGGGCCCAGGACACCTGGCCGGTGGTGGAGCGCAAAGTCACCCTCTCTCTGGGGAGAGGCAGTTACCTCGACGACGGCGGTGCCTCCGCCCGCGCGAACCTTTCCGTAGCCGGCACGCCGGCGCCCAGGGCCGTGCAGCCGCCGGGCAACTGGGACATGGAGAACGCGCCGACGACCGAGCAGTCTGTGCCCAAGGGGCTGGCCAAGGGGGTCGCTAAGAAGCAGCAGGCCGGTGAGGTCGGCTCCAGCTTCTTCGTCTGGTCGAAGCCACTCGCACAGAATGTACGGCTGACCGCCACACCGAACATCTCGCTGACCGCGAAGGGCAAGGGCAACGTCATGCTCAAGCTCTACGACGTCGGCCCGGACGGCAAGGCCGTGATGTTCGACGAGCAGGTCTCCCTGCTGAAGGCGGGTCGGATGAGCGTCGACCTCAAGGCGACCGACTGGACGCTGGCTGCCGGGCATGTCCTGGCCGTGGAGATCGGCTCGATCCAGACCGGATCGTGGCGTGACACCCCATCGGGTCAGACCATCAAAGTCTCGGGCGCCGTGCTGAGGCTGTCCCTGGACGATCCATCGGACGACGTAGCCACCCAGGGTGACCGCTCACCGTACCTGGACACCTACCTGCGCCAGAACACGGTGGACCTGCCGGCCGGTCCGGCGTCCTTCACCGTGACGCCCGGCGGCCACATCTGATCCCACGCCCACAAGCCGGCGCCGGCCGGCACGGCTCCCGGCCCGCGCCGGAGCACCATCCGGCACCGGCCCAGGCATCGCGCGATGTCGCCCCCGATCAGTGCGACTCCGAAAAACAGAAAATGCTGGTCGAGATAAATCTCAACCAGCAATCTGGGGTGCGGAGAGGTCGCCTCGAACCGGCGCGACGAACAGGAGAGGGTCGTCCTGTACCTGCGCATCCTCCAGTCCGCCCTGGTCTACGTGAACACCCCTGATGCTCCAGGACGTCCTCGGCGAACCGGAGTGGGCCGAGCTTCTCGCGCCCGCCGACCGGCGCGGCCTGACCCCGCTGTTCTGGTCGCACGTGCGCCCGTACGGCGAGGTCAACCTCGACATGGGCACCCGTTTCGTGCTCGCTGCGGCCACGCTGTCCGGCCCCCGCACCGCAGGGAGCCGAGTCCAAGGACGACGACAGCAGCGCCATGAACTCGGCCCCAAGTTGACCGTCAACGGCGACCAAGCGCCCGTCCAGTGGCTAGTTCTCCAGGCGGACAGGCATCAGTATCGAAAAGGCGTCCTCGGTGTCGGTCCGGCGGATCGCCAGGGGCGCCGTAGGGGTGCCGAACTCCAGGATCAGCTGGTCCCGGGCTCCGGCGGCGAGGGCATGCAGTAGGAACTCGCGGTTGACGGCAACGTGCTCCTGGTCGTCATCACCGTCTTCGCAGACGGTCACCACGCCGTCGGCCGCCACCCCGAGCACGCTGAGGTCACAGGAAACACCGTCCTGCTCGCGCACCTCGCTTGCACGGACGGGGCCGGTTTCCACCGCCTGCCGGAAAGCCGTGACATCGATAAAGGCGCGGTGCCCTGCCGGCAGGCGGACGAGGCGACGGTAATCAGGGAAGTCGTGATCGAGGCACTGACCCGCCGCCTGACGGTCTCCCGTCTCCAAGGCAACACGGTCACCGTCCACAGTGAGCTGAACGGATGCGTCGTCGCTCAACAGCGCCCGCATCGCGTCGGCGAGCGGGGACGGCACGATGACCTGCACACGAGGCCCGCCATGCCCGGTGGTACCGGCTTGTGCGACAGCCATCCGGTACCGGTCGGTGGCCACGACATGGAGCGCCTCACCCTCGATGTCGAACAGGACACCGCCGAGCATCGGCAGCGCCGGGTCGGTACTGGCGGCGAAACGGACCGCGTCCAACGCTGCGGCCAGCTCAGACGCGGAGATAGCTAGCCGGACGGTGGCGGTGTGGAGCATAGTCATGGGATTCTCCCTGCATTCGAGTAGCGCTCGGACTGCGGAGAACTCAATGCGGGCATCGGACAGCCCCAGTTCAAGACGACGCAGATGGGCCTGAAGCAGCTGCCGCACCAGGTCGGTGTCCTCACTGGACCAGCCGGCCAGCACCAGCCGAATGTCCGCCACCGGCATACCCGCCCGACGTAGCCGGGCCAGCAACCGGGCCTCTTCAAGCTGCTCGGGGCCGTACCAGCGGTAGCCGCTCACCGGATCCACCCAGGCCGGGACCAGCAAGCCAGCACCGTCGTAGAACCGCAGGGCGCTCACACTCAGTCCACTGTCCCGAGCCATCTCACCAATGCTGCGCATCTCGCTCTCCACACCCAGAACTCTGAGCCCTCCACCAAGTCGAGGGTCAACAGCCGGCCGACCCGAACACTGAACACCATGCGGGAACAGATGCGAGACCGGCTGATGGAGGTCGGGCAGGACGAACGGCTCGTTCCGAAATTGATTTCAAGCTCGGCCTCAATGCGATGAAGCACTGCAACGACGACAAGGTCGACCGGCAAGGGGAGTTCCACGGCATGGAGCTGGTCGGCGGCGAGTTCTACTGCCCGATGATGCCCACCCCGCTCGTCACCGCAGGCAGCACTTACATCAACAGCCGCACGGACGAGGACCGCGCCCACGCACTCGACTTGATCCGGTCCCGAAAACACTTCCAGACTAAAGGTCAAGGAGTACGGGCCCGCGGGCGACCGGCGTCGGCAGTGCCCGGCTCTCGGACCACACGCCACGGTCACCTGCTACCGCGCCCCCAACTGTGCCCGTCGACCATCGTTGACCTCGACGCCCCCACCCTCCGCACCCCAGCCGCCCTGCCCACCGTCCCCAAGCCCAAGCGGGACACCAGCACCTACCCCGACATCTGCACCGGGAAGAGCATCACTGTCCCAGGCACCGTGTTGGCCAAGTGGCGGCAGAAATACGCCCTGTTCACCCCTCTGTGGCAAGAGGCCTGGTCGGGGCTGCGCAGCCAGAACGAGGGCGGCAACGGCAACCTCAAGAAGTCCGCCCTCGACAGCATCGACAACCCCCAGTTTCGCCTGCCCCACGGCCGCGTCGCGCAGACACTGCTCAACGCCGTGATCATCTTCGTGGCGAATCTCAGAGCCATCGAACGGTTCCGCCGCGACCAAGGCATCCAGCCGCGCCGAATCAGCACGCCGTGTACCGCGCCCCAAAGCGGCCAGCCCGCCGACGCGCCCCGGTCGGAACCGCTTCCGGCCGGGCCGGCCAAGCCTCCGCCACATGAGTGACGCACCCCCGCCCCACCCCACCCCCTGAAAACCCCACATGCCTGCGCCACGGCCACCAGCCATCGCGCAGGCATGTCCTGATTCCGCAGGTGAGAGGTGCAGCAACCGGACCGCCACCGCACCAACCCCTCACCGAGCCGATCACGCGACCCGAAGGCCCCAGGAACGACGAAAAACCGGTGAGTCATATGACTCAACCGGCGATTCGTGAACGTATCGAGGACGATCTCGTGAACGTCCCTGTCGGTGTCCGAGGGGGGACTTGAACCCCCACGCCCGATAAAGGGCACTAGCACCTCAAGCTAGCGCGTCTGCCATTCCGCCACCCGGACTAGGTGATCGGCCCCGGTCTCCCGCGGCGACAAAGAAAACAATACCAGGGGTTCGGGGTGCCTCTCACCTGCATATTCGGTGGTCAGTGCGGTGCGGCGGGCGCGCGCGAGGGGGCCGGGGAGCGTCGCGTACGGTCCGGAGTCATGCGCGTACGGGCCGTGCTCCCGAGGTTTCGCCGGGCGGCGTAACAGGCCTGGTGGGGGTGGTCGGGCTACCTTCGCGGACATGAGTGATCGCGGCTATCGGCGGCCCCGGACGCTGTCCCCTTTGCGCGAGCATCTGCGCGATACGTTCTGGTTCGCTCCGACGGTGGGGCTGCTGTGCTCCTTCGCGCTGTGGTGGGGCGTCTCCACGCTCGATGCGGAGATCGTCACGCACCTGAAGGACGAGCAGGCGTACGAGGAAGTCGGCGACCTGATCAGGTTCGCCGACGACGCCAGGACCATCGTCACCACCGTCAGCTCGGCGATGATGACCTTCATCGGTGTCGTCTTCAGCATCTCGCTGGTGGCCGTG
The DNA here is from genome assembly GCF_042872425.1 of Streptomyces sp. NPDC005262. Lineage (NCBI taxonomy): Bacteria > Bacillati > Actinomycetota > Actinomycetes > Kitasatosporales > Streptomycetaceae > Streptomyces > Streptomyces sp. NPDC005262. The sequence continues at coordinate 207,675 of NZ_JBIAKK010000009.1, forward strand.
CAGATGGCGAGCGGTCAGCTCACGCCCCGGGTGGTGCGGATCTTCGTCAGGAGCCGGATCAGCAAACTGACGCTGACGGTGTTCCTGGCGACGTTCGCGTTCTCGCTGCTGGTCCTGACCTCGTACGAGAGCGAGAGCGACCCGCGGCGGGTCACGTCCGTACCGCTTGTGCAGAGCATGCTGACGCTGGCCATGGTGGGCCTCAGCCTGTTGCTGTTCATCGCGTACGTGAGCTCGACGCTGCGGCTCATGCAGGTGGGGCCGGTCGTCGATCGCATCACGCATGAGTCCCTGCGGGTGCTCGGGCGGCTGCCCGGCGGGGTGCGGGAAGAGCTGCCGCTCGGGGCGGAGACCGCTCGGCTCGGCCACTCGGGGCGGGCGGGGGTGCTGCGCGAGGTGAACGTGGCGCGGCTGGTGCGGGCTGCTCGGCGGCATGGGGTGGTGTTGCGGCTGATTCCCCGGATCGGGGACTTCGTGGTGCCGGGGACGCCGGTGCTGGCCGTTCACGGTGGGGCCGCTCCGCCGCGGCGGATGCCGAGGTACACGATCTCGGTGGGAGTCGAGCGCACACCGCAACAGGATCTGGCCTTCGGACTGCGTCAGCTTTCCGACATCGCGCTGCGGGCGCTGTCCCCGGCGGTGAACGATCCCACCACCGCCGTGCAGTGTCTGGACCGTATCGTGCAGTTGCTGGCCGCCATGGCGCACCTGCCGCTCGGGGCGGTGCAGCACCGGGACGGGGCGGGTGCGGTGCGGCTGGTGCAGGACGGACCGGAGTGGACCGATCTGGTGGATCTTGCCTTCGAGGAGATCCGGTGGTGCGCGATGAGGAGTCCGCAGGTGTCCCGGCGGATGCTGGCCGGGATCGACGATGTGCTGGCGCTGGCTCCGGAGGACCGGAAGGGCGCGCTGGTCAGGCACCGTGAGCTCCTGGTGAAGGCCGTGGAGCGCACGGTGCCCGACGTCACCGAGCGGGAGTTCGCGCTCTCTCCCGATCGTCAGGGGATCAGGTGAGGCGGGTTCCTCCTGGGTGTCACGGCATCAGGTGGTAGTCCGGGAAGTTGCCGGGGAGGCGCTCCCCCGCCGGGCCGTCCGTCACCGCCCTGACCAGCAGTTCGCCCCCCACGAAGGCGCCGCGCCAGGACGCGCCGAAGCCGCCGAAGAGTTCGTCCCGGTCGCCTCGGGAGCGGGGTGTGCCGTGGCCGGTCTTGAACGCGCGGATCTGTGGGGCCAGGCGCTCGTACGTTGCCGGGTCGTCGGTCGAGAGCGTGGCCACCAGGGCGCCGTTCGAGGCGTTCATGGCGGCCAGGAGTTCCGCCTCCGTGTCGACGAGGACGATCGTGTCGACCGGGCCGAACGGTTCCGCGTGGTGGAGCGGGGAGGACGGGGGCGGGTTGAGGAGCGTGACCGGCTGGAGGTACGCGCTGGTGTCCTGCCCCGGGAGGAAGTGCGCGTCGGCCGTCGATCCACGGTGGAGGGGGATCGCGCCCCGGTCGATGGCCTCCACCACCTGGTCGGCCAGTTCCTTGGCCTTCGCCGCGTTGATCAGCGGGCCGAAGTCCAGGCTGGGGAGGGGGTCTGTCGGGTCCGCCACCGCCAGGGGGTGGCCGGTGCGCAGTGAGCGGACGGCGGGGAGGTAGGCCGTCAGGAACTCGTCGAACGCGCTGCGCTGGACGACGAAGCGGGGGTACGCGGTGCACCGCTGCTTGCCGTAGTCGAAGAGCTTCGGGATGACGGCGGTCAGGGACGGCCAGTCCGTGAAGTTCCAGATGCCCCAGGTGTTGAGACCCTCCTGTTCGAGGATGTGCCGTTTGCCGAGGTCGGCGACTTCGGTGGCGATACGGGCCCCGGTGTCCCGGCCACCGACGAAGGAGACGCAGCCGATCTCGGGCGAGCGGACGAGAGGCGCGGAGAGTTCGCTGCCGCTGCCGCTGAGGAGGGTGAGCGGGATGCCCTCGCGGGCGGCGAGGGCGCAGGCCAGGGTGAGACAGGCGACGCCGCCGTCCGTCGGCGTCTTGGCGATGACCGCGTTGCCGGCCAGGGCCTGTACGAGCATCGCGTGGACCAGCACGGACATGGGGTAGTTCCAGCTGGCGATGTTCGAGACCGGGCCGGGGAGCGGGGTGCGGTCGGCCAGGAGGCGGTCGATGTTGTCGACGTACCAGCGCACACCGTCGATCGCGCGGTCCACGTCCGCCTGGGCGAGGCGCCAGGGTTTGCCGATCTCCCAGACGAGGAGGAGCGCGAGGAGTTCCCGGTGCTCGGTGAGCGCGTCGAGGGTGGCGGATACGCGGGCGCTGCGCTCGGCCAGCGGGATGTGACGCCAGGCGCGGTGCTGGTCGAGGGAGGCCCGGACCGCCTGTTGGGCGGTCGGGGCGTCCAGGCGGGGCGGGCCGGCGATGGGGGTGCCGTCGACGGGGCTGGTGGCGGGGAGGGGGTGGCCGTCCTGCTGCCAGGACGCCGCCCAGAGGTTGAGGACCCGGTCGGCCTGGAATGCCTCGGGAGCGGTGGTGAGGCAGCGTTGCCAGGCGTCCGACCAGGCTGTGCCTGGTTTGAGGGTGAGGGTGGGGGCGTTGGAGCTGACGGGTCGGGTCGGTGCCATGGAAGTCTCCGCTCTCGGTGCACAGTCGGGGCGGGAGGTGGAATGGCTCGCTCCTACCGGACGGTAGTGAAGCTGGCGCAGGGAAGGCAGGGGTGTTGCCTCAGTGGTGAGGGACGTCACGCGGTCTGCGGTGAGGGTCGGGGCCGGGGTGCGGGGCGGTGCCGTGGTCGCGGGGGGTGGGCGCCTGCGGCGGCCCTTCCCCTGCCCGCCCCTTCCCTTCCCGAAACCGGGGCTCCGCCCCGCACCCCGTTCCTCGATCGCCGGACGGGCTGAGACTGTCCGGCTAGCCGCGTGCGTCCGACGAACCGGACGTGTCCGACGGGCTGGGTACTCCCAGCTTCTGCCGCACCAGCCTGGCCGTCTCCGTCGGAGTGGCGCCGACAGCCACGCCTGCCGCTTCCAGCGCCTTCTGCTTTGCCTCCGCCGTACCGGACGAGCCGGAGACGATGGCACCCGCGTGACCCATCGTCTTGCCCTCGGGGGCCGTGAAGCCCGCGATGTAGCCGATCACCGGCTTGGTGATGTGCTGCGTGACATACGCCGCCGCTCGTTCCTCCGCGTCGCCGCCGATCTCGCCGATGAGGACGATGAGTTCCGTGTCGGGGTCGTTCTCGAACGCCGTCAGGCAGTCGATGTGCGTGGTGCCGATGACCGGGTCGCCGCCGATGCCCACTGCCGAGGTGAAGCCGATGTCGCGCAGTTCGTGCATCAGTTGGTATGTCAGCGTGCCGGACTTCGAGACCAGGCCGATCCGCCCCGGCCCGGGTGCGATGTCGGCCGGGATGATGCCCGCGTTGGACTGGCCGGGGGTGATCACGCCGGGGCAGTTGGGGCCGATGATGCGGGTGCCGCGGGTACGGGCGTGGGCGTGGAAGGCCACCGCGTCGTGGACCGGGATCCCCTCGGTGATGACGACCGCCAGGCCTATACCCGCGTCGGCCGCTTCGATGACGGCCGCCTTGGCGAAGGGTGGCGGGACGAAGACCACCGTGACGTCCGCTCCGGTGACGTCCATCCCTTCGCGCACCGAGCCGAAGACGGGGATCTCGGTGCCGTCGAGGTCGACCTTCCGGCCCGCCTTGCGCGGGTTGACGCCCCCTACGATCCGGGTGCCTGCCGCGAGCATTCTGCGGGTGTGCTTCATGCCCTCGGCGCCGGTCATCCCCTGGACGAGGACCTTGCTCTCCTTGGTGAGAAATATGGCCATGTCCGGTCTCCTTAGGCTGCGTCGGCCAGTTGGGCTGCTCGGCGCGCGGCGCCGTCCATCGTGGTGGCCTGCTCGACCAGGGGATGCGCGTGTGCGTCGAGGATCGCGCGGCCGCGGGCGGCGTTGTTGCCGTCGAGGCGGACGACGAGGGGTTTGGTGAGGCGTATGGACCGCAGTGCCTGGACGATGCCGTCGGCGACCGCGTCGCAGGAGGTGATGCCTCCGAAGACGTTGACGAAGACCGACTTCACCGCCGGGTCGGAGAGGATGACGGAGAGGCCGTCGGCCATGATGCCGGCCGAGGCGCCGCCGCCGATGTCGAGGAAGTTGGCCGGGCGGGCGCCGCAGCCGGCGACGACGTCGAGGGTGGACATGACCAGTCCGGCGCCGTTGCCGATGATGCCGACCTCGCCGTCGAGCTTGACGTAGTTGAGGCCCTTGGCCGCAGCCGCCGCCTCCAGCGGGTCGCCGTGCGGGTCATCGGCCTCAGTTCCCCAACGGGACCGGCGGAAGCCGGCGTTGTCGTCGAGCGTCACCTTGCCGTCGAGCGCGAGGATCCGGCCGTCCGTCGTACGGACGAGGGGGTTGACCTCGACCAGCAGGGCGTCCTCCCTCGTGAGCACCTGCCACAGGTGCTGGAGCACGGGGGCGGCCTCGGGCGGTAGGGCTGCCGCTGCGGCGATCTGTGCGGCCTTGCGTTCCGTCACTCCTTCGACGGGGTCGATCGGGATGCGGGCCACTGCCTCCGGCCGGGTTGCGGCGACCTCCTCGATCTCCATGCCGCCCTCCGCGGAGGCGATGGCGAGGAAGGTGCCGGCGGTTCGGTCGAGTACGTAACTGACGTAGAACTCGTTCTCGATGTCCACGGGTTGGGCGAGCATCACCGTCCGCACCGTGTGACCCTTGATGTCCATCCCGAGGATCTCGCGGGTGGTCAGTTCGGCGGCCGCCGGGTCGGCCGCGATTTTCACGCCGCCCGCCTTGCCCCGGCCGCCCGTCTTCACCTGCGCCTTGACGACGACCCGGCCACCGAGCCGGCCCGCTGCTTCCTTTGCGTCGGCCGCCCGGTCGATGACCTCGGCCTCCGGTACCGCTATGCCGTGTTCTGCGAAGAGTTGCCGTGCCTGGTGCTCGTACAGATCCATAGCCACTCCCGATCGTGCCGATTGTGAAAGTGCCGCTCGCCCCCTGGACACCACCCACCGGATGCGGGATAACAAGCTTCATACAGTATTCGTCGACTGTATGCAATGTACCGCGGGAGCACGGGCCATGGCTCCTGCACTCCCCTACGAAGGGACAGGAAGGGCATGCCCGAGGAGAGCCCGGAACTCATTTCCGGTGGGCACTTGGTCGCCAAGGCGTTGAAGGCCGAGGGGGTGGAGCGCATCTACACCCTCTGCGGCGGCCACATCATCGACATCTACGACGGCTGCGTCGACGAGGGCATCGAAGTCGTCGACGTACGCCATGAACAGGTCGCCGCGCATGCCGCGGACGGCTACGCACGGATCACCGGCAAGCCGGGATGCGCCGTCGTCACCGCCGGACCGGGGACCACGGACGCGGTGACAGGGGTCGCGAACGCCTTCCGCGCCGAGTCACCCATGCTGCTGATAGGTGGTCAAGGAGCGCACAGTCAGCACAAGATGGGGTCGCTCCAGGACCTGCCGCACGTCGAGATGATGTCGCCCATCTCCAAGTTCGCCGCCACCGTGCCGGACACCGCCCGGGCCGCCGACATGGTGTCCATGGCGTTCCGTGAGTGCTACCACGGGGCGCCGGGGCCTTCCTTCCTGGAAATCCCGCGCGACGTGCTGGACGCCAAGGTGCCGGTGGCGAGGGCCCGGGTGCCGGAGGCCGGTCAGTACCGGGCCTCGACCCGTACGGCCGGTGACCCCGCGGCCGTCGAGAAGCTCGCCGATCTCCTTGTGCACGCCGAGAGACCGGCGATCCTGCTGGGCAGTCAGGTGTGGACGACCCGGGCGACGGACGACGCCATCGAGCTCGTACGGACACTCAATGTCCCCGCCTACATGAACGGTGCCGGGCGCGGCACGCTGCCCCCCGGCGATCCGCACCACTTCCAGCTGTCGCGACGGTACGCGTTCTCCAACGCCGACCTGATCGTGATCGTGGGTACGCCGTTCGACTTCCGGATGGGCTACGGCAAGCGACTCTCCCCCGACGCCACCGTCGTACAGATCGACCTCGACTACCGCACCGTCGGCAAGAACCGGGACATCGACCTCGGGATCGTCGGCGATGCCGGGATGGTCCTGAAGGCGGTCACGGAAGCGGCGAGCGGGCGGCTCGACGGGGGTGCGGTCAAGCGCAAGGCGTGGCTGGAGGAGCTGCGTGCCGCGGAACGGTCCGCGATCGAGAAGCGGCTGCCCGGTCTGAAGTCGGATGCCTCGCCGATCCACCCGTACCGGCTGGTGAGCGAGATCAACGACTTCCTCACCGAGGACTCGATCTACATCGGGGACGGCGGCGACATCGTCACCTTCTCCGGTCAGGTCGTCCAGCCGAGGTCGCCCGGCCACTGGATGGACCCGGGGCCGCTGGGCACGCTCGGCGTCGGAGTGCCGTTCGTGCTGGCGGCGAAGCAGGCCCGGCCCGACAAGGAGGTCGTGGCGCTCTTCGGCGACGGCGCGTTCTCCCTGACCGGATGGGACTTCGAGACGCTGGTCCGCTACGACCTTCCGTTCGTCGGGATCGTCGGCAACAACTCCTCGATGAACCAGATCCGTTACGGCCAGAAGGCGAAGTACGGCGACGAGCGCCAGCGGGTCGGCAACACCCTGGGCGACGTCCGCTACGACAAGTTCGCCCAGATGCTGGGCGGTTATGGAGAGGAGGTCCGCGACCCGGCCGACATCGCACCGGCACTGCAACGGGCCCGGGAGTCCGGACTCCCGTCGCTGATCAACGTCTGGGTCGACCCCGACGCGTACGCCCCCGGAACCATGAATCAGACCATGTACAAGTAGCAGAGGAGCCATTGGCATGACCAAAGCTCTTGAGGGCGTCCGCGTCCTCGACATGACACACGTCCAGTCCGGTCCCTCCGCCACCCAGCTGCTCGCCTGGCTCGGCGCCGATGTGGTGAAGCTCGAGGCGCCGAGCGGCGACATCACCCGCAAACAGCTACGCGATCTGCCCGATGTCGACTCTCTCTACTTCACGATGCTCAACTGCAACAAGCGGAGCATCACCCTCAACACGAAGAGCGAGCGCGGCAAGGAGATCCTCACCGAACTCATCCGCCGCTCGGACGTGATGGTGGAGAACTTCGGGCCCGGCGCCGTCGACCGGATGGGGTTCACCTGGGAACGGATCCAGGAGATCAATCCGCGGATCGTGTACGCCTCCATCAAGGGATTCGGTGAGGGTCCGTACACCAACTTCAAGGCGTACGAGGTCGTCGCCCAGGCCATGGGCGGTTCGATGTCCACCACCGGCTTCGAGGACGGCCCGCCGCTGGCGACCGGTGCGCAGATCGGCGACTCCGGAACCGGCATCCACGCGGTCGCGGGCATTCTGGCCGCGCTGTTCCAGCGCGAGAACACCGGGCGCGGTCAGCGCGTCAATGTCGCCATGCAGCATGCGGTGCTCAACCTGTGCCGGGTGAAACTCCGTGACCAACAGAGGCTGGAGCACGGGCCGTTGGCGGAGTATCCGAACGAGGACTTCGGCGACGAGGTGCCGCGCAGTGGCAACGCGAGCGGCGGCGGGCAGCCCGGTTGGGCGGTGAAGTGCGCGCCCGGTGGGCCCAACGACTACGTGTACGTCATCGTGCAGCCGGTCGGCTGGCAGCCGCTCGCCTCGCTCATCGGGCGCCCGGAGCTGGTGGACGACCCCGAGTGGGCGACGCCCGAGGCCCGCCTGCCCAAGCTCGACAAGATGTTCCAGCTCATCGAGGAGTGGTCCGCGACGCTCCCCAAGTGGGAGGTGCTGGAGAGGCTGAACGCGCACAACATCCCGTGCGGCCCGATCCTCTCCACCCGGGAGATCATCGAGGACGAGTCCCTGGTCGCCAACGAGATGGTCGTCCAGGTGGAGCACCCGGAGCGCGGCACGTTCACCACCGTCGGCTCCCCCCTGAAACTGTCCGACTCCCCCGTGGATGTCGTGACTTCGCCGTTGCTCGGCGAGCACAACGAAGAGGTGTACGTCGGCGAGCTGGGCCTCGGCGACGAGGAACTGCGGCTGCTGAAGACGAACGGAGTCATCTGAACATGGTGGAATCACAGGACCGCGAGACCGTACGGGCGCTGCTCGAATCCGTCCGCGCCTCCGGACGCAGTGCGCTCACCGCACCCGAGGGCAAGATCGTCGCCGATGCGTACGGGATCGCGGTGCCGGGCGAGGAGCTGGCGCGGGACGTCGACGAGGCGGTGGCCTTCGCGAACCAGCTCGGCGGACCGGTCGTGCTGAAGATCGTCTCCCCCGATGTGCTGCACAAGACGGATGCCGGCGGCGTCGTCGTCGGGGTGGAAGGCAGCGCTCAGGTGCGTGACGCGTTCCATCGCATCATCGAGAACGTGCGGGCGTACGCGCCCGACGCTCGGATCGACGGTGTGCAGGTGCAGCAGCTGGTTCCGCCCGGCCAGGAGGTCATCGTCGGCGCGGTCACGGACCCGACGTTCGGGAAGGTCGTGGCCTTCGGGCTCGGCGGTGTGCTGGTGGAGGTGCTCAAGGACATCACCTTCCGCCTGGCCCCGGTGAGTTCGGACGAGGCGCTGTCGATGCTCGACTCGATCGGCGCGGCCGAGATCCTGCGCGGGGTGCGGGGGGCGGCGCCCGTGGACCGGTCGGCGCTGGCCGAGCAGATCCGGCGGGTCTCCCAACTGGTCGCGGACTTCCCGGAGATCGCGGAGGTCGACCTCAATCCGGTCATCGCCGCTCCGGACGGTGCGGTCGCGGCGGACATCCGGATCCTGCTGGCGACGGAGGTGGTCAAGCCCCGGCGTACCTACCCGCGCGAGGAGATCCTCGCATCGATGCGCCGACTCATGGAGCCGCGCTCCGTCGCCGTGATCGGCGCGTCCAACGAGCAGGGCAAGATCGGCAATTCGGTGATGCGCAACCTCATCGACGGCGGCTTCTCGGGGGAGATCCACCCGGTGAACCCCAAGGCCGATGACATTCTGGGCCGCAAGGCGTACAAGAGCGTCACGGACGTCCCCGGTGAGGTGGATGTGGCGGTCTTCGCGATCCCCGCCAAGTTCGTGGCAGCGGCGCTGGAAGAGGTGGGACGCAAGGGGATACCCAATGCGGTCCTCATCCCTTCCGGGTTCGCCGAGACCGGTGAACAGGCGCTCCAGGACGAGATCGTGGCGATCGGCGAGCAGTACGGCGTACGGCTGCTCGGGCCGAACATCTACGGCTACTACTCGACGTGGCAGGACCTCTGTGCCACCTTCTGCACCCCGTACGACGTGAAGGGCGGGGTGGCGCTGACCTCGCAGTCCGGTGGTATCGGCATGGCGATTCTCGGCTTCGCCCGTTCGACGAAGACCGGTGTGTCGGCGATCGTCGGGCTCGGCAACAAGTCCGACATCGACGAGGACGACCTGCTGACCTGGTTCGGCGAGGACCCGAACACCCAGTGCATCGCGATGCACCTGGAGGATCTCAAGGACGGACGCGCGTTCGTCGAGGCGGCGCGGGCGACCGTACCGAAGAAGCCGGTCGTGGTGCTGAAGGCCGGCCGTACCACCGCCGGCGCGAAGGCAGCGGGTTCGCACACCGGGGCGCTGGCGGGCGACGACGCCGTGTACGACGACATCCTGCGCCAGGCGGGAGTGATCAGGGCGCCGGGGCTGAACGACATGCTGGAGTACGCGCGGGCGTTGCCCGTCCTGCCGACGCCCAAGGGCGACAACGTCGTGATCATCACAGGGGCCGGCGGCTCCGGCGTTCTCCTGTCGGACGCGATCGTCGACAACGGGCTCTCCCTCATGGAGATTCCGCAGGATCTGGACGCTGCCTTCAAGGCATTCATCCCGCCGTTCGGCGCCGCCGGCAACCCGATCGACATCACGGGCGGCGAGCCGCCGTCCACGTACGAGGCGACGATCCGCCTCGGAATGGAGGACCCTCGCATCCATGCGCTGGTCCTCGGCTACTGGCACACGATCGTCACTCCCCCGATGGTCTTCGCCGAACTGACCGCGCGGGTGGTCGCGGAATTCCGCGAGCGCGGGATCGAGAAGCCCGTGGTGGCGTCGCTGGCCGGCGACACCGAGGTGGAGGAGGCGTGCCAGTACCTCTTCGAGCACGGCGTCGTCGCGTACCCCTACACGACGGAGAAGCCGGTGGCCGTTCTGGGCGCCAAGTACCGATGGGCCCGTGCTGCCGGGCTGCTGGGCGGTGATCGATGATCTGACGGCGAGAACTCGAACCAGGGGTCTGCGGCGAACCGCTCGGCCGCAGACCCCGGGCGACGCGAAGTGGGAAAGGACAGGGGGCGCTGGCCAGACTTCTTCCACGCGAGGGGTTCGATCGATCATGACAACGACCAACATCTCCACAGCCGTCCCCTTCAGGGAGGTGACGGACCGCAACGGCCGTACCTACCGGCTCGGTGAGACCGACCGGGACATCATGCGGAGACCGCGCCGGACCATGGTGCTCTTCCCATGGATCGGCATGATGGGCATCAGCTCGTCGGAGTACGCGTTCACTTCCGCCGAGGAGACCTTGCACGACGCGCATTTGTGGGCCAGTGGCCACATCTTCTGGCTGATGGGGGTCTGGATCTTCTTCCAGGCGGCCGTCGCCTTCCCGGCCGGTCAGCTCCGTGAGAGCGGGCGGCTGCCGGCCAAGAGCGCGATGCTCCTCGGGGCGCTGGGCACCCTGCTCGGCTATCTCTCACTGGCGTACGCACCCCATGTCATCGTCGCCTACTTCGGCTTCGGCATGTTCAGCGGTATCGGCGCCGGACTCGTCTACGCGACCTGCGTGAACATGGTCGGCAAGTGGTACCCGGAGCGCAAGGGCGGCAAGACCGGCATGGTCAACGGCGGTTTCGCCTACGGCTCGGTGCCGTTCGTGTTCCTCTTCACCTCGTACATGGATCTGTCCAACTACCAGGGTGTGCTGGTCTCGGTCGGGGTCATCTGCTGTGCGGTCGTCGCGGTCGCCGGCTGGTTCTTCAAGGACCCGCCGAAGAACTGGTGGCCCCATCACGTCGACCCGCTGAAGGTCTCGGACGACCCGCGGATCGTGCGGTCGCTGGCCAAGAACCCGCCGGCGGTCAAGCAGTACACCCCGCGTGAGGCGGCCCGGACCCCGGTGCTGTGGATGATGTGGTTCTGCCTGCTGTGCACGGCGGGCATCAACATCTTCGGTATCGCCATGCAGGTGCCGTTCGGCAAGGAAATGGGATTCGCCGGCGGCATCGTGGCCACCGCCATGTCACTCAAGGCGATCGTGAACGGGACCGGCCGGGGAGTCATCGGCTGGATCTCCGACCGGTACGGCCGCCGCAACACGCTGATCATCGTCTGCCTGGTCCTGGGATCCGCACAGTTCGGGGTGTTCTTCTCCGGCGACATCGGCTCGATGCCGTTCTTCCTGTTCTGCTCGATGGTCTCCGGCTTCGGAGGCGGCGCCATCTTCCCGCTGTTCGCGGCGATGACCGCGGACTACTTCGGAGAGAACAACAACGCCTCGAACTACGGAATGGTCTACAGCTCGAAGCTGATCTCCGGCCTGGTCGGCTCCGGCGTCGGCGCGGTCGTGGTCGGTGCCTGGGGCTACGGCGGCGCCTTCGCCCTGGCCGGCAGCATCGGACTCGCCTCCGCCGTACTGGCGGTGTTCCTGCGAGCGCCAGGCCGGCCGAGCCCCAGGCGCATCGAACCCAATCCGCGTCCGATCAGCCGGGAGATCTCCTGATGTGGCAGCGGAACCTCATGTGACGCGGTCCGCGCCGGCCACCACGGCGGGCGCGGGCTTCCGCGGGATCACGGACGCACAGGGCGACGACTGCCGTCGGCCGGCCCGAGCGGCAGATCCTCGGCCAACGCCCGCGTTCGGTCGTGCGGTTCGGGGTGCTGGTCAGGCACCGTACGCTCCACTTGACGGCCTGGGAGCGTACGGTGCCTGACGTCGCCGGGCGGGCGTCTGCGCTGTTCCCCGGTGTCAGGGATCCGGGGTGAGGCACGGACCGCCCCTCCGGCGCCGCCTCGGTCCTACTTGCGCAGCGTCGCCAGGTTGTCGTAGCCGATCCGCGCATGCTTCAGGGACTGCGCGAGGTCGGTGGAGCTCGGTGCGTTGTCCTGCTCGACCATCGGGTTGCGGTAGTTCTTCTCCCCGACCCGGCTGAAGAACGTCCGGTAGTCGATGACCCCGGTACCGAAGGGGACCATGTCGTAGCCCTGTCCACTGGTCGTGTTGACGACGCCGTCCTTGGCGTGGAACAGCGGGTAGCGCTTGTTGTTGCGGCGGACCAGTGCCGCGGGGTCGAAGATGTTCTCCCGCTGCGATCCGTCGTGGGCGGTGTAGGTGTGGAACTTGTACTGGGCGACGTGCGCCCAGAAGATGTCCATCTCCAGCCATACGGTCTTCGGGTCGGTGACCTTGAGGAAGTACTCGAGCTTGCGGATGCCCGAGCTGCGGGTGGGCCGCCCCTGTGCGTCCAGCGGACCGCCGTCGAGCAGGAAGCCGTAGGCCGCGTCGTGGTTGTGGGTGTACAGCTTGATGCCCGCGCGATGAGCGATCTGCCCCAGGGCGTTCCACTTGTCGGCGGCCACGTCCCAGTCGGCACGGTAGGCGCTGCCGGTGGGGTCGCCGCCGGTGCCCATGTGGTCCATGCCGAGGATGTTCGCTATTTCGAGGGTCCGCTTGAACTGGTCCAGGTCGCTCTGGCTCAGCGGCCAGGACGACGGGATGAAGCCGTGGTTGCCCTGGGCGCGCAGACCGTAGTCGTCCAGCCACGACCGCAGCAGCTTCGCGCCTTCCACCGTTTCGAGGTTGCTTCCGCCGGGCGCGTTGGCGTGCTGGCCGTACCCGGCGAACTCGACCTGCTTGTAACCGTAGCGGGCCAGCTCTCTGAAGACCTCGCGGAAGCCCGAGGGAAGGTCGGTGCTGAGCGGATCCCGGCCCGTGGCGTCGCGCACGGTGTACAGGATGATTCCACGCTTCGCCGCCGGGACCAGGGCCTGGCCGTTGCCGTGGCCGTGGCTGTCGTGGGGAGCGGGCTGGGCGAAGGCCGGCGACGCGCCGAAGGCGGGCGCGGCGATCGCCGTTGCCGCAGCGGCGGTGCAGGTGCTGAGAAAGCGGCGGCGACTGACGCCGAGGCTGCGGCGCAGGGCGCCGTCCGTTCCGGATTCGTCGTTGTACTCGGTCACGGTCTCTCTCTTTCTCGAAGATGCTCGCAACGCTGTGCACGGACCGATCTCACGCGAGGCCGGCAAGCGCCAGGAGCAGGGACTTCACTTCGGTGGCCCGGACGGGTCCGGTGAACGCGTGGGGGGTGGAACAGAGGATGAGCGGACCTTCGTCGTCGCTCATGGGGAGGCGGCCGTGGCTGCCGCGGATGGGTGACGGGTCGAGGGGCACGACCGCCATGCGGTAGCGCATGCCGAGCTTCTTGCGGGCCACGGCGGTGGCCGCCTTGACGCGCACGTACGGGTCCTGGGGGTCCAGGAAGAGTTCGACCGGGTCGTAGCCGGGTTTGCGGTGGATCTCGACGAGCTGCGCGAAGTCGGGAGCGCGTGCGTCGTCGAGCCAGTAGTAGTACGTGAACCAGGCGTCCGGGTCGGCGACGGCGACGAGTTCGCCGGAGCGCGGATGGTCGAGGCCGTGTGCCTTCTTGCCCTCGTCGTCGAGGAGCTGCTCGATGCCGGGCAGCTCCGCCAGGGCTTCGCGGGTGGCGTCCAGATCCTCGGGGCGGCGTACGTAGACGTGGGCGAGCTGGTGGTCGGCGACGGCGAAGGCCCGGGAGGCCATCGGGTCCAGGTACTCCATGCCGTCCTGGGTGTGGACCTCCAGCAGGCCGGCTCGGCGCAGCGCCCGGTTGATGTCGACCGGCCGGTCGACGCGGGTGATGCCGTACTCGGAGAGCGCGACGACGGTGCGGCCCTCGCGGCGGGCGTCCTCGAGGAGCGGGGCCACGGCCCGGTCGAGGTCGGCGGCGGCCCTGAACGCGCGAGGGTCGTCGGGGCCGTAGCGCTGGAGGTCGTAGTCGAGGTGCGGGAGGTAGCACAGGGCCAGATCGGGGTGGCGGGTGTCGAGGATGTGCCGGGTCGCGTCGATGATCCACTGCGAGGACACCAGGTCGGCGCCGGGGCCCCAGAAGTGGAAGAGGGGGAAGGTGCCGAGCTTCTCGGTGAGTTCGTCGTGGAGGGCGGGTGGCCGGGTGTAGCAGTCGGGCTCCTTGCGGCCGTCGGCGTAGTAGACGGGGCGCGGGGTGACGGTGATGTCGGTGTCCGCGCCCATGGCGTACCACCAGCAGATGTTGGCGACGGTGTAGCCGGGGTGGACGCGGCGGGCGGCGTCCCAGAGTTTGTCGCCGGCGACGAGTCCGTTGTGCTGGCGCCAGAGGAGGACGTCGCCGAGCTCGCGGAAGTACCAGCCGTTGGCGACGATGCCGTGCTCGGCGGGGGTGGTGCCGGTGAGGAAGGTCGACTGGGCGGCGCAGGTGACGGCGGGCAGCACGGTGCCGAGGGGGGCGTGGGTGCCCGACTGCCCCAGGGACTTGAGGTGCGGCATGTGGTCGAGGAGCCGTGGGGTGAGGCCGACGACGTCGAGGACGAGCAGCGGGGTGGGAGCGGCGGATAGAGGGGAGGACGTACCCGTTTCGGCTGTGGTCATGGGAGCTCCTTGAGGCCGAGGTCGACCAGGAGGTCGCGGGCGAGGGTGAGTTCGGCGGCGATGCCGTCGGCGAGCTGGGGGCGGGTGCGGGGGCGCAGCTCGGCGGGGAGCGCCTGCCAGGTGTACGTCTCCACCTCCAGGTGACGGGTCAGCGGCCGGGCTCCGCCGACCAGGCGGGTCAGCGCGGCCCTGAGCACCGGGAGCGTCGAGGTGAGCGGTGGGGCGGGAGGTGCGTGCAGCGGTACGTGGAAGTGGGCGCGCCACGGGGTGCCGTCGGGCAGTGCCTGGCCGGCGACCGCCTCGTCCAGGTCGTCGGTGCCGCGCAGTCCGTGCGTGGTGCGGGTGCGGGTCTGGTGGAGGAAGCGGGGTTCGGCGAAAGCGGCGAGCGCGGTACGCACCTCGGGCAGGTGCGGGTGCTCGGCGTGGAGTGCGGCGGAGAGCTGGGTCTTGGCCACCGGGATGCCGGCGGCGGTGAGCGCGTCGAGGGCGGTGCCCGGGTCCTCGAAGGAGGTGGCGAGGTGGCAGGTGTCGATGCAGATGCCGATGCGCCGGTGTCCGACGGCGGTGAGCGGTGCGATCGCGTCGGCGGTGGTCTCGACCGTGCAGCCCGGTTCGGGTTCGAGGCCGATCCGGATGGACTTGCCGGTCAGCTCGGCCAGGACGTCAAGACGTTCGGCGAGGGTGGTGAGGGCGGTGTGCGCCGTGCGGGCGGCTTGCGGATCGCCTGTGTACGGGGTGCGCCAGGCGATCGGGAGGGTGGAGATGGTTCCTTCGGTGACGTCGTCGGGAAGCAGTGTGGCCAGGAGCCGGGCGAGATCGGTGGTGTGGGCGAGTCGTTCCGGGTCCGTCCAGTCCGGCTTGTACACCCGGTACTTGACCTCTTCGGCTCCGAAGCCTTCGTAGGGGAAGCCGTTCAGGGTGACGACTTCGAGGCCGCGGCGGTCGAGTTCGGCACGCAGCGAGCGCAGTTGGGCGGGGTCGTTGATCAGGGTGCGCGCGGCGTCCTTGGCGAGCCAGAGGCCGATGCCGAGGCGGTCGCGGCCGAGGCGTTTGCGGACCGGTTCGCAGTGGTCGCGCAGCTGGGCGCGGACCCCGTCCAGGGACTCGGCGGGATGGACGTTGGTGCAGTACGCGAGGTGGACGGTGGATCCGTCGGGGTGGCGGAAGCGCATCGGGTCACTCCCCGCCGCGAAGGATGGAGTTCCCCTCGTGCAGCTGATCGGGGGTGGTGAGGTCGAGCTGGAGGCGGCCGCTCTGGCCGTAGAAGGCGACGGGATTGCGCCAGAGCACCTGATCGACGTCGTCGTCGCGGAACCCGGCGGCGAGCATGGCATCGCCGACCTTGCGGGTCTTGAGGGGGTCGCTCCTGCCCCAGTCGGCGGCCGAGTTGACCAGGATCTTCTCCGTGCCGTGGGTCTTGAGGATCGCGATCATGCGGTCCTCGTCCATCTTGGTGTCTGGGTATATGGAGAAGCCGGCCCAGCAGCCGCTGTCGACGGCGTCCTTCACGGTCGTCTCGTTGAGGTGATCGAGCAGGACCCGCTCCGGGGGGAGGTGGGACTCGCGGACGACGTCGATGGTGCGGTGCAGGCCGGCGAGTTTGTCGCGGTGCGGGGTGTGGACGAGGGCGGGCAGCCCGTGGTCGGCGGCCAGCTGGAGCTGGGCGGCGAGGGCGGTGTCCTCGGCCGGGGTCATGGAGTCGTAGCCGATCTCTCCGACGGCGACGACGGAGTCCTTGACGAGATAGCGGGGCAACGCGTCCAGGACGGGAGTGCAGCGGGGGTCGTTCGCCTCCTTGGGGTTCAGCGCGAGCGTGCAGTGGTGGGCGATGCCGTACTGGGCGGCTCGGAACGGCTCCCAGCCGAGCAGGGCGTCGAAGTAGTCGAAGAAGCTGGCGGGTGAGGTGCGGGGCTGGCCGAGCCAGAAGGAGGGTTCGACGAGGGCGCGGACGCCGGCGTCGTACATCGCCTGATAGTCGTCCGTGGTGCGGGACGTCATATGGATGTGGGGGTCGAAGATGCGCATCAGGACTCCTCCGTGGGGGGATGGGGTCGCCCCTGCTCGGGAATGTTCGAGTGCTCGGGGAAGGGTGCGGGGGCCGTCAGGGTGAGGACGCGGCTCAGGTCGTGCGGGACGGTGCGGCCGGCCGCGGTGCGTTCGGCGGCGAAGTCGCCGAGCATGCGGGCGAGTTCCGCGTCGCCGCGGGCGCGCCGGGCCAGTCCGTCGACGGCGTCCACGGGGACGCCGGTGAAGAGGCACTTGAGGATGGCGTGCCGCCATTGGTGCGCGTCGAGATGATCGGCTGCGTACGGGCCGACGGCGGCTGCGACCAGCCGGGTGTCGTTGGTGCGCAGGGCGTCCTCGACGAGTGGAAGGGCGGTGGGACCGAGGTCCAGCCGGTGCAGGGTGAGGAGGACGGCTCGCCGTTCGGCGGCGGTCCCCTGTTCGTAGAGTCTGTTCACGGCGGGCAGGCCGGCGCGGGCTTCGAGGAGCAGCAGCGCGCGTACGGAGTCGGCGTACTCGAGTCCGCAATGCCGGCCGGCGGCGGCGAACCGCAGCTCCCAAGGGGGGACGGCGTAGCGGTTGGCGGGCGCGGTGTCCACGGTGTCCTCGTGGAAGGCGGTGTGCGCGGCCTCGGCGAGGGCCTCGTCGAGCCAGGCGCGTGCGGCGCCACCGAGCTGTGCGTCGAGTTGCTTGCGGGTCATCGGCACGGTGTTGCTCCCTTCGAGGACTTCGACGGGATGCGGTCGCGCAGGAACTCGATGGAGCTCCTGGCCAGTTCGGGGCCGGCGTGGGAGTGACGGGGCAGTTCGACGACGGTGAGGCCGCGGTATCCGGTGTCGCCGAGGGCGTCGAGCACGGGCGGGAAGTCGATCTCGCCTTCGCCGAACGGGAGGTGCTCATGGACGCCCCGGCGCATGTCCTCGATCTGGACGTGCCGCAGCCAGGGGGCGGCGGCACGGACGCAGTCGACGGGTGCGGCCGGTTCGAGGCACTGGCAGTGCCCGATGTCGAGGGTGAGCCCGAGAGGTTCCGGGTCGCCGCTCAGGTCGCGGAGGTGGTGGAAGTCCGAGAGGGTGGCCAGGAGATGGCCGGGCTCGGGCTCGATGGCGAGCGGGACGCCGGTGCGGGCGGCGGCGTCGAGCACCGGGGCGAGGGCGTCGGTCAGCCGCTGCCAGGCCGTGTCCGGTGAGGTCTCGGGTGGGGTGATGCCGCTGAAGCAGTGCACGGCGTGGGCGCCGAGGTCTGCGGCGACGTCGACGGCCCGCAGCAGCAGCCGGGTGCGGGCGGCGCGGGCCTCCGGGTCCGGGTCGAGGAGGGACGGCCCGTGCTTGCGGCGTGGGTCGAGGACGTAGCGGGCCCCCGTCTCGACGGTCACGCCGAGCCCCAGCCGGCCGAGCCTGCCCGCCACGTGCCGGGTGCGGGCGGCGAGATCGGGTGCCAAGGGGTCGAGGTGCATGTGGTCGAGGGTGAGGCCGACGCCGTCGTAGCCGAGGTCCGCGAGGAGTCCCAGGGCGTCGTCCAGCCGGAGGTCGGTGAGCCCGTTGGTGCCGTAGCCGAGACGGATCGTCATGTGAGGCTCACCTTCCGGGCGAGTGTGCGGGCAAGGGGGACGAGCCCCATGACGGCGAGCCCGGTGCCGGCCGCTCCCGCACGGGCGGCGAGCACGGCCTGGAGCGGGATCATCGCCCGGATGCCGCCGCCGACGGCGCGCTGGGTGAGGGGCGGGGACGGGTTGAGGGCCGCGTGGAGGAGGGGCTTGACGGCGGTACGGAGGTAGGCGGCGGTGAGTGCGGTGAGGAGGACGCGGGGCGCGCTTGCTCCGGGTCGGGGCCGGTGGTGGTCACCAGCGCCGCCCTTTCCCGGCTCCGGGGTCAGGTCCCGGGACCCGCGCTGCTCGCGTACCGCGGTGGCGCCGAGCGCGACGATCGCCGCGAGTGCGCCGAGGGGCGCGGCGGTGGAGCCGCCCTGCGCCTCGTGGCGGGAGACGGCGGTGACGGCGTAGGTGTGCGCCCCGAGCAGGGCGGCGGCGGGTACGGCGGCACGGACGTGGCGGTGGGTGTTGCGAGCGGGTCGCGCCGGGTGGGCGGGGCCGCTTGCACGGTCACCGCCCAGTGCGCGCGCACCGCTCAGGATGCGGGCGGTGCGCGGGGGGAGGACGGCGCCGGCGGTGGCGGGCGACGGGCCGGTCGCACCCACCGGGCGCTTGACACCCGCGGACTCCGCGCCCGTCCCCGCCGTCGCCGTCGCGCCCAGCAGCAGGTCCAGAGCGCGTGCCCCCGCCATCGCTGCCGGACCGGCCTGGGTGTGCTTCAGATGGAGGTCGTAGGCCCAGACCGTCGCCGCCAGGCCGGTGGCCACCGTCAGGGCCGGGCGGCCCGCGCGGGCGGCCAGGGTCAGGCCGGCAGCCGTCAGGGCGCCTGCTGCCGCGAGGGCCGCGCCGGGGGTGATCCGGCCCGAGGGGATGGGGCGGTGCGGGCGGTCGATGGCGTCCTCGTCGCGGTCGGCCCAGTCGTTGAGGGCCATGCCCGCCTCGTACAGGCACAGTGAGGCACCGACCGCCAGCGCGGTGCCTCGGCCGGGCCGACGGCCGAGGGCCGCCGCCCCCGCGAGCGCGTCCCCGGGGACGGTGAACAGCGCCGAGACCCTGAGCAGTTCGGCCCAGGCCCGTACTGCGGCTTTCACTTCTGCCCCCGCAGGCGTTCGGCGAAGGCCAGGAGCTGCAGGTACTGCTCGGAGAGTGCGGCGGGGCCGCCGTCCGGGTCCTTGAAGTAGAAGCCGAGTTCGGGCCGCGGGCCCGTCAGACCCGCTTCGTGGGCGCGGGCCAGCAGTCGCGCCAGGTCCAGTACCAGCGGGGCGGCCAGTGCCGAGTCGCAGCCCTGCCAGGTCGTCTGAAGGACCATGCGCGCCCCGAGGAAGCCGTCGAACGCGATGTGGTCCCAGGCCGTCTTCCAGTCACCGAGGGCCGGTACGTCGTCGATGTGGACCTCGCCCTCGGGCGTGACGCCCAGTGTGTCGGCGAGGACGCGTTCCTTGCCCGCGTTCTTGGCCGCCGCGGCGCCCGGGTCGGCCAGCGCCGCCCCGTCCCCGCCGCCCAGCAGATTCGTGCCGGACCAGGCCCTTACGGGCAGGGCGCGTTGCACGAACATCGGGGCGAGCACGGAGCGAAGCAGCGTCTGGCCCGTCTTGCCGTCGCGGCCTGCGTGAGGAAGTCCGCAGTCCGCGACGGCGTCCTGGAGCGCGGGGGTGCGCAGCCCGGTGGAGGGGGTGAAGTTGATGTAGGGGCAGCCGGCCCGGAGCGCCGCGGCGGCGTAGAGCGAGCTGGCGGGCAGCCGGTGCTCTCCGGGTGCCGGGACCGGCTCCGTCGACGCGACGTTGACCACGACGGTGCGGGCGAGTTCGTTGCGGCGGCCGAAGTCGGTGAGGTCGGCGGTGAACGCCGCGATGAGTTCCTCGTCCGTCCGGGTGTCGCCGGGCAGCGGCCCGCCGGGGCGTATCTCCGCGTCGGCGGCGGTGAGTTCGGACCGTACCGCCGAGGGCAGTCCGTGCGGCAGCACTCCCCCGGCCGCCAGTGCCTCGGCCCGTTTGGGCAGCGGACAGCCGACGGTGTCGTGTCCGCCGAAGACCAGGGAGTTCAGCGCCGGCAGACCGCTGTCGGCGAAGGGCGCGGTCTCAGTGACCATGCCCGCCGCCGGGTGGAGCCCCGCCGTGACGGCTGCGCAGCCCGCTGTGGCGGTGGTGGCGACGGAGCCGCGTGCTCCGATGAACCAGACTCCGGTACGAACGGCAAGTGCTGACACGGGCTGCCTCCCTGGCTGGGGGTCCTGGCTGGGCAGTGCGAAGAGAGCGGCGCTGATCGGATCGGGGCGGGCAGGGAAGAGGTGGTGACGGCGGGCGGGGTAGGGCCTTTGCCCCGCCCGCCGTCGGACTGCGGCTGTCGCCCTACGCGGCGGGCAGCTCCTTCAACTGGATGTTGCGGAAGGACACCTGGTCGTCGGCCCCGTGGTTCTGGAGGCCGATGTAGCCGTCCTTCAGGCTGCGTACGGGATCGGTGTTGGTGAAGTCGTTGATCTTGACCCCGTTCAGGAAGACCTGGAGCCGTTCACCCTGGACCTTGATCTCGTAGCTGTTCCACTGGCCGGGCGGCCGCAGGACCTGGTCGCGGGCCTTGATGTTCGCCGCCTTGAAGGTGTAGACGGAGCCCGTGGTGCGGTCGGGCGCGTCGGTGGCGTCGATCTGGACCTCGTAGCCGTTGTTCACCGCGGACCAGGGGTCGTCGGACTCCGGGAAGCCGACGAAGACACCGGAGTTGTCGTCACCCGCCAGCTTCCAGTCGAGCTTCAGCGAGTACGACCCGAGCTCCTTGGCCTGGTAGGTGAGGAGACCCATGCCGCCCTCGGAGCGGAGTTCACCGTCGACGACGTCGAACTTGCCGGGGCCGGCCTGCTTCCACCCTTCGAGCGTCTTGCCGTTGAAGATCGACCGGTAGCCGGTGTCCGGCTTGCAGTCGGCCTGCACCTGTCCGGCCGCGTAGCGGACGCCGCCGAGGAGGAGCTGGCGGAAGGCCGGTTCGGCGTACGACTCCTTGGTGTGGCCGAGGCCGGTGTAGAAGGAGCGGCCGCCTCCGTAGGACTGGCACCAGGTGATCGGGTGATCGCCCTTCATGGTGCCGCCGGTGTAGGTCGTCTCGTCGAGGGTGGCGAGGACCTTCACCTTGTCACGCGGGTTGGTGCGGTAGTTGTACAGCTCGTCGGTGCGGTCCCAGGCGTCGTCCAGGTGGGCGGTGGCCGGGTGCTTGTGGTCCTCGACGCGGACGGTGACGGGCTGGATCGCGGGGTGCCCGGCGAAATAGGCTCCGACCAGTCCTCCGTAGAACGACCAGTCGTACTCGGTGTCCGCGGCGGCGTGCACGCCCATGTAGCCACCACCGGTGGCGATGTAGTTCTCGAACGCCTTCTGCTGGTCGGCGTTGAGCACGTCACCGGTCGTGGAGAGGAACACGACGGCGTCGTAGCGGGCCAGGTTGCTGGTGGTGAACTGGCCTGCTTCCTCGGTGGCGTCGACGGTGATGTTGCTGCTCGCGCCGAGTTCCTTCAGTGCGGCGACACCCTCGGGAATGGCGTCGTGGCGGAAGCCGGCCGTCTTCGAGAAGACCAGGACCCGCTTGGCGGTCCGGTCGGGGGCGCTGTTGGAGAGTTCGAAGTCGTCGATGTCGTACAGCGCACCCTCGCCGCCCTTGAAGACCAGGAAGAGTTCCGTGGCCTGCTTCGGGACGCCGCGCAGCGGTACGTCGATGTCCTGGAAGTTCTCCCAGCCACCGGTCACCGGAACCGGTGCGGAGCCGAGGATCTTGCCGGTGGCGGAGCCGGACCGTACTTCGAGGAAGCCGCCCGCGCCGCCGGACGAGATCCGGGCGGTGAGCTTGGTGGAGTCTCCGAGGATGTACGGCTTGAAGGCGATCCAGTCGTCGTTGTTGATGTCGCCGACCGTCTTGCCGCCCTCCGCGTTCGCCTTGTCGTACGTCTGGATGCCGGACGACTCGGTGAAGTGCTCGGCCTGCCGGTGGCGGGGCTGGAGCTGCGACTGGTCGTGGCCGCTGAGCGCGGCCTGGCCGCCGCCTCCGCCGTCGGTGTACGAGGCGTCGATCACTCCGAAGATGTTGGCGTTCGGGTCGTGGCCGCCGTCCATCTCGGTCTTGATGGTGCCGGAGCAGCCGTGCGCCGTGGTGATCGGGTGGCCGTGGCTGTCATGGCCGAGTACGAAGCTGACCTGGACCTTGGAGCAGTCGATCGCGCCGTCCTCGGGGTCGGTGACGGTCACCTTGAACGGGATGTCGTCGCCGAAGCTGAACAGCTGCCCGTCACCGGGGAGTTCCAGGTTCACCTTGGGTGCGGTGTTGCCGACGGTCACATGGACGCTCGCCGAACCGGTGCGGCCGGTCGGGTCCTTGGCGGTGACGGTCGCGGTGTAGGTGCCGTTCTTCTTGTACGTGTACGTGGGATTCGCGGCGGTCGACGTACCGCCGTCGCCGAAGTCCCAGGCGTAGGTGAGCGCGTCGTTGTCGGAGTCCGCGGTGCCCGCGGAGGAGAACTGCACCTTCAGCGGTGCGGTGCCGGACGTCTTGTTGGAGGAGGCTTCGGCGACCGGCGAGTGGCCACCCGTGGCGTTCTCGATGCGGTAGAGCGCGGAGTGCTCGTCGCCGCCGAACCAGGAGACGCCGTAGTCCAGGACGTACAGCGCGCCGTCCGGGCCGAAGGCCATGTCCATCACCTGGGTCCCGGACCACGGGATGTCGTTGATGGACTGGACGTTGCCGTCGCCGTCCTGCTCGATGCGCTTGATCCACTGCCGGCCGAACTCACCGGCGAAGAAGTCCCCGTCGTACGCCTCGGGGAACTTCACGGGCGAGTCGAGGTCGGCGTCGTAGTGGTAGACGGGGCCGCCCATCGGCGACTCGGAGCCGGTACCGAACTCGGGCACGGAACCGCCGTCGTACGGGATCCAGGCGGGCTGCGCCGGGGGCAGGTCGACCAGGCCGGTGTTGTGCGGCGAGGTGTTCTTCGGGGCGGCGCAGTCGAAGGCCGCACCGGACGTCTTCGTCGCGAAGTCGTACTCGACGAAGGGGTCGTTCTTCCCGGTGCAGAACGGCCAGCCGAAGTTGCCCGCCTTCGTCACGCGGGCGAACTCGACCTGTCCACCGGGTCCGCGCTTCGGGTCGGCCGCGCCGGCGTCGGGACCGTAGTCACCGACGTATGCGATGCCGGTGGCCTTGTCGACGCTGAAGCGGAACGGGTTGCGGAACCCCATCGCGTAGATCTCGGGCCGGGTCTTGTCCGTGCCCGGGGCGAAGAGGTTGCCGTCGGGGACGGTGTACGAGCCGTCGTCGGCGACCTTGATCCGGAGGATCTTGCCACGCAGGTCGTTGGTGTTGCCCGAGGTGCGCCGGGCATCGAACGCCGGGTTGCGGTCTGGGCGTTCGTCGATCGGTGCGTAGCCGTCGGACGCGAAGGGGTTGGAGTCGTCACCGGTCGACAGGTACAGGTTGCCCTGTGCGTCGAAGTCGATGTCGCCGCCGACGTGGCAGCAGATGCCGCGCGACGTCTTGACGTCGAGGACCTTCTTCTCGCTGCTCAGGTCGAGGGTGCCGTCCTCCTTGAGGACGAAGCGGGAGAGCCGGTTGACGCCGTCGAACTTGGCGAAGTCGGCGGCGGTGCCGGTCTCCGGGGCGTCGCCGGACGGGGTGTCCAGCGGCGGCGCGTAGTAGAGGTAGATCGCCCGGTTCTTGTCGAAGTCCGGGTCGATGCCGACGCCCTGCAGGCCTTCCTCGTCGTGCGAGTAGACCGGGAGTACGCCGGAGATCTTGGTGTCGCCGGCGCTGTCGGTGATCCGCAGCTCGCCGCTGCGCGAGGTGTGCAGGACGCTGCGGTCCGGGAGTACGGCCAGTGACATGGGTTCGCCGGTTTCGGCGGCCCCCTTGGCGAGGGTGACCTGCTGGAAGTCCTCGCCCGCGGCCGCCGCGGCGTCGGTGGCCGCCGGCGAGACCGGGCCCGACGCGGAGGCGCCGGGGGCGCCCAGGGCGAGGGTGGCTGCGGTGAGCAGACCGCCGGTGAGCAGGGCGAGGGACTTACGGAGTCGGGGCCGGATTCTGGTTCTGCTTCTGTGCACGAGTGTCCTCCGGAGAGTGCCGGTTGTACGGGCGGGTGGAGCCGGGCCGTTCCGCGCGGGGACTGCCGCGCAGGTCACCCGGAGCCCGATGGGGCTCCGGCGACGCGAGTCATTTCGTGTACACCACAGGGACGGTAGACCTGTTCGTCCGGGTCGGAAAGCCCTTGCACAGCAGTTGCGTTGAACTTTTTCCTGCTGCAGGACAAAGAGGGATGAGGGCAGCCGGGAGCGCCCCGACGGCGCGCTTGCTGCCGTCGGGCCTTTCCCCTGCCCGAACCGGGGCTCCGCCCCGGACCCTGCGGTCCTCAATCGCCGGACGGGCTGAACAAGGTGCCCTCAAACGCCAGGCAGGCTTGGGTTCTGCGGCCTGGGCGGGCCGCCGGAGCCGAGTCCGGGAAGCCCGCCCTCCGGCGATCGAGGAGCGGAGATGCGGGGGCGGAGCCCCCGGGAACCGTCAGTCGCCGCCCCCGAACGCCGCGTCGAACGACGCCGCCGGTGGGTCGAAGTCGTACCGCTTCATCGTGGCAAGCGCTTCCGGCGCACCCACCAGCCGGTCCATTCCGGCGTCCTCCCACTCCACCGAGATCGGCCCTTCGTAGCCGATCGACCGGAGCATGCGGAACACGTCCTCCCACGGCACGTCACCGTGCCCGCCGGAGACGAAGTCCCAGCCGCGCCGCGGATCACCCCACGGGAGGTGCGAGCCGAGCCTGCCGTTGCGTCCGTCGAGGCGTTTGCGCGCCTCCTTGCAGTCCACGTGGTAGATCCGGTCCCGGAAGTCGTAGAGGAAGCCGACCGGATCGAGGTCCTGCCAGACGAAGTGGCTCGGGTCGAAGTTCAGCCCGAACGCGGCCCGGTGGCCGACTGCCTCCAGGGCGCGGTGCGTGGTCCAGTAGTCGTACGCGATCTCGCTGGGGTGCACCTCGTGTGCGAACCGCACGCCCTCCGCGTCGAACACGTCGAGGATCGGGTTCCACCGTTCGGCGAAGTCCTCGTACCCCCGCTCGATCATCCGCGGCGGCACCGGTGGGAACATCGCCACCAGGTGCCAGATCGACGAGCCGGTGAAGCCTATGACGGTGTCGACTCCGAAGGCCGCGGCGGCACGCGCGGTGTTCTTGATCTCCTCGGCGGCCCGCTGCCGTACCCCCTCGGGCTCGCCGTCGCCCCAGATCCTGCCGGGCAGAATGCCCTGGTGCCTCTCGTCGATCGGGTTGTCGCAGACGGCCTGACCGACGAGGTGGTTGGAGATCGCCCAGCACTTCAGCCCGTACTTGTCGAGCAGCTGGTGCCGCCCGGCCAGGTAGCCGGGGTCATCGAGGGCCTTGTCGACCTCGAAGTGGTCGCCCCAGCAGGCGAGTTCGAGCCCGTCGTAACCGAAGTCACGGGCGAGCCGGCAGACCTCCTCCAGCGGCAGGTCGGCCCACTGGCCGGTGAAGAGAGTGAAGGGACGGGGCATGCGCGGGACCTCCTAGAGCTGTACGGGGGTGTGGACGGAGTTCTTCTCGGCGCTCTCCTCCACGGCCGCGAGCACCCGCTGCACCTGGAGCCCGTCGGCGAACGACGGCACCGGGTCCGTCCCTTCCGCGATCGTCCGGACGAGGTCGCGGGCCTGGTGGATGAAGGTGTGCTCGTAGCCGAGGGCGTGGCCCGGCGGCCACCACGCCTCCAGGTAGGGATGTTCGGGCTCGGTGACGAGGATGCGGCGGAACCCGGCCGTGACGGCCGGTTCGGTGTGATCGTGGAAGGACAGTTCGTTGAGCCGCTCCAGATCGAAGGCGAGCGAGCCGCGCTCCCCGTTGAGCTCCAGTCGCAGCGCGTTCTTGCGGCCCGCCGCCATCCGGGTCGCCTCGAACGACGCCAGCGCTCCGGAGGCGAGCCTGCCGGTGAACACGGCCGCGTCGTCGACGGTGACCGCACCCCGGGCCTCGCTGCTCGCGACGCCCGAGAGTCCCGCCGACGCACCGGAGAGCAGGGGGCGCTCCCGTACGAACGTCTCGGACACCGCCGACACCCCCACCAGCAGCTCCCCCGCCAGGTACTGGGCGAGGTCGATGATGTGCGCCCCCAGGTCGCCGAGCGCACCGGATCCGGCATGTTCGCGCTCGAGCCGCCAGGTGAGGGGTGACTCGGGGTCGACCAGCCAGTCCTGGAGGTAGGTGGCCCGGACGTGCCGCAGGGCGCCGAGCCTGCCGTCGGCGATCAGCTTCCGTGCGTAGGCGATCGCCGGCACCTTGCGGTAGTTGAAGCCGACCATCGCCACCTGGCCGCGGGCCCTGGCCCGTTCCGCGGCTTCGGTCATGGCCTCCGCCTCGGCGACCGTGTTGGCGAGCGGCTTCTCGCACAACACGTGTTTGCCGGCCTCCAGGGCGGCGATGGCGATCTCCGCATGGCTGTCGCCCGGTGTGCAGATGTCGACGAGCTGGACGTCGTCCCGGGCGATCAGGGCGCGCCAGTCGGTCTCCGCCGCCGCCCAGCCGTGCCGTTCGGCTGCGGCGGTGACCGCCGTACGGTCGCGTCCGCAGATCGCGGCGAGAGCCGGCCTCATCGGCAGGTCGAAGACGTGTCCCGCGGTGCGCCACCCCTGGGAGTGAGCGGCACCCATGAACGCGTATCCGACCATGCCGACCCCGAGCGTCGCCGCCGGCTCTGTCGGCGGCGGCGCTTCGGCTTCCTGCTCCGTCTCTTCCCTACGGGCCATACGGGCTTCCTCCTCGTCGGTCGTTCGGTGGGGGCGGCAGGAGGGTCAGCACCCTCCTGGACTGCGGATCAGCTGAAGCCCGTCGGCAGGTACTGGTCGATGTTGTCCTTGGTGACGACAGCGGAGTAGAGCGTGAGGCTGGTCGGGATCTCCAGTTCGGAGAGGCCGCCGATGCCCTTGCTCTGGCCGAGTGCGCGCGCCAGGTCGATGGCGGACGCGGCCATCGTCGGCGGGTACAGGACGGTGGCCTTCAGGACACTGTTGTCGGCCTTGATGGCGTCCATGGCGGACTTGGCGCCCGCGCCGCCGACCATCAGGAATTCGTCCCGTCCGGCCTGCTGGATGGCCCGCATCGCGCCGACACCCTGGTCGTCGTCGTGGTTCCACAGGGCGTCGAACTTCTTCTGTGCCTGCAGGAGTTGGGCCATCTTCGCCTGGCCGGACTCGACGGTGAACTCGGCGGCCTGCCGGGCGACCAGCTTGATGTTGGGGTAGTTCTTGAGCGCGTCGGCGAAGCCCTGGCTGCGCTGCTTGGTGAGCTCCAGGTTGTCGATGCCCGCGAGTTCGACGACCTTGGCGTCCGGCTTGTCCTTGAGCTTCTCGCCGATGTACGTACCGGCGTTGAGGCCCATGCCGTAGTTGTCGCCGCCGACCCAGCAGCGGTAGGCCTGAGGTGAGGCGAAGATGCGGTCCAGGTTGATGACGGGGATGCCCGCCTTCATCGCTTCCAGGCCGACCTGGGTGAGTGCCTTGCCGTCGGCCGGGAGGATGACGAGGACGTCGACCTTCTTGTTGATGAGGGTCTTGACCTGGCCGATCTGGGCGGCTGTGTCGTTGGAGCCCTCGGTGATCTCCAGGGTCACCTCGGAGTACTTCTCCGCCTGCGACTTGGCGTTCTCGTTGATGGCGTTGAGCCACCCGTGGTCGGCCTGCGGTCCGGCGAAGCCGATGGTGACGGGCTTGCCGGGCTTGTCGTCGGCGGCCGGCTGGTTGCTCTGCGCGGTCTGCGACTTCTTGGGCTCGTTGCTGGTGCAGGCGGTGAGGAGGGCGCCCGCGGAGACGGCTGCGGTGCCGAAGAGCAGTCCTCTGCGGCTGGTTTCTGGCATGGCTGTGGAACCCTTCATCCGGTGCGTGGGTGGCATGCGGAACTGTGGGTGGGGCGGGATCTGGTGAGGTGGGACAGGGGTGGGAGAGCCCGGGGACTCAGGTCTCCCCGTGGGCCGAGGTTCGACCCTGGACCAGGACGGCGGCGACGATGATCGCGCCCTTGGCGATCTGCTGGACATCGCTCTGCAGATTGTTGAGAGCGAAGATATTGGTGATGGTGGTGAAGACGAGGACGCCGAGGACGGATCCGACGATCGTGCCGCGTCCGCCACTGAGCAGGGTGCCGCCGATGATCGCGGCGGCGATGGCGTCGAGCTCGTACAGGTTGCCGTTGGTGTTCTGTCCCGAGCCGGACAGGATGATCAGCATGAAGGCGGCGATGCCGCAGCACAGCCCGGAGAGGAGGTACAGATAGAGCCGCTGCCTGGTGACGTCGATCCCGGCGAGCCGGGCCGCTTCCGCGTTGCCGCCGACCGCGACCGTGCGGCGCCCGAACGTCGTGCGGTTCAGCACCAGCCAGCCGATAACGGTCGCCGCGGCGAAGACCATCACCAGGGGTGGAATGCCGAGGATGTACGAGTCGGGCAGCCCCAGGTCCAGGACCGACTGCACGGTGACGATCTGTGTCTTGCCGTCTGTGAGCAGCAGGGCGAGACCGCGGGCCGAGGCGAGCATGGCCAGCGTCGCGATGAACGGCACCATCCTCCCGTAGGCGATCAGCAGTCCGTTGACGAGTCCGGCGCCGAGTCCGACGAGCACGGCGGTGAAGAGGATGCCTGCGAAGCCGTACTCCTGGGTGGCGAGGGTGGTCGCCCAGACCGAGGCGAGCGCGACCATGGCACCGACCGACAGATCGATGCCGCCGCTGGTGATGACGAACGTCATGCCGACGGTGACGACACCGATGACGGACGACTGGGTCAGGATCAGCTGCAGGTTCCCGGTGTCCAGGAAGGCGTCGGGCTCGGTGAACCCACCGACGGCGATCAGTACGGCGAGGACGCCGAGCAGCGACAGGTTTCGGACGTCCGCGCGCACCCGGAGAGCGCGCGGACCGCCGCCCTTCGAGGGCGGCACCGAGGCGGGGGCGGGCGCGGCCGCCTTGTCCGGCCCACCGTGCTGCGCCGAGGAGACGGGCTGTGTCATGACGTCGGGCTCCCATCCATCACGAGGTCGAGTACACGGTGCTCGTCGAGCTCCCGGGCGTCCGCCGTATGCACGACGCAGCCCTCGCGGAGCACCAGCACCCGGTCGGCGAGGCCCAGCACTTCGGGCACTTCGCTGGAGACCAGCAGGACGGCGAGGCCTTCGTCGGCCAGCCGGCGGATCACGGCGTAGAGCTCGGCGCGGGCGCCGACGTCGACACCGCGGGTCGGTTCGTCGAGCAGCAGCACCCGGCAGCCGCGCAGCAGCCAGCGGGCCAGGACGGCCTTCTGCTGGTTGCCGCCGGAGAGAGTACGGACGGGGGTGTCCGGGTTGTCGGGACGCAGGGACAGTTCGCGGGTGGCGGTGCGGGCCGCCCGGCGTTCGGCCCCCCGGTCGAGCCAACCTGCCCTGGAGAAGCGGGACATGGAGGAAACGGAGACATTGCGGGTGACGGATTCGAGCATCAGCAGGGCCTGCGCCTTGCGTTCCTCGGGGGCGAGCCCGATGCCCGCGGCGACGGCGGCGCGGACGCTGCCGGGGCGCAGCGGCCGCCCGCCGACCCGGACCCGGCCCGCGCTCGGCCTGCGTGCTCCGTAGATCGTCTCCAGGATCTCGGAGCGTCCGGAGCCGACCAGGCCGGCGAGGCCGACGATCTCGCCGGGCCGCAGTTCGAGGTCGAGCGGTGCGAACTCCCCTTCCCTGGCGAGTCCTTCGACGGTGAGTACGGGCTCCTGCCGGACGGCGTCCGCGACCTCCGCGGACGCCCCGGGGCGCTGCGGGAAGACGTACTCGACGTTGCGGCCGGTCATCATGGCGACGATGTCCCGCGTCGGGGTGGTCTTGGCGGGCAGACCGACCGCGACGGCCCGCCCGTCCTTCAGCACGGTCACCCGGTCGCCGATCCGCCGGATCTCCTCCAGCCGGTGGGAGATGTAGACGACGGCGACGCCGTCGGCGGTGAGTGAGGCGACGATACGGAAGAGGTTGTCGACCTCGTCGGGGTCGAGGGCGGCGGAGGGCTCGTCCATCACGATGAGCCGTACGTCGTGGGAGAGCGCCCGTGCCATGGAGACGATCTGCTGCTGGGCCGCGGAGAGCGCGCCGACGGGGCGGGCGGGATCGATCTCGGGGTGGCCGAGGCGCTTCAGCAGTGCGGCCGCCGCCGTCCGGCCTTCGCGGGTGCGGACGATGAAGCGGGCGGTGGTGGGTTCATGGCCGAGGAAGATGTTCTCGGCGACCGAGAGGCCCTCGACCAGGTCGAGTTCCTGGTAGATGGTGGCGATACCGAGGCGCATGGCGGCGATCGGCGACTTCAGCGCGACGGGCTCGCCACGCCAGGCGATCTCGCCGTCGTCGGGCTGGTGGGCTCCGGCGAGCACCTTGATGAGGGTCGACTTGCCGGCGCCGTTCTGCCCGAGCAGACAATGGACCTCACCGGCCTGGACCTCCAGGTCCACGCCGTCGAGAGCGCGCACACCCGGGAACGACTTGGTGATGCCGGACATGGTGAGCAGGGGTGGTTCTGGTGCCATGACAAATCCCCTCGGCGAATGGGGTCTCCCCCTGCTCCAGCGAAGCTGAGAGCTTGGGGAAGGGCCGGTGAGCGGGCAGGGCTGTACCAGGTGCGGGTGGTGCTCGGTTGCCGATGTATCGGTGGTGCCGTACCGCCGGCCGAGGATCAGGCCGGTGAGAACAGGTGGTCGCTGATGAGCCGGGCGGCGCCGATGACTCCGGCGGTCGGTCCCAACTCGCCCAGCACGATGGGAAGATTTCCGGTGGCCAGCGGCAGGGACTGCCGGTAGACCTGGGTCCGGACGCTGGCGAGGAGTGTGTGGCCGAGGCCGGTCACGCCGCCCCCGATCACCACCAGTCCCGGGTTGAAGAAGCTGACGAGTCCGGCGATGACCTGGCCGACCCGGTTGCCGCCCTCGCGGATCAGGTCGAGCGAGGTCGCGTCACCGGCGGCCGCCGAGGCGGCCACGTCGGCGGCGGTGAGCCGGCCGGCCGCCTCCAGTCGGGCCGCGAGCTCCTGCGACTGTCCCGTGCGCGCCGCGTCCTCGGCATCGCGGGCCAGCGCCGCGCCGCTGAAGTGGGCCTCCAGACAGCCCCGGTTGCCGCAGGCGCAGGCGCGCCCGTCGGGTTCGACCTGGATGTGCCCGATGTCGCCCGCGCTGCCCGTCGTACCGCGGTAGACGTCTCCGCCGACGACGATGCCGCAGCCGATGCCGGTACCGATCTTGACGCAGAGGAAGTCGCCCACGGAGCGTGCGACGCCCGCGTGCTGCTCCCCCATCGCCATCAGGTTCACGTCGTTGTCGACCATGACGGGGCAGCCCAGTTCCTGGCTGAGCGCCTCGCGGACCGGGAAGCCGTCCCAGCCGGGCATGATCGGGGGTGCGACCGGTACACCTTCTGGGAAGCGGACCGGTCCGGGTACGCCGATGCCGGCGCCGTCGAAGCCTTCCGCGAGCCCGGAGGCCCGGAGCTTGGCCGCCATGGACAGCACCTGTTCGAAGATCGCGACAGGTCCTTCGCGTACGTCCATGGGGTGGTTGAGGTGGCCCAGGACCTCCAGCTCCGCGTTGGTGACCGCCACGTCGATCGATGTGGCGCCGATGTCGACGCCGAGGAAGCGCAGTGCGGGAGCGAGCCGGATGTTGTGCGAGCGACGCCCGCCGCGGGAGGCGGCGAGTCCGTCGGCCACGACAAGTCCGGTCTCCAGCAGCCGGTCCACCTCGACGGCGAGCTTGGAGCGGGAGAGATCAATCTGATCCCCCAGCTGCGCCCGTGAGTTGGGCCCGTCGTCGCGCAACAGCCGGAGCAGTCGCGCCTGATGCGCATTCGCGGGTCGTGCCGTCATACGTCTCACGCGCCCCTCCCCGCCACATCGGCTCATCCGTCGGGCTTTCGAGGGGAACGTAGCAGCGGTTGCCGGGAGTGGGAAGAAGTTGCGCAGGAATCAGCTCCAACTTTCTCCACACCGAGGACAAAGCCGTGCGCCTTGTCGGTGCGTCGCTTCGGTGCGGGCGCCTTCGCGACACGCGCCGCGGCGCAGGGTGGTCGCGGTCCTGGCCCTGGCCGTCGGCACACTGATCTGGGTCTTCGTGCCCGGAGACCGCGAGAACAACGCCTCGGGCGGCTTCGACCTGCTCGGTGCCATCGGCCTGGGCACCGCGCTGATCTGCCTGCTGCTCGCCGTGTCCAAGGGCGCCGACTGGGGCTGGGGAAGCGGCACCACACTCGGCCTGCTCGCCGCCGCCGTCATCGTGCTGCTGGTCTGGGGCTGGTGGGAGCTGCGCATCAGTGATCCGCTGGTCGACCTGCGGGTGACCGCCCGCCCCCAGGTACTGATGACCAACGCCGCCTCGATCCTGGTCGGGTTCGCGATGTACGCCCAGTCCCTGGTCGTACCCCAGCTGCTCCAGCTGCCCGAGGCCACCGGCTACGGCCTGGGCCAGTCGATGCTCGCCATGGGCCTGTGGATGGCGCCGGCAGGCCTGATGATGATGGTCATGTCGCCGATCGGCGCCAAGCTCTCAGCCGCCAAGGGCCCCAAGGCCACCCTGGCCGTGGGCAGCCTGATCATCGGCGTCGGCTACGGCATCTCCCTGCCGCTCATCGGCTCCGGCTCCACCTGGAGCCTGCTGGCCGTGACCATCGTCTGCAACACGGGCGTCGGCTTCGCCTACGGCGCGATGCCGGCCCTCATCATGGGTGCGGTCCCTCAGTCGGAGACTGCCTCCGCCAACAGTTTCAACACCCTGATGCGTTCGATCGGCAGCTCGGTCTCGGCCGCAGTGATCGGTGTGGTCCTGGCCCAGCTGACCACCGACTTCGGCGGCTACGCCCTTCCTTCCGAGAACGGCTTCCGCATCGCCATGCTGATCGGCTGCGGCGTGGGTCTCGCGGCTGCGGTCGTTGCTTCCCTCATCCCCGTGAGGCCGGCCGCACAGCCGGGGTCCGCCGTTTCCCAGCACGCGGCCCCCGAGGCGACCGAGGCCGAAGTCAAGGCCTGACCGGGAGGGCTGTCCCGTAATCCCTGGTGGATCAGCGCGCGGCGTCGGATGCGGTGCATCGCAAGGCGGAGAGGCGTCCTCATACCGGTCGTATTCGGGCGTTCCGACAACCCGGCGAGGTGCCGTAGCCGTCATCGTGCGCCCGCCAGGGATTACGGGACAGCCCTTAGCCCTCTTCGCGCTGGTGGTACGTCTTGCGCGTGTGTTCCGTGTGCGTCCGCATGATCTCCGTGGCCCGCTGTTCGTCCCGCGAGGAGATCGCCGCAATCAGTGCGCGGTGCTCGATCCAGGACTGAGTGCCGCGCTGGCGGGCCACCGGGGTGTAGTACCAGCGGACCCGGCGGTCCACCTGCCCGGCGAGTTCGGCGAGGACGACATTGCCCGCCAGTTCCATGACCTTGGCGTGGAACGCGGCGTTGGTGGCAACGGCGAGATCCACATCGTCGTCGGCGACCGCCTGCTCACCCTTGGCGCACAGCTCGTCGAGCGCGGCGATGCCGGCCGTGCCCGAGTTGGCCGCGGCCAGCCGGGCGGCCTCGGCCTCCAGGAGCGTACGGACCGACAGCAGCTGGTCCGCTTCCTCCTCGGTGGGTTCATGGACGAACGCACCTTGCGCGGGCCGCAGATCGACCCAGCCCTCGGTGTTCAACCGCTGCAACGCCTCGCGCACCGGCTGCCGGGACACGCCGAGGTGTCCCGCGAGTTCGCTCTCGACCAGATGCTGGCCGGGGCGGAGCGCACGCGTGGTGATCAGTTCGAGCAGCGCCTCATAGACACGCTCGCGCAGCGGACCAGGCCGTTCCAGCTTCGGCACAGCCCCTTGCGGCAGTCCTGTGGACAACATCGCGGTCCCCCTCCGGGCGACGAGCAAGCGACGAGCAACTGCTTATCGTCTACAGTCTACCGAGCACAATAGGGCTCAGGGACAGCGGATCACCTGACCCGCGTACGAAAGATTTCCACCGAACCCGAAAAGCAGCGCCGGAGCACCGCTCTCCACCTCGCCGCGTTCGACCAGTTTCGACAGCGCCATGGGGATGGAAGCGGCGGATGTGTTGCCCGAATCCACTACATCGCGGGCGATGACGGCGTTGACCGCACCGATCTTCCGGGCGACCGGTTCGATGATCCGCAAATTGGCCTGATGCAGTACCACCGCAGCGAGGTCCTCGGGCGCGACCCCGGCCTTTTCGCACACCTTGCGTGCGATGGGCGGCAGTTGAGTGGTGGCCCAGCGGTAGACGGACTGCCCCTCCTGGGCGAAGCGCGGCGGTGTCCCCTCGATCCGGACCGCACGCCCCATCTCCGGCACCGAACCCCACAGCACGGGGCCGATTCCGGGCGCGGCGTCCGCATCACCCCGCGGATCCGCGACCACGACCGCCGCGCCCGCACCGTCGCCGAGCAGAACGCAGGTGGAGCGGTCGGTCCAGTCGGCGATGTCGGCCATCTTGTCGGCGCCGATCACCAGCGCACGGGTCGCGGCGCCTGCCCGGACGGCGTGATCCGCGGTGGCGAGCGCGTGGGTGAAGCCGGAGCAGACGACATTGATGTCCATCACGGCCGGGGAACCCATGCCGAGACGGGCGGCGACCCGCGCCGACATGCTCGGCGACCGGTCCATGGCGGTGGAGGTCGCGACGAGGACCAGATCGATGTCGGTGGGGAGCAGACCTGCCGTGGCGAGCGCCTTGGCCGCCGCGTGCGCGGCCATCTCGTCCACCGGCTCGTCAGGGCCTCCCACATGGCGGGTCTTGATCCCGACGCGACTGGTGATCCACTCGTCGCTGGTGTCGACCATGGCCGCCAGGTCGTCGTTGGTGAGTACCTTGGCGGGCTGATAGTGGCCGAGCGCCACGACACGTGAGCCGGTCATGTAGAGGTTCCCCTCGCTACGTATGGCAGGAACTATCCAGTCTTGGTGGCTACCGCCCGGTACGGGTGCACGTGATCCCACAGGATTACCGGCCGAGGCTTGGAGGCTTGACAACACCCTTGACCCCTTTGAACGCATACTGTAGACAATATTCGTCGGCTTGACATCGTCTCCTGTTCCCTCGCTCGGTCCTTCACCGAACGGAGAGCCCCGTGAAAGTCGCAGTTGTCGCTGCCGGTGCGATCGGCGCCCATGTCGGGGCCGCGCCCCACCGCACCGGCGCCGAGGCCCCTGTCATCGCTCGCGGCCGTCGTCGAACTGGCCGACCCGGCCGGGGTGGTGCCCACTGCGGTGCGGGACGCAACGTCACACTCCATGTGCAGGACAATGAGTTCGTCACGGTCACCTCACCGCACGACAACCCGG
This sequence comes from Streptomyces sp. NPDC005262, assembly GCF_042872425.1. Classification (NCBI taxonomy): domain Bacteria; kingdom Bacillati; phylum Actinomycetota; class Actinomycetes; order Kitasatosporales; family Streptomycetaceae; genus Streptomyces; species Streptomyces sp. NPDC005262. The sequence goes on from NZ_JBIAKK010000009.1 coordinate 243,246, forward strand.
TGACCCACGGCAACCTTTGCATCAAGGGCCGTTTCGGCTTCCACCACGTACAGAATCGGGTTTAACCGCCATGGGACGGGTCACCGAGCGCCGCCGCACCATTCGCATCCGGGACGGGGTGGTCTCCACCCGCCCCGACACACTCGTCGCCGAGGAGCCTCTGGAGATCCGGCTGAACGGCAGGCCGCTGGCGATCACGATGCGTACGCCTGGCGACGACTTCGCACTGGCGGCGGGCTTCCTCGTCAGCGAGGGCGTGATCGGTGACGGCTCCGAGGTGCAGTCGATCGTGTACTGCGCGGGGGCCACGGCCGACGGCGTGAACACGTACAACGTGGTGGACGTGAAGCTCGCGCCCGGCGTGCAGGTCCCCGACATCACGCTGGAGCGCAACGTCTACACGACGTCGTCCTGCGGGCTGTGCGGCAAGGCGAGCCTCGACGCGGTCCGCACCACGACCCGGCACCCGATCGCCGACGCTCCCCCGGTCCGGGTCGAGCCCGCGCTGCTCTCGGCCCTCCCCGACCGGCTGCGCGAGTCGCAGCGGGTCTTCGACCGGACCGGGGGCCTGCACGCGGCTGCACTGTTCTCCGAAACGGGGGAACTCATCGACATCCGGGAGGACGTCGGCCGGCACAACGCGGTCGACAAGCTCGTCGGCCGGGCCCTGACCGACCACCGGCTGCCGCTGTCCCGGGCGATCCTGCTGGTATCGGGGCGGGCCTCGTTCGAGCTGGCCCAGAAGGCGGTGATGGCCGGGATCCCGATGCTCGCCGCGGTCTCGGCACCTTCGTCGCTCGCCGTCGACCTGGCGGCCGAGACCGGACTGACCCTCGTCGGCTTTCTGCGGGGTCCGTCCATGAACGTGTACGCGGGTGACCACCGCATCGCCCTGGAGGCGACGGTCGGCCAGGGCTGAGCCGCCCGGCCCGCAACACGGGTCAGGGATCCGGCCGGCGGGGAGCGCCCCCTGCGCCGGCCGGACCCGCCCCCGTGAGCACGTCGTCGGTCCGTTCGGGGGCGGTCGAACAAGCCGTCGGGCCACACCACCGGTCAGCAGCTCATGCCACGGGCGAGCCGGTCAGCCCACCGCGACCGGCTCCTCCGCCGCAACGCTCGCCGGAGTCACGGACCGCTCCCGGCGCCCCTGCTGCGGATCGAGCCGGTCGAGCCGGTCGCGCGAGCGACGCTTCGCGATCACCGCGCACACCATCAGTTGCATCTGGTGGAAGAGCATCAGCGGAAGCACGGCCAGGCTCGCGTGTGCCCCGAAGAGCACGCTCGCCATCGGCAGCCCCGAGGCCAGGCTCTTCTTCGAACCGGCGAACTGAATGGCGATCCGGTCGCCCCGGTCGAAACCGAGCCGCTTCGCCCCGTACCAGGTCAGTGCGAGCATCAGCGCGAGCAGCACCGCTTCGGCGGCGAGCAGCGCACCGAGCCGGACCGGGGTGACCTGGTGCCAGATGCCGGCGACCATGCCCTCGCTGAACGCGGCGTAGACGACGAGCAGGATCGAGCCCCGGTCGACGTAGCCGAGCACCTTCCTGTGGCGGGTGATGAACCCGCCGATCCAGCGGCGCAGCAACTGCCCGGCGACGAACGGCAGGAGCAGCTGGACCCCGATCTTCAGCAGCGCGTCCGCCGAGAATCCGCCACCGCTGTTACCGAGCAGCCCGGCGGCGAGCAGCGGGGTGAGGAAGATCCCGGCGAGCGAGGAGAAGGAGCCAGCACAGATCGCCGCCGGCACGTTGCCGCGGGCGATGGAGGTGAACGCGATCGACGACTGGATGGTCGAAGGGACGAGGCAGAGGAAGAGGAAGCCGCTGTAGAGCTGGGGCGTCAGGACGTACGGAACCAGGCTCTCGCCCGCCAGACCCAGCACCGGGAACGCTACGAACGTGCAGATCAGGACGGTGAGATGGAGCCGCCAGTGCTTGAGTCCGTCGAGCGCCTCGGCGGTCGAGAGGCGGGCGCCGTACAGGAAGAAGAGAAGGGCGACCGCTCCGGTCGACGCGCCGCCCGCCACATCGGCGGCGGCCCCGGACGCGGGCAGCAGCGCCGCAACCGCGACGGTGCCGATCAGCGCCAGGATGTACGGGTCGATCGGCAACCAGGACGGCAGCTTCAAGGTGCGGCGGCTCATGTGCTCCACGTGTTCTCTCGTTCAGGTCGTGCCCTCTCCATCTTGCTCTTGATCACCGCAATCGGGAATCCCGCATACCGCTCTCACTGTCATCATGTTCCGCGATAACCTGGCGCTATGTACGACCCTGCACAGCTCCGTACCTTTCTCGCCGTCGCCCAGACGCTGAGTTTCACCCAGGCCGCCCGCCGGCTCGGCGTGCGGCAGTCCACGGTGAGCCAGCATGTGCGGCGGCTCGAGGACGCGACGGGACGGCAGCTGTTCACCCGGGACACGCACCGGGTCGATCTCACCGGGGACGGCGAGGCGATGCTCGGCTTCGCCCGGACGATCCTCCAGGCCCATGAGCGGGCAGCGGCGTTCTTCACCGGGACCCGGCTGCGCGGCCGGCTTCGGTTCGGGGCGTCCGAGGACTTCGTGCTGACCCGGCTGCCGGAGATCCTGGAGTCGTTCCGCCGCGACCACCCGGAGGTCGAACTGGAGCTGACCGTGGAACTCTCCGGGACGCTGCACCGGCAACTGGCGGCGGGCCGGCTCGATCTGGTCCTCGCCAAGCGGCGGACCGGCGACACGCACGGTGAGCTGGTCTGGCAGGACACGCTGACCTGGATCGGCGCACCGCACGTGCGGATCGATCCGGACCGCCCGGTGCCGCTGGTCCTCTTCCCGCCGCCGGGCATCACCCGCGCCCGTGCCCTGGAGGTGCTGGAGGAGCACGGCCGCTCGTGGCGGGTCGCCTGCACGAGCACGAGCCTCAGCGGGCTGATCGCGGCGGCCCATGCCGGGCTGGGCGTGATGGCGCACACCCGTGGCCTCATCCCACCGGGACTCACCCCGGTGCCGGCCAGGGCGGGGCTGCCGGAACTCGGCGATGTGGATTTCGTCCTGCTGCACGGCCGCCGCCGCGACGCGGCCCAGGAGGCGGCGGACGCGCTCGCGGCGGCGATCCTGGCGGGAGGCGACCGGCTGATCCGCTCCGTCGGCGGGATCAACGCGATCGGCGGACGCGAGGGCGCGTGACCGAGACGTACAGATTCGGTGGAGATTCCGGCGCAAGCTACTTACTCCTCCGTCAGATGTGCGCCCGAGCGCTGCCGATGTGGCCGGATATTTGTGGCTGACCTGTACAGATGCCACACCTTCCGGAGTCTCCGGGGCCTCCCGCCGCGCCGCCCGATCAGGTAGCGTCACGGCGCTGTGCGGAGCGCCACAAGGAGCAGTTCATTGCGCGAGTTCACGGTCCCACCCATGGCGGCCGCGCCCCACGTCGGCGGTCTGGCTGATGTCGTCTTCGACTACCCGGAGGAGGACCCGCATCGGATTGCGCTCGGCCGGAAGGACGCGAGCGGACGCTGGCGTGACATCACCGCCGCGACGTTCCGTGACGAGGTGCTGGCCCTCGCCAAGGGGCTGATCGCCCATGGCGTCCGGTTCGGCGACCGGGTCGCCCTGATGTCCCGTACCCGGTACGAGTGGACGCTGTTCGACTTCGCACTGTGGACGGTCGGCGCCCAGTCCGTGCCGATCTACCCGACGTCCTCGGCCGAGCAGGTCTTCTGGATGCTGCACGACGCCGATGTGTCCGCCGTCGTGGTGGAGCACGAGGACCACGCGATGACGATCGCCTCGGTGATCGACCGGCTGCCCGGGCTGAGGCGGCTGTGGCAGCTGGACGCGGACGCGGTGACCGAGCTCGTCGACGCGGGCACCCATGTCGAGGACGAGGTGGTGCACCGGCACCGGCGCGCGGTGACGCCCGAGTCCGTGGCGACCATCATCTACACCTCCGGTACGACGGGCCGGCCCAAGGGCTGTGTGATCACCCACGCCAACTTCATGTTCGAGACGGACACCATGGCCGCCCGGTGGGAGTCGGTCTTCCACTCCAAGCCGGGCGACGAGGCCGCCACACTCCTCTTCCTGCCGTTGGCGCATGTCTTCGGCCGGATGGTCGAGGTCACGGCGATCCGCGGCCGGGTGAAGCTGGGCCATCAGCCGGAGCTGTCGGCGAAGGCATTGATGCCGGACCTGGTGACGTTCCGGCCGACGTTCATCCTGGCGGTGCCGTACATCTTCGAGAAGGTCTTCAACGGCGCCCGGCGCAAGGCCGAGGCGGAGGGCAAGCTCGGGCCGTTCGACAAGGCCTTCGACATCGCGGTGAGGTACGCCGAGGCGATGGAGCACAAGGCGTTCGGAACCGGCCCGGGGCCGTCGCCGGGGCTGCGTATGCAGCACCAGTTCTTCGACAAGGTCGTGTACAAGAAGGTCCGCGATGCGATGGGCGGCCGGGTGCGGCACGCCATGTCGGGCGGCTCCGGGATGGAGCGGCAGCTCGGCCTGTTCTTCGAGGGCGCCGGCATCACGGTGTACGAGGGGTACGGACTGACCGAGTCGACTGCGGCGGCCACCGCCAATCCGCCGGAGCGCACCCGGTACGGCACGGTCGGACAGCCGATCCCCGGCACCACCGTGCACATCGCCGACGACGGCGAGATCTGGGTGTACGGCGGCAATGTCTTCGGCGGCTATCTGGGCGACCCGAAGGCCACCGACGCGGTGCTGTACGACGGCTGGCTGGCCACGGGCGATCTGGGTGCACTCGACGAGGACGGCTATCTGACCATCACCGGGCGGAAGAAGGAGATCCTGGTGACGTCGGGCGGCAAGAGCGTGTCGCCGGCCGGTCTGGAGGAGCGGGTGCGGGCGCATCCACTGGTCGCGCAGTGCATCGTGGTCGGCAACGACCGGCCGTACATCGCGGCGCTGGTGACCGTGGACCAGGAGTCCGTGGACCACTGGCTCTCCATGCAGGGACGGCCGCCGATCAGGGCCGCGGACCTGGTGCGCGACCCGGATCTGGAGATGGAGGTCCGGCGGGCGGTGGTGGCGGCAAACACGGCGGTGTCGCAGGCCGAGTCGATCCGTACGTTCCGGATACTGGCGCATCAGTTCACCGAGGAGCACGGCCTGCTGACCCCGTCCCTGAAGCTGAAACGGAAGGCGATCGAGACGGCGTACGCCGCCGAGGTGGACGCGCTGTACCGATGAGGCAGGCCCGGAGGCGCCGACCTGAAATGCCTCTCGCCGGGAATGCTTCAGGGCTGTTGATCGTTGACCTGAGGAATACCGAACCGACGACGTAAGGATCGACCGCTCGTGAGCCAGGTCCCCTCCATCACCCTCAACAACGGCGTCGAGATGCCGCAGCTCGGTTTCGGTGTCTGGCAGGTGCCGGACACCGAGGCGGCGAAGGCGGTCAGGACAGCCATCGAGTCCGGGTACCGGAGCATCGACACCGCCGCGATCTACGAGAACGAGCAGGGCACGGGCAAGGCCATCGCCGACTCCGGTGTCGCCCGGGAAGAGCTGTTCGTCACCACGAAGCTGTGGAACAGCCAGCAGGGCTACGACACCACCTTGCGGGCGTTCGACGCCTCGCTCGACAAGCTGGGTCTCGACTACGTCGACCTGTACCTGATCCACTGGCCGCTGCCGGCCAAGGACGCGTACATCGACACGTACAGGGCCTTCGAGAAGATCTACGCCGACGGCCGCGCCAAGGCCATCGGTGTCTCGAACTTCCTGCCCGAGCACCTGGAGCGCCTGCTCGGTGAGACCTCCGTGGTTCCCGTGATCAACCAGATCGAGCTGCACCCGCAGCTCCAGCAGGCTGATTCCCGCGCCTTCCACGCCAAGCACGACATCGCGACCGAGGCCTGGTCTCCGCTGGGTCAGGGCAAGGGTCTCCTGGAGGTCCCGACGGTCGTCGCGATCGCCCAGAAGCACGGTCGCACACCCGCGCAGGTGGTGCTCCGCTGGCACATCCAGACGGGCAACGTGGTGATCCCGAAGTCCGTGACGCCGTCGCGGATCGCGGAGAACCTCGATGTGTTCGGCTTCGAGCTGGACGCCGACGACCTCGCCGCGTTCGCCGCGCTGGACGAGGGCAAGCGCCTCGGCCCGAACCCGGGCGAGTTCAACCTCGGCGCCTGAGCTCCGCCGCTCCACGACCGAATCACATGGAACCGCCGCCCGGCCTCGCGCCGGGCGGCGTCCGCATGCCCGAACCTGGAGGACCGCGCCATGAGCGGGGAGACCGCACCCGTCGTCGAACCGGGCCTGTACCGGCTGCGCAATGTGGGCAGCGGACTGCTGCTGGAGGTGTACGGCTCCGCCAAGGGCAGCGGCGCCAATGTGCAGCAGGGCAGTGAGAAGCGGGACGGAGCGGGCGCCCAGCACTGGCAGCTCTCCCCGGTGCACGAGGGCGCCGCCCTCTACCATCTGACCAACGCGCACAGCGGCAAACGGCTGGACGTGGCCAACGCCTCCACGGAGAACGGCGCCAACGTCCAGCAGTGGAAGGCCAACAACTACGGCGCCCAGGAATGGCTGGTCGAACAGCACCTGGATGCGCCGGGCACCGTGACCCTGGTCAGCTTCATCAGCGGACTCGTCCTGGAAGTGGCCGACGGCAGCACGGCGGACGGTGCCAACGTCCAGCAGTGGGAGGACACCGACTCCCCCGGCCAGTGGTGGCAGTTGGAACCGGTGTCCCAGGGGCGCTGAAGGCTGTCGTGTCGTCCCTGTGGATCACCGCACGGCGTCGGATGCCGTGCATCGCACGGCGGAGGGACATTCGCATACCGGCATAGCCGGGTGATCCGACAACGCAGCGAGGGGCCGCAGCTGTCATCGTGCGCCCGCCAGGGACGACGGAACAGACCTCAGACGCGCCGGGCCAGGTGCACCGTGCGTGCCGTGAGCAGGAAGACGTCCTGGCGGAGGCGCAGCCCGGCCGGGTCCTCGGGATCGAGCAGCCGGTCGAGTACGGCGAGGTCGTCGGCGGGGAGCGCGTCGGCGAGCATGTCGCGCCGCTGAGCGAATTCGGCGATGACATGGTCGCGGGCCTGGTCGGAGAGTGGTGCGGGCAGGTCGAGCAGGAAGGTGCGGGTGCCCTGCGGAGCCAGCCCCACCGCGGTGAACAGGGCGCTCCAGTCCTCGGTCTCCCGCTTGGCGTCCGGAAGGGACGCCCGCATCTCCTCGAACCAGTCCGCGATCACCGCGTCGAGCCTCGCCTCCAGGCCCGGCCGGCCGAACCCGATGTCGCGCGGCAGCTGACGGGGCGGCAGCCCGCCCTCGACGAGGGCGACGGTGCCACCCGGGCGCAGCAGTGCGGCGAAACCGGCGAGGGCGCTGCGCTGGTCACCCATGTGGTGCAGCGCATTGCCCGCCCAGATCAGGTCCGCGTCCCCCAGCTTCGTCAGTTCGTCCGGGAGCTCCGCGTGCAGCGTGCGGACCCGGTCACCGAGGCCGAGTCGTGCGGAGCGGGCCCGGGCCCGCTCCAGCAGTGCCGCGGTGCCGTCCACGGCGACGACTTCGGCTTCCGGGAACGCCTCGGCGAGCAGACACGCGATCACGCCGGGGCCACTGCCGATGTCGAGGACCCGGCGTACCCGCGGGGCGGTGGGAAGACCGGCGATCCAGCGGGCGGCCTCCTGGTACTGCGGGCTGCTGAGCTCGGCGTTCCGCTCCAGGACCGGGCCCATGACGTCCCAGTCGAGGTCGGTGGTGTCGTGGTGAGGGCCGTGCGCGGCACGGTCGTGCCGACCGTGGGCGGTGTCGTGGTGAGGGCCGTGATCGGCGTGCTTCGTCATGCGGACAAGACTCGCCCCTTGTCAGGTGTCCGGCATAGTCCTGTTGCCGATTCGGCAAGCCGCCGCACCGGCCCTGCGGAGGACACGGTCGTCGACGGTGGGCGCGTCACTCGTGCGCCGGGCACGAGTGCGGACCATCCGTGCACCACGGTCCCGCCGTCAGTCCCCGCGGCGGAACACCAGCAACCGGTACTCCGGGTCGCGGCGCGACCGGTCCGGGTCGGGCAGGGCCAGCAGCGCCGCCGCGAGCCGGTCGGCCGCCGCCCCCGGCAGCTCCAGACGCGAGACGAAGTCGCCCCTGCGTACGCTTCGCGCCGCCGCCTGCGGTGTCCGCCCCTGTCCATGGCCGAGGAAGCGGGCCTCCCCCACCACGTCGAGCCCGGCTTGCGCCCCGTACGCGACGACCAGTTCCTCACTGTCCGACGGCTTCGGCCTCAGATAGGGGGCGAACACCTCGTCGATGTCGCTGCCCACGTCGTGCGCCGCGTCCTTGTCGACCGTGGTGACGAACACCCCGCCGGGCCGCAGTACCCGGGCCGCCTCGGACACCACCGCCCGCGCCTCCCCCGCCCCCCGCAGCAGATGCAGCAGCCAGACCGCACCGACCGCGTCCACCGTCGCGGCGCCCAGCGGCAGCCGCCGCGCGTCGCCGAGCGCCACCGCGCCGATCCGCTGCCGGGCGAGCCGCGCCATTCCGTACGAGGCATCGGTGCCCAACACCTTCAGTCCGGGCCGGGCCGCCGCGATCCGCTCGGTGACCAGCCCCGTACCGCAGCCGATGTCCAGCAGTGTGCGCGCGGACTCCGGGATCAGGCCCAGCACGGCGTGGGCTGCGGACTCGGCCCTGGGCACGCCACCGCGGGTCGCGTCGTAGACAGCCGCCTCGGTGTTGTAGTCGAGCATGCGGACGACTGTAGGACACCGGCCGGCCCCCGGGTGGGTGGGCGCTGCCGGAAGACTGCGAATGAGCGAAGCCGGGGCTACGACCGACGGCGCGGCTTGCCGCGCTTGCCGCCCTTCGGGGCACCGGAGCCGCCCCGTGGGCTCTTGCCGCCCGACTTTCCGGCCGCGGGCTTCCGCCGTGCGTCGCCCGTGTCGGGGCGCTTGCGCTGCTTCGGCTGCGGCGGGGTGGCGGTGCGGCCCCGGGAGCTGTTCACGGTTCGCCCCCGGACGATCCCGATGAAGTCCTCCACCATGTCGGTGGTTGCGTCCTCCGGCCACGACAGGGCGACGCGCGACTCGGGAGCGCCGGTGACCGGCCGGTACGTGAGGTCCTTGCGGTGGTGCAGGCGGGCCAGCGACTGCGGGACGACCAGCAGTCCCACTCCCGCCGCCACCAGTTCGACGGCGTCCGCGGTCGTGGCGGGGCGCTCGTTCGCGGGCAGGCCCGGCGGACGCTCCCAGTCGAGGGTGTCGTCGAGGGGGTGCAGCACGATCTCGTCGGCCAGATCCTCGGTGGACACCTCGTCGACCGCTGCCGCGATGTGGTCCTTCGGGATCACGACCACCGTCGTCTCGGTGTACAGGGGGATCGCGCTGAGGTCCGTCCGGTCGATCGGCAGCCGCACGAATCCCGCGTCGGCGCCGCCGCCCCGCAACACGTCGGATGCCTCCGCGGCGGTCACCGCGACGAGGGTCAGTGGGATCTCGGGCAGCCGCTCGTTCCAGATACGCACCCACTTGGTCGGCGTCACGCCTGGTACATACGCAAGCCGGAAAGAAGGGGGGATCTCGGAGCCTGTCACCCCGCCAGGTTACCGGTCGTGGTCGGAGGTATCGCACACGCTCGCTACTCTTGACACCATGACGTCGCACCAGACCACCCAGACCATGAAGCCCGCGACCGCGGCGAAGAAACTGGGTGTGTACCTCGAGGCCACCCCCACCGAGTTCCAGGAGGGTGTCGTCTCGCGCAGCGAGTTCAACGCGCTGCAGGCCGATCCGCCCGAGTGGCTGCAGGAACTGCGGCGCAACGGCCCCCACCCCCGTCCGGTGGTCGCGGCGAAGCTCGGCATCTCCATCTCGGGCCTCGCGCGTGGCGGCGTCACGGACGCCCTCACCACGGAGCAGATCGAGGCGCTGAAGAAGGAGCTCCCTGAGTGGCTGCAGAAGGAACGCGCCACCCAGGCCGAGGTCCGGAAGGAAGTGGTCCGGATCAAGGAGAAGAACGCGGAGAAGCAGGCGGAGCAGGACGACCGTACCCGCTGACCTCGCTCCTCCCCCTCGACGGCGGTGGACGCGGCCGCCGGTGCCACGGTGAGCGGGTACACCCGGGAGGCGACGGGGAGGCGGTGGTGCGCAGCGACACCCGAACGCGTCGGCTCGCCGCGCACCCCCGGTGCGGCGCGGCGCCCTGACGAGCGCGGCGCCCTGGTTCAGCCGCCGTGACATCGCACCCCTCGTGGCGCTCCCGTTCCGTCACCGGCGTCACCCGCGTTCCGTCAGTGCGCTCCGTGCACCGTAGCGACCGCCTCCACCCGTGCCGCCAGCGTCAGGTCCTTCTCGGTGACCGCACCGCCCGCATCGTGCGTGTTCACCGCCAGGGCAACTGTGTTGTAGCCGAGCGTCAGATCGGAGTGATGGTTCAGCTCGTCCTGGATCTGAGCGACGTGGACGGCCATTGCGGCGGCGGCGAAGTGCGAGGCGAGCCGGTACGTGCGGGTGATCCGGTCACCCTCCAGCGCCCATCCGGGCAGCTCGCTCAGCCGGTCCTCGATCTCTTTCTGCGACAGCGGTTCGGTGGGCACGGGGCGGCTCCCTCACGAGGTCGGTTTCTGATGGGCGGTGGCGGTGACGTTACGGTCTCCGTATGACAACTGTCGCGCTAGACACGGGGGTAGGGCCACTGCTGCGCAGCTGGCGTCAGCAGCGGCGGATCAGCCAGCTGGAGCTGGCCCTGCGCGCCGACTCCTCGGCCCGTCACATCTCGTTCATCGAGACAGGCCGTTCGCGCCCCAGCGAGGACATGATCCTGCGGCTGGCCGACCATCTCGACATCCCGGTGAGGGAACGCAACGCCCTGCTGGTGGTGGCCGGTTACGCGCCCCGCTACGCGGAGACCGCGCTCGACGACCCGGCGATGGGCGCGCTGCGCGACGGCATGGAGCAGCTGTTGCAGGGGTACGACCCGTATCCGGCGCTCGTCGTCGACGGCACCTACACCGTGGTGGCGGCCAATCGTGGCATCGCGATGCTGCTGGAAGGGGTCGCGGAGCATCTGCTCGCCCCGCCGCTGAACGCCATGCGGCTCACCCTCCATCCGCAGGGGCTCGCTCCGCGCATCCGTAACCTGCGGGCGTGGCGGGCCGATCTGCTGGCCCAGATGGAGCGTCAGATCGCGCTTGCCCGTTCGGCGGAGCTGCGTGAACTGTACGAGGAGGTCGCCGCCTATCCGGTTCCGGGAGACGCCGAAGGTCGGGACGAGCCGGCGGGGCCGCCTTCGGCGCTGCCGTTCGCGCTGCCGCTGGTGATCGAGTACCACGGGCGGGTGCTGTCGTTCGTCTCCTCCATCGCGACGTTCAACACGCCGATGGATGTCACGGTGGCCGAGTTGGCGATCGAGACCTTCCTGCCCGCCGATCAGGAGACGGCCTCGTATCTGCGGTCGCTCGCCTCCTGACGTCCGGCGTCACATGCGTCCCCGGCCGGGCGCGAGGTGTCACCTCTTGGTGAGGGGGCGGGTCCACGGGGCGTCGGTGCGCGCCAGGACGGTCGCGATGGCGCTCGCCGCGGCCAGGATGACCGCCGCGAGCAGCACGGGCAGGGTCGGGTGTCCGTTCAGGACGGCGATGGCCCCGACGACGGCGCCGAGCAGCATGGCGCCGGCCGAGACCACCCGCCGGCCGGCCTTGGTGCCGGCTCCTCCGGTGAGATGGCTGTCGGCGGCGATGCCGGTGATGGTGAGGGTCAGCACGGTCGTGGTGAGGTCGGGGACCGCGAGAGCGCGGGAGACGGCGTTCTGCACGCCGAGGCCGAGGGCGAGCAGCACGATGAGGGTGAAGCGGACCCCTCCCACGAACGGAGTGCCGGACACCAGCGTGACGATCACGGCGGCCGCGACACATACGGTCTCGGCGAGCAGCCCGTACTGGAGCATTCTGCCCCGGTGGGCGTGGGTGCGGTGCACGAGCAGGCCGCCGAGCAGCGCCCCGGTGGCGAAGGCGGCGAGCGCGACGAGCGAGGCGGCGAGCGAGAAGCCGGCGGCCCCGGCGAAGGCGAAGCCGGAGAAGACGACGTTACCGGTCATGTTCGCGACGAAGACCCTGCCCAGCTGCAGATAGCTGACGGCGTCGACCAGGCCGGTGACGACGGTCAGGGCGAGCATCAGGGGCGGCAGCGGCCCGTGCCGGTCGGTCATGTCCGGCACCACGGTGGCCCAGGCGTCACGAAACAGGACGGGCATGGGCACGCTCCAATCACCGGGACGGAATCAGGATTGTGCCGTGATCGGGGTGCGGAACGGAGGACCGCCGCAGCGTGTGCCGCCCCGCACCGCCGCAGCGTGTGCCGCCCCCGCACCGCTGGGCGGGGGCGGCACACGCTGTGTAAGGGCGAAGCGGTTATACGCGCGCGCCGTTGTCGAGCGGGTCCCGGCGTTTCGCTCCTGCGCCGGACGTGCGTCCGGAAGCGCGCTTGCGGGCGGGCGGCGGGGTCTTGGCTCTCTTCTCCAGGGTGAGCGCGACCGGTACGGCGGTCAGGACGGAGGAGTACGTGCCGACACAGATGCCGATGAGCAGGGCGAGCGCGAAGTCCTCGAGGGAGTCGCCGCCCAGCACGGCGAGGGCGGCCAGGATGAAGAGGGCGCCCATGCCGGTGTTGACGGTTCTGGGCACGGTCTGCAGGACGGCGCGGTTGGCGATGGTCGACACGGATTCGCGGCGTGCCTTCGCCCACAGTTCGCGGACCCGGTCGAAGACGACCACCGAGTCGTTGACGGAGTAGCCGATGACGGTGAGGAGTGCGGCGAGGAAGATGCCGTCGACGGTGCGGCCGAGCCAGGCGAACGCGCCGACCAGCAGGATGACGTCGTGGACGAGCGCGGCGACCGATGCCAGGGCGAACGTCCAGCGGAACCGGACCGCCAGATAGGCGAGTTGCACGAAGACGGCGACGGCGAGCGCGATCAGCGCGTTGCGCCGCAGTTCGTCACCGAGGCTGGGGCCGATGAGCTCGTCGCGGACCTTGGTGGTCCGGCCGCCCTCCTCGGCGAGGGCGGCACGCAGGGCATGCTCCTCGTGGTTGTCGAGGTCTCCCGTGCGTACGGAGAGGTCACCGGCGCCCGCCGTCGTGACCTCGGCGTCGCCGAATCCCGCTCCGGCCAGGACGGTGCGGGCGGTCTCCACGTCGACGGGCCGGCTCGTGGAGTATTCGACGAGCCGGCCGCCGGTGAACTCCACGCCCAGGTTGACACCCCGTACGACGACGCCGAGGACCGCGACGGCGATCAGTGCCGTGGAGATCAGCAGCCAGCGGCGGGGGGTCCGGAACAGCTGCGGGTCGCGGCGGGCCAGCCAGGTCCGTACGCGTCCGGGGCGTGCGATGCCGTTGACGCCCCGGTAGTCGCCGACGAACCGTGAGCGGGACGCGATCTCGGTGAGGGCGCGAGCGATGACGAGTGCCGAGAACATCGACGCGAGAACACCGATGGCGAGCGTGACCCCGAAGCCCTTGACCGGTCCGGAGCCGAGAAAGAAGAGCAGGCCGGCCGCGATCAGTGTGGTCACGTTGGAGTCGGCGACCGCGCTCCAGGCGTTACGGAACCCGGCGGTCATCGCGGAGCGCAGGGAGCGGCCCGACCGTTCCGCGTACTCCTCCCTGGCGCGTTCGAAGACCAGCACGTTCGCGTCGACCGCCATCCCGATGGCGAGGACGAACCCGGCGAGTCCGGGCAGGGTGAGGGTGACGCCGAGGGCGACCAGTGCGGCGTACGAGATGACTCCGTACGCGGCCAGAGCCGTCGCGGCGAGGGCGCCGAAGAGCCGGTAGACGAACGTGATGAAGAGAGCGGTGGCGGCGGCCCCGATGAGGGCGGCACGGGCGCTGGCGTCGATGGCGGCGGCGCCGAGCGTCGGGCCGACGGTCCTCTGTTCGACGATCTCGACGGGAAGGGGCAGCGCGCCGCCCTTGATGAGCAGCGCGAGATCGCGGGCCTCGTCGGCGCCGAAGGAGCCGGTGATCTGCGTGGAGCCGGACGGAAGGCCCACGTCGCAGCCGACGGACGGGGCGACCTGGGGCGAGGAGATGACCTGGTGGTCCAGGACGATGGCGACCCGCCGCCGTTCGTCCTGAGCCGGATGGCAGGCGGCTTCGCCGGTCAGCCGGGTCCAGTCCCGGCCCGCGCCCTTGTGGAAGTCGAGGGCGACGGTCCAGCCGGCGCCCTGCTGGGCGTCGAAGGAGGCCCCGGCGTCCTTGACGCCCGCGCCGGTGAGCCGGGCCGGGCCGAGAGAGAGAAGGCGGCCGTCCTCGTCGGGCAGCGTCAGCCCGGTGGCCTTGCCCTTCTGCTGTTCCGTGCCCGGGCCCCGGACGGCGTGGAAGCTGAGCTGGGCGGTCCTGCCGACGACTTCGGCGGCCTTGCGCGGGTCCTGGACGTCGGGCAGTTCGACGATGATCCGGTCCTCCCCGGACCGGGTCAGGGTCGGTTCGGAGACGCCGAGCGAGTCGATGCGCCGGCGCAGCACCTCAAGGGTCCGGTCGGTGCTCTCCCGGTCCGCCTTCGCGGTGGCGGAGTCCTGGGCCTGGAGCACCATCCTGGTGCCGCCCTGAAGGTCGAGGCCGAGTCTGGGTGACATGGTCAGCGTGATGAGCACGGAGACGAGCAGCACGGCAGCAGCCAGCACCGCTCGCACCGTGGTGGCGCGAGTCATGGGAATCCTCCGAGGGACGACGGCCGTCCTCACCGCGGCGAGGACGCGCCGTCAGATCTGTCGAGCAGAACGGTGGCCGAGGGAACGGTCCGTCCTCGGAGGGCCCCGTACGCCGGGGAGCGCCACGCGGAAGCGGTCGGCTGCGAAGGAGGGTGCGTCCGCTGCCTGATGCCGAGCGGGAAGCGGTACCTGGATGCCGAACGGTCCCGGCAACAGGGCGCCGCCGGGGCCGGGCGGCGGGAGCTGGTGCTGAATGCGGATGTGGTCGGTGGCGACCCAGGGCCGGGGCACGGCCGGGGCGCGCGTGAGTTCGTGGCCGGTCGCCGTGGCCGTGCGGGTCCGCCGGGTGTCGTGCGGGGGGCCGGTGCGGGCGGTCAGGTCGGTGCGCCGGGCGGGCGTCGGGGCGGCAGGCGTGTGAGCGGCAGCGGACTCAGGACCGGACAGGGAGCGTGACGGAGCTACGCCTCCGGCAGACGCCGGACCGGACAGGAAAGGTGGCAGGGTTCCGGCTCCGGCGGCCGCTACGGCTGCGGACGCGCCGCCGACGACGGAGAACACGACGAGGAGGAGCGCGACCAGGGTTTGACGGGCCGCCGTCACGCGCCCCCGGCCCGCCGTACGGCGGGCCGGGCTGTTCGGGCACCGTCCCAGGGGTGGGTACCCCGGGAGCGGCCCCGGGAAGGTGGTCACCTCACCGGGCCGGGCAGGGCGGGTGCCGCGCCGGCCGCGCGGAGCGCGGAGCCGAGGATCAGTCCCGCGCCGCGGACCACCGTGGTGGCCGGGTCGTCGGCGAGTCGCACCGGGACCCCGAGGCGGACCGCGATCCGGTTGGTGATGTCGGGGCGCAGCGCACCGCCTCCGGTGAGCAACGGCCCCTTGCGCAGGGCTCCGAGGACCGCGCCGTGCCGGTCCTGCCGCCACATCTCCATGATCATGTCCAGCGCGGTGCGGACGACGGCGGTGGCCGGCTCGGCAGGCCCGAGGTCGCTGAGCCCGGTCTCGGCCTGGCGGGCGTCACGGACCATTCCGTCGGCCAGGAGGGTGACTTCGGTCAGCTCGGCGCCGATGTCGACGACGAGCAGCGGGCCGCCGTCCTGCGGTCCGGCGTATGCGGCGGCGGCTCTGGCGCTGTCCAGCACGATGATGCTCGTCGGCCCGAGTGCGGCGAGCAGCTCCCGCACCTCGGCCCGGTGTTCGGGCCCGGCGAGCACCGGGTGGCTGAGGACGATCAGGGTCTCGCCCCGGTCGGCGCCCAGTGCCGTGTCGGCGAGGCGGCTGAGCATCCGGCCGCAGGACTCGTGGTCGGCGATGCGCCCGCGCCGGACCGGACGGCCGTGACCGGTCCCGCCCTCGGGATCGCCGCCGGACTCGGCGTCGGTGACGACGCCGAGTCCGGGGATCCAGGCACGGGTGCGGGAGCTGCCGAGGTCGAGGGCGAGTCCGCGGCTGACACCGCGGTACCCGTTGCGGATGGACCGGCCGTGTCGCCGTCCGTCGTGCGGAGAATGCACCGTCCCTCATCCCCCGGCCTGCCGCAGCAGCCGTTCACACACACGTCGACCCGCCGATAGCGAGGCACGACCGAGCCCTCACTATGCAATAGGAAGGCAAAGAAAGCCACTCTCAGGCAAAATCCAAGGGTTCGGCGCGCCCGTCCGTCCACTCTCGCGGACGGGCGCTCACGTGTTCCGCCCGTCACACCTCCGACGGCAGGAACCCGGCGATCAGCTCGGCGAACTCGTCCGGTGCGGCGATCCGCACACCGAGATCCTCCGCCTTGGTGCGCTTGGACCCGGCCTTCTCCCCGGCGACCAGCAGCGTGGTGCGCTTGGAGACGCTGGACGAGGACTTCCCGCCGGCCCTCTCGATCAGCTCGTTCATCTGGTTCCGCGAGAGCTTCTCCAGCGCCCCGGTCATGGCTCCGGTGACCACCACCGTCATCCCGTCCAACGGCCGCTCGGCCACCGCCTCACCGTCCACGGGGGCAGTGGCGCCCTCCGTGTTCTCCTCGCCGTGCTCCGGCGGCGGCGTCGCACCGGGCTCGGCCATGTTGACCTGGGCGGCGACCAGCTTCTCGATCAGCGGGGCGAGCTCCACCAGCTCCGCGACGACGGCTGCGGCCTTCTCCTTGCCGATGCCGTCGACCTGCTGGAGCGCATCGGCATCGGCGGCCCGGATCCGGTCCATGGTCGCGAAGTGGCGGGCGATCCGCCGCGACATGGAGCGGCCGGTGCCGCGCACCCCCAGTGCGCAGAAGACCCGGGAGAGCGGCCGGCTGCGCGCCGTCTCGATGGCGGCCAGCAGATTGTCGGTGCTGGTCTCGCCCATCCGCTCCAGGCCGAGCAGCTGCTCGCGTTCGAGCGTGAAGAGATCGGCGAAGTCGGCGACCAGGCCGGCATCGACGAGCTGGACGACGCGGGTCGCCCCGAGCCCTTCGATGTCGAGCTGGTCGCGTCCCGCCGCGTACGAGATGGAGGCGACCAGCCGGCAGTCGCGGCCCCGGACACAGCGCCACCGCTGCTCACCGGTGTCGATCTCGGAGCCGCACTGCGGGCAGGTCTCCGGAAAGACGATCGGCTTCTCGTCGCCGGTCCGCAGATGGGCGACGGGTGCTTCGATGCGGGGAATGATGTCGCCCGCCTTGTAGACCATCACCTGGTCGCCCAGGCGGAGATCACGGCGCGTGATGTCGGCCGGGTTGTGCAGCGTGGCGTAGCTGACGGTCGATCCGTCGATCTCGACCGGCTCGAGCACGGCGCGCGGCGCGATGATGCCGGTCCTGCCGACGTTCCACTCGACAGCGAGGAGCCGGGTGACCTTCTCGACCGCCGGGAGCTTGTACGCGATGGCCCAGCGCGGCGCCCGGGTCCCCGAACCGGCTTCGCGCTGGTCGGCCGCGAGATCCGCCTTGATCACGATGCCGTCGATGCCGAACGGCAACGAGGCACGCAGCGCGGCGACTTCCTCGACCCGGGCCTGCACCTCCTCGACGGTGGTGACGGTGCGCGGCGCCACGTCCGTGTCCGCCGCGGTGTGCACGCCGAGCCCGGCGACGTACTCCAGGACCTCGCTGTGCGGGAGTTCGGCCAGTGTGCCGGTCAGCTCGCCGGACTCCGGCAGGGGCAGGGCACCGTACGCGAAGAACGTCATCTCGACCGTGTAGGGGCGGTCCTTGGCGCGCAGCGTTCCCGCCGCGCCGTTCCTCGGGTTGGCGAAGGGGGCGCCGCCGTGCTCGGTGCGCACGGTGTTGGCCTGTTCGAACTGTTCGTTCGTCATCAGGATCTCGCCGCGTATCTCGATCGTCACCGGCTCGCCGAGCTGTTCCGGAAGCCCGACGACGGTGCCGATCGCATGCGACACGTCCTCTCCCGCGGTGCCGTCGCCCCGGGTGATCAGGCGCTCCAGCCGGCCCGAACGGTAACGGGCGGCGACCGCGAGTCCGTCGAGCTTCGGCTCCACGGACCAGGCGGCCACCGGTCTGCCGATCCGGCGCTCCAGGGACGCCGTCCAGGTGACGAACTGCTCGGCGGAGAACACGTTGTCCAGGGAGAGCATCGGGACCGTGTGCGGCACGTCTCCGCCCGCGGCGCCGCCGGCGACCTTGCCGGTCGGTGAGGCGGCCAGCACGTCCTGCGGATGTGCCTCCTCGTACGCGGCGATCCCGCGCACCAGCCGGTCGTACGCGTCGTCGTCGAGCGTGCTCTCGCCCGTGGCGTAGTACGCGGCGGCGGCCGCCGAGGCATCTTCGACCGCGGCGGCGTAGGCGGCGGCATCGGCGAGCACAACAGCTGAGTTCGTCATGGCCCCCATCCTGCCGCTCACCACTGACAACGCCCCTCAGCCGGCCGCCTGCACGATCCCGTCCGCCTCGCCGGCGTCATCCTCACCATGGGGCGTCAGCGGCACCTGCGGCCCGGAGCACTCCCGCAGCCAGCGCCGCAGCACCTCGTGCACCTGCTCGGCCCCCACCAGCTCCGCGTCCGGCGCCGCCGATGCCTGGGAGGCCGCCGGATCCGACATGGTGCGGGGCCAGAGCAGGAACGGCCGTGACTGCCGGCCGCCGAGTCCGCCGTGCGAGCCGATCTGTTCCTCGAAGGCGTGCACGCAGCCCGTGTCCGGGTCGTACATCGAGTTGACCATCACATCGGCGACGTGCGGGAAGGTGTCGGTGCGCCGCACCGCGGCAGCCGCGCCCGGGCCGAACGGGGCCAGTGGGCCTTCCCCGTCCTTCAGTTGCGACACCGGGATCTCGGCACCGGCGCGCCCCAGCACGACCGAGCCGTGCCGCTCGCTGCGGACCAGCAGGAAGCCGATGCCCGGGTGGTCGGCGAGGGTGCGGAGCAGCGCGGGGTGGCGGCGGTCGAGCTGTTCGCGGGTCGCGCGTCCGTCGATGCCGGGGAAGGAGATCAGGCCGAGGTTGCCGGAGGCCAGGACAATCGGGTCCGACGGGCGTCCTGCGTGCTCCACCGCGCTCTCCTCGACGGGCCGGTGCAGGGCGATCCGTACCGCGTCACGCGCCTCCGAGGCACTCTTCGTGTGCTGCGCCCGGCGCGGCACGGGCAGCCCGCAGCCCGCCCGCACCAGGTCCTTGAGCGTCAGCCCGTACACCCCCGCGAAGGTCTCCCCCGGGCTCTGTCCGTGGTCGGAGAGCAGCACGATCCGGTAGGTGCGCGGGGTGTGTTCGGCGATCTTGACGATCAGGGCGAGCGAACGGTCCAGCCGTGCCAGGACCTTCTCCGCGTCCCGGCTCTGCGGGCCGGAGTGGTGCGCCACTTCGTCGTACGCGACCAGGTCGGCGTAGACGGCGGTGCGCCCGGCGAACATGTCGCCGATGACCGCGGCGACCACCACATCGCGTTCGACGACGGTCGCGAAGGCGCGGATGAAGGGGTAGAGCCCGCCGCGCTTGATCCGGGGTGTGTCCTTCCGGAGCCTCGCCCTGGTCGACTGGACGATCTCCCGGACGACCTCGGCGACGAACGACAGCGCGGTACGGACGGCGTTGGCCGGGTCGGAGAAGTAGGCGAAGTAACCCGCCCGTGAGCGGCGTCCCTTGCCGCGCCTCGCGGCCATCGAGAGCACGAGCGCGAGCTGGTCGGCGCCGCCGCTGAAGAGATTGCCGCGGCTGGCTCCGTCGAGGGTCAGCAGCCCGCCGTCATGGGTGCGCACGATGGCGCGCCGCTGCAGTTCGAGGGCGCTCGCGGGTCTGCTGGAGACCATGACGTCGCCGGTCTCCTTCTCGTACCAGCGGAAGGCGGGTATGTCGTAGTTGCTGCCGTGCAGAATGCCCAGCTGGCTGGCGCCGGTCTGGCTGGACCAGTCGGTGCGCCACGGCGTGAGCCGGTGGCTCGACCCGTCGCCGAGCCAGTGCGCGACGGTGGGCATCAGCCCGTCGGCGGCGGCCTGCGCGAGGACGTCGTGGCCGACACCGTCGAGCTGGATGAAGACCGTTCCGGGCGGTTCACCGCGACCTGTGTCCATGCCCCGGCCCGTGCCGGTGCGACGGCGGCGCCGGTCGGCGAGGCGGGAGAGTCTGCGGCGGTAGGCGTTGTCGTCGCGGACGGCGAGCGCGGTGGATGTCGCGGAGGCCACGGCGGACATCACGGCGGCGACGACGACCGCGGTCTCGGGGTTGGCGGCGCCGCGCCCGTCCGGGGTGAGCCGCAGGGCGACCAGCAGCAGCGAGCCGTTGAGGAAGAAGACCAGCATCCCCAGGACGAGGGCGGGCACGATGAGCAGTGCCCGTACGAGAGCCGGCCAGACCAGCGCGGAGAGCAGACCGAACGCGCCCGCGCCCCAGGCCGCCGTGAACGCGATCCGGGTGATGCTGTCACCGTTGTCCGACTGGAGCTGGAAGTCCGGCAGGATCCCGGCGAGTGCCAGCATCGTGAGGGTCGATACGGCCCACACCACGATCACTCGCACGAGGGCGCTGCCGGCCGTTCGCCATCGCCCGTCACTCACGCCGTTCCCACCTCACACGTCCGGGTCACCTTGCTGCCGAGGACCCGCTCCCAGCCTTTCACAGGGGGCTCGTACGGCGCGGAGCTCCGGGCGGCGGTCAGCAGCCGTCGTAACCGGCGGTCGGCATGGAGAGCCTGCGGTGCACGCTCGCCTTGGTGCGGCTGCTGTACGACGGCTCGTCGAGACCGGCGAACTCCAGCCGTACGCCGCGCCGCTCGCACTCCGCGGCGAACTGCGGCACCGACGTCAGTGCCCGGGCCAGGACTCGGTCGTTGGGGGCCACGAACAGTTCGACGTCGCCGGCCTCGACATCCGCCCACAGTGCGTGGTGGTCGGGGCGCAGGCCGTAGAAACGCAGTTCGCGCGTGACGACATAACCCTTGTCCGCGGCCCACCGGGCGCACATGACCTGCTGACTGCGGGTGTCCACGAGAAACGGGTCGCTGTCGAGCTCCTCGAGCGGTGTGAGACTGGCGATCGCCGCCACCCGTACGTCCCCCATGGGCGTTCCCCCCGTGCTAGGCGTACCGGCGACCCTACTCCTCCGACACTCGTACAAAAAGGCGCATGT
The DNA here is from genome assembly GCF_042872425.1 of Streptomyces sp. NPDC005262. Classification (NCBI taxonomy): domain Bacteria; kingdom Bacillati; phylum Actinomycetota; class Actinomycetes; order Kitasatosporales; family Streptomycetaceae; genus Streptomyces; species Streptomyces sp. NPDC005262. Next base: position 264,441 of record NZ_JBIAKK010000009.1, read on the forward strand.
CAGGACGGGAGGCGTACGGGGCGGGAGCGCGCCGCCGCCCCCGCGCCGGGGCGGAACCCGGGGCGGGGGCGGCGGGAGGAGCCGGCGTCAGAGCGACGTCATGACGTGCTTGATGCGCGTGTAGTCCTCGAAGCCGTACGCGGAGAGGTCCTTGCCGTAACCCGACTGCTTGTAGCCGCCGTGCGGCATCTCGGCGACGAGCGCCATGTGCGTGTTGATCCACACGCAGCCGAAGTCGAGGTTCTTGGACATCCGCATGGCCCGTGCGTGGTCCTTGGTCCATACGGAGGAGGCGAGGGCGTAGTCGACGCCGTTGGCGTACGCGACCGCCTGGGCCTCGTCGGTGAACGACTGGACGGTCATGACCGGGCCGAAGACCTCGTTCTGGATGATCTCGTCGTCCTGGCGCAGGCCGGAGACCACGGTCGGGGCGTAGAAGTAGCCCTTGTCGCCGACCCGGTGGCCGCCCGCCTCGACCCTGGCGTGCTCCGGGAGCCGGTCGATGAAGCCGCTGACCTGGGCGAGCTGACCTGCGTTGTTGAGCGGGCCGTACAGCACGTCCTCGTCGTCCGGCTGCCCGGTCTTCGTGTCGGCGGCGGCCTTGGCCAGCGCGGTGACGAACTCGTCGTGGACCGACTCGTGGACGAGGACGCGGGTTGCGGCCGTGCAGTCCTGACCGGCGTTGAAGAAGCCGCCGACGATCAGGTCCTCGACCGCCTTCTCCAGGTCCGCGTCCTCGAAGACGACGGCCGGGGCCTTGCCGCCGAGCTCCAGGTGGACCCGCTTGACGTCCTTGGCCGCGCTCTGCGCGACCTGGATGCCGGCCCGGACGGAACCGGTGATGGAAGCCATCGCCGGGGTCGGGTGCTCGACCATCAGCCGGCCGGTCTCACGGTCGCCGCAGATGACGTTGAAGATGCCCCGGGGCAGCTCCAGCTCCGCCAGCACGCCGCCGATGATCTCGGCGATCAGCACGGTGGAGGCCGGGGTGGTGTCCGAGGGCTTGAGAACCACTGCGTTGCCCGCGGCGAGCGCCGGGGCGAACTTCCAGACCGCCATCAGCAGCGGGTAGTTCCACGGCGCGACCTGCGCGCAGACGCCGACCGGCTCGCGGCGGATGATCGAGGTCATCCCCTCCATGTACTCGCCGGCCGAGCGGCCTTCGAGCATCCGCGCCGCACCCGCGAAGAAGCGGACCTGGTCGATGGCCGGGGCGAGTTCCTCGCTGCGGGTGAGGTGGAGCGGCTTGCCGGTGTCCCGGCTCTCCGCCGCCACCAGCTCGTCGGCCCGCGCCTCCATCGCGTCGGCGATCTTCAGCAGTGCCAGCTGTCGTACGGAGGGGGTGGTGTCGCGCCATACGGGGAACGCGGCAGCGGCGGCCGCCATCGCCGCGTCGACGTCCGGGGCGCCGGAGAGCGGGGAGGTGGCGTAGACATCGCCGGTGCTGGGGTCCACGACATCGAGCGTGCGGCCGTCCGAGGCGTCGGCGAAGGCGCCATCGATGTAATTGCGGAACGTGGTGCTCATGGAACCGGTCTCTCTCGTGGTCGGTCGGCGTCACAGGTGCGCCCCCGGTCGGGCGGCCGCACCCGTAACGCCTCGTCAGGCGGTGGTGCGGGCGGACAGGTGCTCGTGAACGGCGGGCCAGCTGCCGTCCTCGGCGCGGGCGAAGACGATCGTCTCCCGCTCGTGGACGGTCTCCTCACCGGCCCGGGTGGCGATCCTGGTCTCGACGTCGTGGCTGAACACGCCGGTGGAGCCGAGGTGCTGGATCAGCTGTCCGGTGGAGATGCAGCCCAGGATCCGGAAGTCGTCCTCGGTCACCCACTGCTGCCACAGCGCGCGGTACTCGGCCGTGGAGGCGAGCCGCTGCGGCGTGGAGTGGAAGACGAAGGTGGCGTCCGGGGCGAAGGAGCCGAAGTAGTCGTCGAGGCGCCCCTCGGCGAAGGCGGCGACGAGCGCATCGGCGGCGGCCTGGATCTCCTGGACGGGGGTGCTCTCGGACGTGCTCATGGGTGGCTCCTGGTTGCGGGCGGGGCTGGCGCTCAGTGAGCGGCGGCGGGTTCGGCGGCGAGGGGCTCCTCCGGACCGCCGGTGATCGGCGGGACCTCGGTGTCCGACGCCCGGACGAGCCGGGGTCCGTGCGGCCCGTACACCCCGCGCGGCTCCGGGAACACGGTGAGCAGGGCGAGGTAGAGCACGGCCGCCAGGGCGAGGCCGACCGGCAGGGAGATGTCCGCGCCGTTCGCCAGGTTGCCGAGCGGGCCGACGAACTGGCCGGGCAGGTTGGTGAAGAGGAGCGCCACGACGGCGGAGATGACCCAGGTGGACATGCCGCGCCAGTTCCAGCCGTGGTTGAACCAGTAGCGTCCACCGGTCTGGCGGCGGTTGAAGACCTGGAGGGCGTCCGCGTCGTACCAGCCGCGCCGGGTGAGGTAGCCGAGAGCCATGACGATCATCCACGGGGCCGTGCACGTGATGATCAGGGTGGCGAAGGTGGAGATGGACTGCGCGAGGTTGAGCGCGAACCGGCCGACGAAGATGAAGGCGATCGACAGGGCCCCGATGAAGAACGTCGACTGGACCCGGCTGAAGCGCGTGAACACGCTGGAGACGTCGAGCCCGGTGCCGTACAGCGCGGTCGTGCCGGTGGAGAGGCCACCGATCAGGGCGATCAGGCAGAGCGGCAGGAAGTACCAGCCGGGCGAGACGGCGAGCAGTCCGCCGACGTAGTTGGGGGCGGCCGGGTCGACGTACTTCGCGGCCTTGGCGGCGATGATCGAGGCGGTGGCCAGGCCGAAGAGGAACGGCAGCAGGGTGGCGACCTGGGCGAGGAACGCGGCGCCCATGACCCGGCGGCGCGGCGTGGCGGTCGGGATGTATCGGGACCAGTCGCCGAGGAAGGCGCCGAACGAGACCGGGTTGGACAGGACGATCAGCGCGGAGCCGATGAAGGCCGGCCAGAAGAGCGGGTCGGCGGTCGAAGCGAAGGCTCCCGCGTACCCCGGGTCGAAGTCTCCGGCGAAGGCGAAGGCGCCGAGGACGAAGAGCGCCGAGGCGGCGACGACCGCGATCTTGTTGACCAGCAGCATGAACCGGAAGCCGTAGACACAGACGACGAGCACCAGTCCGGCGAAGATCGCGTAGGCGACGCCGTAGCTCACATCGGACTCGGGGAGGCCGGCGAGCCGGTGGGCTCCGCCGACGAGTGCGTCACCGGAGGACCACACGGAGATCGAGAAGAACGCGACCGCGGTGAGCAGCGAGAGGAACGAGCCGACGATCCTGCCGTGCACGCCCAGGTGGGCGGAGGAGGACACGGCGTTGTTGGTGCCGTTGGTCGGGCCGAAGAGCGCCATCGGGGCGAGGAGCAGGGCGCCGACGAGCAGACCGAGGACGGTTGCCGCCAGGCCCTGCCAGAAGGAGAGCCCGAAGAGGATCGGGAACGCACCGAGCACACAGGTGGCGAAGGTGTTGGCGCCGCCGAAGGCGAGCCGGAAGAGGTCGAGGGGGCGGGCGGTGCGGTCCGCCTCGGGTATCCGCTCGACCCCGTTGGTCTCGACTTCGGTGATCGAGGAAGTCACGAACGCTTCACCTACTGTTCACGCACGGGGGCTGGCCCCTCAGTCTGTGGTGCCGAACCGTGGGCGGCAATTGTGAAAATCACAAAGGGATACGCTGTTGTCTGTGGCCAGCGACAAACTCACCGTTGAGGATCTCCTCTCGTACCCCGCCCTCCAGCTCACCGTGAAGGCGGGCAGCAGCGGTCTGGGCCGCTCGGTCTCCTGGGCGCACGCGAGCGAGCTGGACGATCCGACGCCCTGGCTCCTCGGCGCCGAGGTGATCATGACCACGGGCCTGGCGATGCCGCGTACCGCGGCGGGGCAGCGCGCGTATCTGGAGCGGCTCGACGACGCCGGGGTGTCCGCACTGGCCCTCTCGGCGCAGCTGCACATGCCCCCCTTGCACGACGCCTTCTTCCGGGCGGCCGAGGAGCGGGGCTTCCCGGTGCTCGAGGTGCCGCTCGCCGTACCGTTCATCGCGGTGTCCCAGGAGGTCGCCGCGTCGGTCCAGGAGGATGCCAGGCACCGGCTCGGCGCCCAGCTGCAGGTCTTCGGTTCACTGCGCTGGCTGGTCGCCGAGGATCTCGACACTCCGGCACTGCTGCGCCGCCTCGAACGCCTCTCGGGCTACGACGTCTACCTCTGTACGCCGCAGGGGCGCCCCCTCCTGCCCGGCGTGCCCGTGCCCGATCCGGGCGTCCTGCCCGCCTCCGTCGATGCCCCGCCGACCGTGCCCGGCGGTTTCGTGCTGCCCGTTCCGGCGCCCGGCGGCCCGGCTGGGTTCCTCGTCGCCTACGAACGGGAGGGCGCCCAGCCGGCCGGGCTCGCGGTCGTCCAGCACATCGCCACGGTGGCGGCGCTGCGGGTGGCGATGGTGCGCAACGAACGCGAGACGCTCCGCCGGGAGGGTGCGGAGACCCTCGCCGAGCTGCTGCAGGAGGTCCTCGATCCGGAAGCGGCCCGGCGCAGGCTCGCCCGGCACGCGATCGAGGGCGACACCGTGCTGATCGTGGTCCGGCGGACCACGGACGAGGCACTGCTGCGGTGTCTCCAGGACCATCCGCATCTCCTGCTCACCTGGGGCGAGGACCGCTATGTGCTGGGTGCGCCGCAGCTGGCCGACCGGATCGGTGAACTGCCGGACGTGGCGGCGGGGATGAGCCGCCCGTTCCTGCCGGGCGCCGCACTGCGGGTGGCGCAGCGCGAGGCCCTGTGGGCGGTCTCGAAGGCCGTCGAGTCGGGCCGCCCGGTGATCCGTTACGGGGACGCTTCGATGGGCCGCTGGCTGCCTGACGACCCGGCGGTGCTGACCGCACTGGTCGAGCACGTCCTCGGCGCGGTACTGCGTTATGACGAGGCGCACGACTCGCAGCTGCTGGTCTCCGCCCGCACCTGGATGGAGCGCGACCGCCGCACGGATGCGGCGGCGGCCGCCCTCCACATCCACCCGAACACCCTCACGTACCGGCTGCGGCGGTTCGGCGCGCTGACCGACCGCGATCTGGCGTCGACGGGAGCACTGGCGGAGGTGTGGCTGGCGATCCAGGCTGCGGGCGCTCTGGGGCTCACGGACTGAGATCTCCCTGTCGCAGAGCGCAGCGGGGGCCGGACGCGCCCGGTCCCCTGCCCGGCGCCGGCATTACGCTCAGGGGACCGAGCGGGAACCGCGGGCGAGGAGGCAGCCGGTGCCGGTGGAAGTCACCTGGTGGGGTCATGCCACCTGCACCATCGAGGACTCCGGAGTCCGTGTCCTGACCGACCCTCTCTTCGTGCGCCGCCTCGCCCACCTGCGCCGACGCCGTGGCGCGCTCCCGGGCCCCGAGGCCACCGTCGCCGATGTCGTCCTCATCTCCCATCTGCACTCCGACCATCTGCATCTGCCGTCGCTGGCGCGCCTCGTGCCGGGCACCCGACTGATCGTTCCGCTCGGCGCCGTCCGTTCCGTACCGGGGCTGCGGATGCTGCGCCGGGTGCGCGGGCTGCGGATCACCGAGGTCGCGGCCGGGGACGAGGTGCGGGTCGGCGGCGTGCGGGTACGGGCCGTCCCCGCACAGCACGACGGCCGGCGGCTGCCGGTGGGCCCGCACCGTTCGCCCGCGCTGGGCTATGTCGTCGAGGGCGAGGCGCGCACGTACTTCGCCGGGGACACCGGTCTGTTCGACGAGATGGCGGGGGCGGTCGGCCCGGTCGACGTGGCGCTGCTGCCGGTCGGCGGCTGGGGCCCCTACCTGGGCCACAGTCATCTGGACGCGGGCCGCGCCGCCCAGGCCCTGGCCCGGCTGGCGCCGCGATCGGCCGTGCCGGTGCACTACGGCACGTACTGGCCGATCGGGATGGACGGGATCCGTCCCCACGAGTTCCACTCACCGGGCGACGAGTTCGTCCGTAAGGCGGCTCTGCTGGCACCGGACGTGATGGTGCACCGGCTGGCCCACGGGGAGCATGTGCGGCCGGAGGCCGCCAGGTGATCCAGGAGATAGTGGGGCAGCTGCCCGCTGAGTCGACGCAGCAGGCAGTCGGCTATCCGTCCCTCTTCCTGCTGGTGGCACTGGGTGCGCTGGTGCCGGTGGTGCCGACCGGGGCGCTGGTGAGTTCGGCGGCCGTGGTGGCGTTCCATCAGACGGATCCGTTCGCGCTGCTGGTGGTGTTCGGGGTGGCGTCCGCGGCGGCGTTCCTCGGGGACATATGTCTGTACTGGCTGGGGCAGCGCGGGGTGCGGTCCAGGAACGGTTCGAAATGGCTGCAGGCGATCAGCGACCGGGCGGCGCCGGAGCGCCTAACCCAGGCGCAGCAGAAGCTGGACGAGCACGGTTCGGTGGTGCTCGTGCTGTCGCGGCTGGTGCCGGCCGGGCGGATTCCGGTGATGCTGGCGTGCCTGCTGGGCCGGATGCCGATGCGCCGGTTCGCCCGGGGGGATGTGCCGGCCTGTCTGGCGTGGGCGGCGACGTACCAGCTGATCGGCATTCTGGGCGGTTCGCTGTTCCCCGAGCCGTGGCAGGGCGTGGTCGCGGCGGTCGGCCTGACGCTGCTGATCAGCGGGGCGCCGGCGGTGTGGCGCAGGGCGCGGGCCCGGTTCAGCCGCTGATGCCCTTGGGTGGCTGCGGTGAGCGCGGGGTACGGGCCCCGTCCAGCACCCTGGAGCCGCCGATCGGCAGGTCCCAGAGGAGTTCGCGCGGGTGGCCGGCCCGCTGCCAGGCGGTACGGAGCCGAATGAGCGGTTCGAGTACGGGCTCCGCGGAGAGCAGGAAGGTCGCCCAGTGCATCGGGGCCATCGCGCGGGCGCCGAGATCCTCGTACGCCTGCACGGCCTCTTCCGGATCGGTGTGTACGTCGCCGAGCCACCAGCGCGGTTCGTACGCCCCGATCGGCAGCAGCGCCAGATCGATCCCGGGGTGGCGGCGGCCGATCTCCGTGAACCAGCGCCCGTAGCCACTGTCCCCGGCGAAGTAGACCCGCTGTCCGTCGCCACCGCCGATGTCGTTGATGATCCATCCGCCCCACAGGGAGCGGCAGGTGTCCGTGAGGGTCCGCTTCGACCAGTGGTGGGAGGGCACGAAATCGAAGCGGACGCCGTTCAGCACCGCCGACTCCCACCAGTCGAGTTCGGTGACGCACGAGAAGCGGCGGCGACGGAACCATAGGCCGAGTCCCGCGGGGACGAAGAACGGGGTGTCCTGCGGCAGTCTGCGCAGGGTGGGGGCGTCGAGGTGGTCGTAGTGGTTGTGACTGATGACCACCGCGTCGACGGTCGGCAGATCCTCCCAGCGAACGCCGACGGGCGTGATCCTGGCGGGTGTGCCGAGGATGCGGCGGGACCAGACGGGGTCGGTGAGGATGGTCAGCCCGCCGGTCCGGACGATCCAGCTGGCGTGTCCGACCCACGTCACGGTGGTCGTACCCGGGTCGGTGTCGGGCAGCGGTCCGGGGGCGTACGGGAGCCGGTGGACACCGCGCAGTCCCTCCGCGTCGGGCCGCACGGCGCGCTCGTAGGCCAGTCTGGGCATGCCCCTGACACTCGGCAGCGGGGCGGTGAGGCGGTCGGCGAACGTGTCGGGCCAGACCCGCACCTCGCCGAGCGGGCGCGGTGACACGATCCGGCCGAGGGGAGCCGGGCGCGCGGGCCCTCCGAGGGAGCGCTCGGTCTGTTCCGTCATCGAGGATCCCGTCTCGGAGTGCGTCGTCGGGTGCGTCGTCGCGGGTGCGGCGGCGCGCGTGCAGCATCGCGCAGGCCGTCGGGTATGCCGTCGGGTACGTCGTCGTCAGCGGAGTTCGCCGAGAGCTGCTGCAAAAATGTTCAGCGACCGGGCGACGTGCGGCAATTCAAGGGGCTCCACCGCAGTGAGGGACTCCATCTGCTGCTCCTGGGTCGAGCCGAGCAGCGGTCCGGTGCCCAGCCGCACCCGCAGCGCACCCAGTTCGTCGCCGAAGCGGTGGCCTCCCGGGGTGGGAGCGCCGAGGCGTTCGGTGAGGTACTCCTCCAGTTCCAGTGAGTCCGTGACGCCTTGGGTGGCCAGCCGGGACCGGAGAGGGCCGAGGTCGGCGTAGAGATGACGGCCGGCCTGCGGGGGCCTGGCCAGCGCCCCCGAGGCGAGCACCGCCCGGTGGGCCGCGGCCGCGACCTGCGCCTGCAGTCCGGCGGCCAGACGGACCCGCGCCGTGACGGGCTCCGGTTCACGCAGCGCGTGGGCGGCCGCGGCAGCCACCGGGCCCGCGACGAGGGCGCCGAGCGCGGTGAGGATGTCGAGGGTACGGGCGTGACGCGCCGCCGCCCGTTCGGTGTCCGGGAATCTGGCGACCGCGACCGGCCAGGCAGAGGGAGTCAGCGCACCGGCCAGATCACTGACGACGGTGACGTCCTCGGGGCACATCTCGGCGGGGCTGAGCAGGACGGTGTCGTGCGGCCGGTGCAGTGTGTCGCGCCAGGTCTCGTCACTGACGATGTGCATCCCCTCGGCGACCGCGGCCTCGCACGCCTCGCGCACGAGTTCCGGCGGGGCGACGGTGGCGGTCGGGTCGTCGACGACGGAAATCAGCAGGAGCCGGGGGCGGCCGCCCTCGGCGCGCACTCTGCGTACGGTCTCGAGGAGCGCATACGGATCGGGCACACCGCCGCACTCGGCCGGGGTCGGCACATGGTAGGCCGGCCGGCCCAGCAGCCGGGCCTGCGGGATCCAGCTGGGGGGACAGGGACGCGGCATGAGGACATCGCCGCCGTGTGCGGCGATCAGGGCGAGCAGCAGGGGTGAGGCGCCGGGGGCGGCGGCGATGTGCTCCGGTCCGCCGCGCAGCCCGCGCCGGATCCAGTAGGCGGCGGCCGCCTCCCGCAGGGCCTCGCCGCCGCCGGTCGGTTCGGGCTCGCTGCGCCCGGCCGCGGCGGCGAGCACGTCGGCCAGTTCGGGCAGCACGGGCAGCCCGGGATCGGGTGCGGGCGGCCCGTACCGAACGGGCCCGCGGTCCTCCCGAAGGGTCGCGGCGGCGGCCCGCCCGGCGCCGCTCCAGGCCGGTCCCGCGTCCCCGTCCTGCCCGGCCCGCTCCCGTGCCATCCCGGGCCTCCTTCGCTGTCGCTCCGTCACCCTGTCTCGTTCCCAGGGCCCTTTATACGGAGGTTTGAGCGGCACCGCTTGCCCGGCCGGGCGACACACCGGCTACCACCCGGCAGGCGGGCTGCCCGGGGGCACCCTCCCGACCGGGAACGGCAGCGGGACCCGACGGCCCCATTGACACTCGACCCGCCGCGTCATTACGGTCACGCCAGAATTTCGAACGAGTGACGAAATATCGAACACGTCGAGGGGCAACTCCCGTGCGCATCACCGGAATCAGCACACACGTCGTCGGCACCCCCTGGCGCAACCTCACCTACGTCCAGGTCCATACCGATGAGGGCCTCACCGGTGTCGGCGAGACCCGGATGCTCGGCCGCACCGACGCACTGATCGGCTACCTGCGCGAGGCGGAGACCAACCACATCGCCGGCTCCGACCCGTTCGCCGTGGAGGACCTCGTACGCCGGATGAAGTACGGCGACTACGGGCGGGCCGGAGAGATCGTGATGTCCGGCATCGCGGTCGTCGAGATGGCCTGCTGGGACATCAAGGGCAAGGCGCTCGGCGTCCCCGTCTGGCAGCTGCTCGGCGGACAGGTCACCGAGCGGGTCAAGGCGTACGCGAACGGCTGGTACACCACCGAGCGCACCCCGGAGGCGTACCACAAGGCCGCGCGGGCCGTGGTCGAGCGCGGCTACCGCGCTCTGAAGATCGACCCGTTCGGGACCGGCCACTTCGAGCTGGGTCAGCAGGAGACCCGGTACGCGGTGTCGCTGATCGAGGCGGTACGGGACGCCATCGGCCCCGACGCCGAGCTGATGCTGGAGATGCACGGCCGGTTCAGCCCGTCGACCGCCGTTCGGATCGCCCACGAGATGGCACCGTTCCGTCCGGCCTGGCTGGAGGAACCGGTGCCGCCGGAGAACCTCAAGGCGCTGAGCAAGGTCGCCGGAAAGGTCGATCTGCCGATCGCGACCGGTGAACGCATCCATGACCGCACCGAGTTCCGTGAGCTATTCGAGTCGCAGGCCGCCGACATCATCCAGCCGGACGTCGGCCACATCGGCGGCATCCTGGAGACCCGTAAGCTCGCCGCGACCGCCGAGACCCACTACACGCTGATCGCACCGCACAATGTGGGCGGCTCCGTGCTGACCGCCGCCAGTCTCCAACTCGCGGGCTGTACACCAAACTTCAAGATCCTCGAACACTTCAACGACTTCGCGGACGCCGACATCAAGAAGGTCGTCAAGGGCGCCCCGCAGGTGGACCCCGCGACCGGCTGCTTCGAGCTCTCCCACGCTCCGGGGCTGGGCGTGGAGCTCGATGTGGACGCGGCCGCCGAATTCCCGCAGCAGCAGGCCCGGTTCGACCTGTGGGCGGACGGCTGGGAGAGGAGGAAGCCCAAGTGAGCAGCGCCCACTCACGGTCGGTCACGGTCGAGCGGCCCGGCGAGCACCGGCTGACCAGCGGCCCCGTTCCCGAGCCCGGCCCCGGTGAGGTCCGGGTCCGGGTCGCCGCGGCCGGGATCTGCATGAGCGACCGCGAGGTGTACGACGGCCATCGCGACCCCGCCTACGTCCGCTACCCGGTGGTGCCCGGCCACGAATGGTCCGGGGTGGTCGACGCCCTGGGTGCGGGCGCCGATCCTGCGCTGCTCGGTCGCCGGACGGTCGCCGAGGGCTTCAGGTCCTGCGGCAGATGCGAGCGGTGCCGGAGCGGGGAGACGTCGCTGTGCACGGCCGGGTACGACGAGACGGGGTTCACCCGGCCCGGGGCGTTCGCCGACCATGTCGTGGTCCCGGCAAGACTGTTGCACCCGCTGGCCGACGACGCGGATCTGCGGGCCGCCGCCCTGCTGGAACCGGCCGCGGTGGTCGCGGCGGCCGTGCGGGCGGGGACACCCGAACCGGGTGAGCGCATCGCCGTCGTGGGCGCGGGGACGCTCGGACTGCTCGCCGTGCAGCTGCTCTCCGCCATGTCGCCCGGGGAACTGACGGTGATCGACCCACGGGACGAACGGGCGGGCCAGGCCCTGGCGTTCGGGGCGAGCGAGGCCCGCGCCCCGAAGGAGGCCACCGAGCTGCACGGCCGCTACGACCTGGTCGTGGAGACTGCGGGCGCGCCGTCCACCGCCGCCGACGCCTGCCTGCTGGCGCGGCGCGGCGGCCGGGTGGTGCTCACGGGCATGTTCGCGCCGGGTGCCGCCGGTATCGACCCGGTGCATCTGTCGCTGAGCCAGCTCACCGTGCGCAGTGTGTTCGGGGCACCGTCGGCGGCCTGGTCCTATGCGGTGCGGGCGTTCACGGCCGGGCTGCTCGATCCGGCGGCGCTGATCACGCATGAGTTCCCGCTGGAGCGGTTCGCCGATGCCGTGGCACTGGTCGGCGGCGGCGGTCCCGGGACGGGCAAGGTGCTGCTGCGCCCGTAGAGCCCCGTCGGACCCCACCTTCGGACCCCACCGCACTCCTCACACCATGCACCGGCACCGCCCCACACCCGCTCACCCGAACCTCGTCCGATATCTCGAACACGAAAGGTCGCTCATGACCTCGTCCGACTCCCCCGCCCGTCGCCCCGGCGAGCCCGCGCTCACCGCGCTCGGGCTGGGCGCGCCCGCCGCCGACCCGGCCGACACATCTCCGTACGCCTTCCCCGACGGTGGCACCTGGCGGACCGAGGTCCCGTCCGTCGAAGGCCCGGAGGCCCTGTCCGTCGTCCTCAAGGAGTCCTCCCGGCTCGATGTACCGATCCATCGGATCAGCCAGGGCAGCGGCATCTGGATGCTCAGTGACGCCGAGATCACCGAGATGGTCGAGGGCTGCGCCGAACGGGGCGTCGAACTCTGCCTGTTCACCGGACCGCGCGGAAGCTGGGACACGGGCGCCTCCACCCGTACCGACTCGGGCGGGGCGGGGCTGCGTGCCCGTGGCCACGACGCGCTGGCCGGCTGTGTCGAAGACGCCCTGCGGGCCTCCGAGTTGGGTGTGAAATGCCTGCTCGTCGCCGACGAAGGGGTCCTCTGGACGCTGCACCGGCTGCGCACCCGGGGAGTGCTGCCCGCCGATACGACGTTCAAGGTGTCAGCGCTCATCGGGCCGGTGAACCCGGCCTCCTTCGCGGTCCACGAGCAGCTCGGCGCCGACTCGATCAACATTCCGTCCGACCTGACACTTGCTCATTTCACCGAGATCCGAAGGGCGTCGGGCGCGCCGATGGACCTCTACATCGAGGCGCCGGACGACCTCGGTGGCTATGTGCGGATGTACGAGGCCGCCGAGCTGATCCGTCGCGGCGCCCCGATCTATCTCAAGTTCGGCCTGTCCAGGGCGCCGGGCATCTATCCGTACGGCGCGCATCTGCGTGACGTCGCGCTGGACACCGCCCGCGAGCGGGTGCGTCGGGGGCGACTGGCGCTCGACCTGCTGGCCCGGCACGGCGCCGGCACGAACATGTCGCCGCCGGGCTCCCGACTGCCCGGCCCACTGCGCCGCTTCATGAGCGAGTAGGGGGTAGCGCGCAGCGAGGTCGAGTTCCCCCGGACCTCCGTCGCCCGACTCAGCCCGCGAAGGCCGTCCCCGGCATCCCTTGCCCCGCGCCCGGCAGCACCAACAGCGAACCGGACAGCGGGTGCGGGGCGGCGAGCCCCGTCCGGGCCGTGGAGATGTACAGGTCGCGCAGGTCCGGACCGCCGAAGGCACAGGCCGTCGGGCGCCGCACCGGCAGTGCGACGGTCCGGTCCAGCGCGCCGTCGGCCGTGTAGCGACGCAGCGCCGCGCCGTCCCACAGGGCGACCCATACGCATCCGTCGGCGTCGACCGTCAGCCCGTCGGGGAAACCCGCACCCTCCTCGACCGTCGCGAACGGCCGCCGGTTCAGGGCGCGCCGGCCGTCGAAGTCGAAGACGTCGATACGGCGCGTCGGGGTGTCGATGTAGTACATGAGCCGCCCGTCCGGGTTCCATCCGATGCCATTGCTGCAGGCCACCACGGGCAGCACCGGGGTGACCGTGCCGTCGGGCGCGATGCGGGCCAGGCTGCCGCCGACCTCCGTCTCGTCGTAGCGCATGGTGCCCGCCCAGAGCGCCCCGTCGGGCGCCACGGCCGCATCGTTGCCTCGCCGCCCGGGCTCGGGGTCGTGCACCAGCCAACGGAAGGCGCCGTCGAGGTCGTAGAGTCCGATGCCGTCGCGCAGATTGACGACCAGCCCGCCGCCCGCGCGCGGCTTCGCCGCTCCGACATGCTGCTCGGTGGCCATGACCGTGCGGCGGCCGCTCACCGGGTCGTACGTGTGGACGCGGGCGGAGAGGATGTCGACCCAGATCAGCCGACCGGTCGCCGGGTCCCAGGTCGGGCCCTCACCGAGCTCGGCCTGCTCCCGCACGGCAACGTGGAGGCGCATCGCGCTCACTGCTCCCTCCGGTGGTGTCCCAGACGTGCGGAGAGGGCGCCGGCGCCGTCCGCCGCGAGGACCGCCAGCTCCTGCTCGCGCTTCTCGCTCCAGCGGATCATCGGTACGGAGATGGAGAGGGCTGCGACGACCCGGCCCGCCCGGTCCCGCACCGGAGCCGCCACACAGCTCACATCGGGGTTGGACTCACGGTGCTCCACCGCGATGCCCCGCTCCCGCACGCCGGTGAGCACGGTCCGCAACTCGGCCGGGTCCGTGATGCTGTTGGGGGTCATGCCGGTGAGTTCGCGGCCGTCGAGCCGGGTGTCGAGCTCCCGGTCGGGCAGGGTGGCGAGCAGCATCTTGCCGACAGAGGTGCAGTGGGCGGGCAGCCTGCGTCCGGCCGCCGAGACCATCCGTACCGCATGGGTGGAGTCCACCTTGGCGATATAGATGACGTCGGTGTCCTCCAGGATCGCCACATGGACCGTCTCGCCGCAGGTCTCGGCGACCTCGCGGGCCACCTGCTGGCCCTCGGCGGCGAGATCGAGCTGCTCGGCGTACCGGCTGCCGAGCTGATAGGTGCGGACACCGAGGCGGTAGCGGCCGGGCTGGTCCGGGAGCGCCACCAGGTACGAACGGGCGGCGAGGGTGGTCAGCAGCTCGTGAACGGTGGTGCGCGGCAGCTGGAGTTTGCGGGTGACCTCGGGCGCGGAGAGTGTTCCGTCGCCGTGGAGGAAGAGTTCGAGTACGTCCAGGGCTCTGGTCACCGCAGGGACGAGTCGCCCCATGGTTGTGCACCCACCTCTCGCGTTCGACACTCCGACCATTGGCCGGAATCGCGAACACAGGCTAGCCGTCGCGCACTTGTGACGGCAATGCCACCGACGCGCCCCGCCGCCCCGCCGGTGTGTCGGTATGCTCCGTTTGCCGCCCCTTTTGTCAGACCTGCCGCCCGAGCAGTGCGAGGAGCTCGGTCTGTGGGTCCGCATCCTTCTCGGTCTTGACCGGCGGGGCGAACAGGCCGGTCTGCGACAGGCCCTTCACGTACGGCCCGACCTCGCGCCGAGTGAACTCGACCAGTTCCTGCGGCAGCCGTTCATCGGCGCCGATGGCCCGGGAGAGGTCCCAGGAGTGCACCACCGCGTCGCTCACCATCTGCGCGCAGTAGGCATCGGCGGCGCTGTCGCCGTACGAGAGATGCACGGTCCGCTTCAGCGCCCCGGGGGCCGCGAACGCCTTGCGGGCCTCTGCCGCCGCGCGGTCCCACGCGGTGACCGGGTCGTCGCCCAGCACATCGCCGTCGAAGGCGTCACCGACCTCGCCGACGGTACGCCCCTCCGTCACGAGCGCTGGGACCCACAGCTGCTCGGACGTGAGATGGGTGACCAGATCGCGGACGGACCACTCGGTGCACGGCGTCGATGCGGACCACTGGTCGTCGCGCACGGCATGCACACGGTCCGTGAAGAACTGGAGCGCCTCGGCGTGCCGGTCGAGCAGATCGTGTGCGGAGGGGGTGTGGGATGCCATGTGACCACTGTCTCCGTCCGGAGAGCCGCGCGCGAGCGCATCGGCTGCTTCGGCACGGCCGAAAGGGGTATCCGCAGTCCCATGTCGTCTCCGAGCAACGCGTCCTCAGTCCCCTCGCCCACCGGACTCCGTACCTGGCTGCACCGGGGCGATCTCGCCGTCTTCCGGAGCGTGGCCGGCCGGCACTGGCCGGGCGCCGGCCCCGTACTGCCACGGCTGAGCCGCAGCGCCGATCACGGGCTGCTGTGGTTCGGCGCCGCGGCGGGCATGGCGGCACTCGGCGGCAGCGCCCGGGCCCGGCGCGCCGCGCTCCGCGGGGTCGTCTCGCTGGCCGTGGCCTCGGCCGCGATCAATACCGTGGGGAAGGGTGCGGTGCGCAGGGAGCGGCCGGTGCTGGACGCCGTACCGGTGATAAGACGGCTCACGCGTCAGCCGTTCACCACCTCCTTCCCGTCCGGGCACGCCGCGTCGGCGGCGGCCTTCGCGACGGGTGTCGCCCTCGAATCGAAGGGCTGGGGTGCGGCGGTCGCCCCGCTCGCGCTGGCGGTCGCCGCCTCCCGCGTCTATACGGGGGTCCACTATCCGAGTGATGTGCTGGCCGGTGCGGCGCTCGGCATAGGAGCCGCGTTCGCGCTGCGCGGTGTCGTACCGACGCGCGGGCAGCTGCCCGCGCCGGGCAGACCGCCCGCCCATGCGCCCGCACTGCCGGGCGGCCGGGGCCTGGTGGTCGTCGTCAACCAGGAGTCCGGCTCGGCCACGGCCACGGCCTCGCTGGTGCGGGACTCGCTGCCGCTCGCCGAGGTGGTGGAGTGCGCGCCCGACGAGCTCTCCGCCGAACTGGAGAAGGCCGCCGGACAGGGCCATGCTCTCGGGATCTGCGGGGGCGACGGCACGGTCAACAGCGCCGCTGCCGTCGCCGCGGCGCACCGTGTGCCGCTCGCGGTGTTCCCCGGTGGAACCCTCAACCACTTCGCCTACGACCTGGGCATCGAGACGGTGGACGACGTATGTGCCGCGCTGGCGGCAGGCGATGCGGTACGGGTCGACCTGGGCCGCTTCCGGCCGGGGCCGGACGGGCCGACCGGCGCGCCGGGCTATTTCCTCAACGCCTTCAGTCTGGGCGCCTATCCGGAGCTGGTACGGACCCGCGAGCGCTGGGCGCCGCGCATCGGCGGCTGGCCGGCAGGCGTCGTGGCTGCGCTCCATGTGCTGCGTGGCGAACGCCCGCTGGAGGCCGAACTGCAAGGAAGGCGGAGGCCGTTGTGGCTGCTGTTCGTGGGCAACGGCCTGTTCCGGCGGGTGGGCCCGGCACCGGGCCGACGCCACAACCTCGCGGACGGACTGCTGGACGTCCGGGTGGTGCACGGCGGCCGCACACCCGGTCTTCGCCTCCTCGCGGCTGCGATTGCGGGCCCGTTGAGCCGCTCCCCCGTCCACGCGGCGGTACGGCTTCGCAGGGTGCGGATCGCCGGCCTGACCCCGGGAACCCCCTATGCGTACGACGGTGAAGTAGCGCACAGCCAGAAGGAGTTGGTGATCGACAAGCTACCGGAGGCACTGACCGTCTACTGCCCGATGCCTGTCTGAGCCATCGAGTCGTCGTCCAAATGTCAAGACGCCCATCTCATGATTCGACATCTCGGCGTACCGTCGGTGCCACGCTCAGCGCTTCGCATCACGCTCCGAGAGAGGACGCACAGCCATGCCGAAGGAGACCGCCGTCTACACCCACGGCCACCACGAGTCGGTGCTGCGCTCGCACCGCTGGCGGACCGCCGCCAACTCGGCGGCCTATCTGATCGGCGAACTCCGGCCGGGCATGACGGTGCTGGACGTCGGCTGCGGTCCGGGCACCATCACCGCGGATCTGGCGGCACTGGTCGCCCCCGGCCGGGTGACCGGCGTCGACACCACCGGAGAGATCCTGGACCAGGCCGCCGAGGTCGCCGCCGAACGCGGCCTGGACAACGTCGGGTTCACCACCGCCGACGTCCACGACCTGGACTTCCCCGACGACTCCTTCGACGTCGTGCACGCCCACCAGGTGCTGCAGCATGTGGGCGACCCGGTGCAGGCGCTGCGCGAGATGCGGAGAGTCTGCCGCCCCGGCGGCATCGTCGCGGCCCGCGACAGCGACTACGCGGCGATGGTCTGGTACCCCGAAGTGCCGGTCCTGGACGCGTGGCAGGAGCTGTACCGGCAGGTGGCCCGGACCAATGGCGGCGAGCCGGACGCGGGCCGGCGGCTGCTCTCCTGGGCCCGGCAGGCCGGCTTCACCGACATCACCCCGTCCGCCGCCGCCTGGTGTTTCGCCACGCCGGAGAACCGGGTCTGGTGGAGCGGTCTGTGGGCGGACCGTACGGTCGGCTCGGTGTACGCCAAGCTGGCCGTGGACGGTGGCCATGCGACCACCGAGCAGCTGAACGACATCGCGGCGGCCTGGCGCACCTGGGGTGGGCAGGACGACGCGTGGTTCATGGTCCCGCACGGCGAAGTGCTCTGCCGCGCCTGACGCGGCCGGGCCGGCCACCGGAATCGATCACAGCGCGCGGCCCCGCCAACTACCCTGTTCCGCATGGAAATTCTGGGAACCACGCTGCGCATCTGCGTCGACGACCTGGAGGCCGCGGTGGCCTTCTACGAGGACCTCACCGCCAGCCCGGCGCTGCGCTTCGAGCGCGGCGGCGTCTCGGTCGCCGCGATCAGCTGCTTTCTGCTGATGAGTGGCCCCGAGTCGGAGCTGGAGATCCTGCGCAAGGTGACGGCGACGATCGCGGTGAAGAACGTCGACGACGCGCATGAGTCGCTCACCCGCGTCGGCGCCCGGATACTCGCGGGCCCGGTGCCGACCCCGGTCGGCCGGAACCTGATCGCGGTCCACCCGGACGGCTCGGTCTTCGAGTACGTCGACCGGAACCTGCCGGCCTGATCCGGCAGGTTCCGTAACCCCTGACGCCGCTCCGTACCCACGCGCGCCGGCACCTCACCTGCCGTTCGCACGTGGGCCGCTCACTCCCGCGAGTCTCCGGTCAACTCTTCGGGCGCATACGGTAGTTGTACGCGTCGGGCACTGGCTCGTCGGTGAGCGCCGACCAGACCTCGTCCAGGATCTCCGCCCCCTCCCGCAGGTCCGCGACCTCGAAGCCCTCGTCGAAGACCGCACGGGCCGCCGCACGGTCGCCCTCGGCGAGCAGGAGCCTGGCCTCCAGCAGGCGGAACCGGCCGCGCTGCCGGATCGCCGGGCGCAGCCCGTCCCAGACCGTGCGGGCCTCATCGGTCCGCCCGGCCGCCAGCAGCGCCTCGATCGCCTCATGGCCGAGGGCGGTGGTGGCGGCGGTCCAGGCTTCGCCGTCGTCCCGGCGTTCCGCGCAGAGGTCCTCGAACGCCTCGGCGTAGTGGTCGGCGGCCCTGTTCCGCTGGCCGCCCTCCTGGGCGGCGACGGCCAGGCAGCGCAGCAGCGGCCAGCGGGACGGGGCGAGGGCCAGACCGCGCTCCCAGCTGCGGACCGCCTGGGCGCGGTCGCCGGCGTGCCACTGGGCGACCCCGAGGTGGTACTCGGTGAGAGGTTCGGCGGATGCCGTCTCCAGCATGTCGCGCCAGTGTGCGGAGACGAGCGAGGGTCCGGGAGGCGTCACACGGCGCGGCTCGGGGAAGGCGCCCTGGTCGAGCAGGTGCAGCCAGGGTGCCTGCTGTTCGCCGAGGGTGGACTCGGTGAACGGTGTGCCCGGGAGCCGGTACTTGCCGCGCCGGACTTCGAGGGCGCCCCAGCCGGAGCCGGTGGCGAGGGTCTCACCGGGCTCGGTGTCGGCGTGCGGGCGCCAGGCCGCGTACGCGGCGTCGACGTCGGCGCGCGGCAGGACTTCGGCGAGGCGCTGTTCGGTCTCGGTGCGGGCCGCGGCCCAGTCGTCGCCGTGCACGACACGGGGGTCCGCGGTCAGCGGTCCGTACGACTCCAGCCAGCTGAACTCGGCGCCCGGTTCGAGCGGGATGTGCTCCAGCTGGGTACGGGCGAGTCCGGCCTGAATCTCCGCGTAGCCGACGGTGCCGGGTTCGGTGAGCCACTGCTGCCACCGGCGCCCGCCGGGCCCGCTGCCCCAGAGGAAGAGCTTACGGCCGCGCAGCAGGTCGGTGGAGGTCTGGACGAGTCCGTGACCGTCCTCGTCGAGGGAGGCGATCCAGCGGCGGGTGCCGTCGGGCACCTCGTAGAAGTAGTCGGCGGGGAAGTCGCTGCGCAGCGGGTACGTACGGTCGACGGAACCGGTCTCCGGCACGGGCACCCGGGTCAGGGTCCGCTCGTAGCCGAAGTGCCAGGCCTCGTCGGCAGGCGCCAGGACCCGGGAGCGCGCTCCCTCTGGGACGGCGATGTTGGACCACCAGTAGACGGGCGCGGTGTGCTCATGCGGATTGCGTATCCGTACCCCGACGTGGAGGAAGTCGGAGTCCTCCGGCAGCCACAGGTCCACCTGGAACGGCAGGTCGCGCAGCCGCTCCCACTCCCAGAGGCGGACCATTTCACCGCCGTCGGGTGCGGCGACGCGGGCGGCGTGCACCGGGGCGCAGGACAGTGTGGTGTGGCCGGTCGCGCCGATGTTCCACTCGATGCCACCGGAGAACCAGGCACCGTTGAGGGCGAAGTCGGCAGGCTGCAGGACGGGGTTGGAGTAAAGCAGCTCCCGGCCGGTCGGCTTGTGGTGAAGGGAGTGGATCCGGCCGCCGAGCCCGGGCAGGACGGTGGCCCGGAGCCGGTCGTTCTCGATGACGATCGCGTCCAGGTCGGTCGGGGTCCGCTCGCGCCCGTACCCGTCGAGGATGCGCACCGGCAGGACGGTGGTCAGCGGCTCGTAGCCGATCTGCCGTGCCATGTCGCGCGGCAGCCCCGCCCGGTCACGGTCGTCGACGACATGCATCTCGTCGAGCGGCCGCAGCGCGGGCAGCGGGTTCTCCGGGCCCAGCGGTGCGGCGGGCAGAGTCAGTACGGCACGTCGTACGGTCGTGGCCAAAGCAACCTCACTCCCTCGCGCGGGCCGCCGCAGGTCCGGGCGCCCCCGATGACCATGGAACACTCTCGGAGCCGCCCCGACCAGGGGCGTCGCCGTCAGACTTCGGCAAAGGCCCCGCCACCGGCGTCGACGGCGACAATATTCCGCGTGCGGCTCGGCCTCGCCGTCGTAGCCTTGATCCTCAACGGTTCATGCGACAGAGGCGGCAGAACGGGATGAGCACCCAGCACACCTACCGAGTGATCGTGCGCGGCACCTGGGAGGGCCTCACGGACGAGACCCGCGCCCGCCTGCTGGCCGAGGTGGAGCAGCACGGCCTGGAGGCGATGCAGTTCACCGAGGAGGGTTCGCTCACCTACGACAGGGTGCTCAAGCACTTCAGCTTCCGGTACGTGATCGTGTCGGACGCCGAGGACGGCGAGGAGATGGCATCCGCGATCGCCGAGGACCGGGCGGAGACGACGCTGAAGGAGCACGGGTACGGCCACGGGCGGCTGCGCTCCACCGCGACGGACATGGACACCATGAAGATCAACTACAAGGGACGCTGAGCGGCAGGAGCGGCAGGAGCGGCGTGACGTCGCGTCGCGCATCGTCCGTGTGGCCTTCTTCCACGTGTTCAGCCTCTTGTACTTGTTCATGATCACCGCAGCAGGTAGGTGTTGATGCGATGGAGCAGGGCAGACAGCTCTCGCCTCCTCCCGCTACGCCCCTTTACCGGTGGGTCCAGCCCCACTCATGCGGCAACCGGTAACTCTCGACCGCCCGGCGTGCCTTGTCCGGATGCCGTCGGACGTGTTCTTGTTGTGCCGTTCAGGTGTCCGTGGGATATCCCCGTGAGTGGCGCAAACGCCCGCCCCCGGGCAGGCTCCGCCGCATACTGCCCCCGGAGGTGGGAACCGTTGATCGTTGATCTGCTCCCGGACTCGGTGGTGACTGTGGAGTCATTCGGTGACGACGGGGCCGATCAGACCCCGCTGTACCCCGAGGAACAGGCGGTCGTGGCACAGGCGGTGGAGAAGCGCCGCCGGGAGTTCGCCGCCGTGCGCGCCTGCGCCCGCCGCGCCATGGAGAAGCTCGGCGTGCCGCCGCAGGCGGTGCTGCCCGGCGAGCGCGGCGCTCCGCAATGGCCGACGGGCCTGATGGGCAGCATGACCCACTGCGACGGCTACCGCGCCGCCGCCCTGGTCCGCGCCGACGACCTGGCCTCCCTCGGCATCGACGCCGAACCCCATGGCCCACTCCCGGACGGCGTCCTGCGCTCCGTCTCACTCCCCGGCGAGCGGGAGCGCCTGGCGTTGCTGGCCGCGCGGCAGCCCGCCGTCCACTGGGACCGGCTGCTGTTCAGCGCGAAGGAGTCCGTCTACAAGGCCTGGTTTCCCCTGACCGGGAAGTGGCTGGGCTTCGAGGAGGCGGACATCGAGGTCCATGCGGACCCCGGAGGGGTGTCGTACGGCCGCTTCCGCGCCGAACTGCTCGTTCCCGGACCGCTCGTCGGCGGCCGCTTGCTCAGACACTTCGAGGGACGGTGGACGGTCGACCACGGTTTGGTCGCCACCGCGGTGACGATCCCCGCGGCCTGACCCCGCCCCCACGGCCGGACGCTTGTGTGGGCCGGGACTCAGGGCTCCGTCGTTCTCGCGGTCGGCCCGACGCAGCCGTTATGGGCCTGATGCCCGAACTCAGCCGTGATGGTGATTCGTTATGGATCGGCAGATACACGCGCAGGCACGGCCCCCGGCGATCATGGATTGTCGAGTTCGCTGATCACCGCAGCGGAAGACCGTGCTCACTTCACTCACTCGCTCCAGGGTAACGACCCCGGCCCGTCCGAACCCCGCCAGAGGTCGCCGCCTCAGGCGTGTGGCATCGGAAACGTGTTGAACCGCTCCGCCGCCGGCGGAGTCCTTCGCCAGCCGAGGTTCACGGCCTGTTCCTGGATCCGGCGGCCACCGAAGTAGGGACAGAAGGCCGGTGCCGCGCCGATCGTGCCCGGCACGACGACGCGGACGACGTGCATTCCCACGGCCCTGGCATGCCGCGTGGTCAGATCCGCGTACAGCACCTCATGGCCCGCCGCCTCGGCCCGCGCGCACAGCGTCTCGAACGTCGCCCCGGGCGGGCGGGGCACCTGTGTCCATGAACCCTCCGGACCGCTGCCGATCCACTTCATCGTACGGTCACCGGCCCGGCGGTCGAGGTACAGCTGCTGGTGGCAGAGGAGCTCCACCGCGTCCCGCCCGTCTTCTCGGTACTCGTCCAGGTAGGCCCGGTCCTGCCGCCACGCCTTGAGTGGGCTGCGCCGGTCGGTGCATGCCTGGGTGATGCGGGCAGCGGCCGCCTGGTCGTCGAGTGATCTGCAGGTCAGCTGAAGACCGAACGCCTCCGCCAGGGCCTTCAGCGCGGCCTCCTCGGGGTCCGCGCGCGCCGCGAAACCTATCGTGAGCCACCCTTCGGCGCGGGTGCGGACGCAGGCGGCCAGAACCGGAATGCCGAACTCGTTGTCGATGTGCGTCAGCGTCACCTCGTACGCTTCCAGCACAGGTGCGAGGTGGGCGCGGATGCGGGAGGTGAGCGGCAGCAGAGGCAGGGAAGCCGCGTTGGCCCACCACACGGCGGCGGCGTCACGTTCGACAACCTCCGTCAGGCCGGACAGCAGCGCGTGTTCCAGACTTGGCCCGGCGGCTATCCCGCCCACGGCGGGGAAGGCGTGCAGCTGCTCCGGCTGCTCCTTCGGCACGCGCGGCCACGCCGTGTGCACGAGGAACGCCGGCACGTGGATGTCTGCCTGACGGGTGAGGGACCGCACGGGTCTCCAGTGGACCGGCGACGTCGTCAGGAACGGGCGGAAGGGGTGGTCGCCGTCCGCATACTGTCGGGGCGAGTACAGGGTCAGACGCTCCGGTGCGAGCGCGTGCACGCCCGCCTCGGTGAGCTGGGAGTGGCTGCCGTAGCGCATCGGGTCGTCCGCCGGCGACACGGTACCGCTGAACCGCTCCACGGCCTCACCCCACGCGGCCGCGCGTGCCTGTTCGGCATCCGTCCACGACATACCGAACGCCTGCCGGTCGGACTGCCAGGGAATCTCCGCCGTCAGGTCCGGCAGGTCGGCGACCGCCAGGTGCATGGAGGGCGGAGTGCCGCGCAGCCCCTTGAAGGACCGGATACGTGTGGCTATGCCGTCGTAGGGACCGTCCGGCCCCGGCACGGAGCGATCGAGCATGCCCCGGCCGGCTGCCGAACAGTGATGAGCTTCGACCATCAGGCGAGGTATGCCTTCACACAGTTGTCGATCACGAAGTGCTCGTCCTCGGCATTGAGGTAGGCCTTCACGCAGTTCTCGACGACGAACAGCTCGTCCTGTGAGTCGACTTCGTACTCGTTGTTCATCAGCTACTCCTCGTGTGTTCGGTTGCCCCGTCCCCTGGTGCGGGGACGAGAGGAGGGAACGGTGTCTCGTTCCCGGCCCGCACGTCCGCGTTGTCGGCGTGCGGGAGTCTGTGGCGGGATCCGGCGGTGAAGGCGTACCCGATTGCGGAGAGCAGGCCCCCCACGGCACACGTCGTCCACAGCGTGGTCGCGCCTCCGTGGTCGAGGACCCAGCCCGCCCCTGCCGGCGCGAGGAAGGCTGCGGCGGACCAAGCCGTCCCGTAGAACCCCTGGTACCTGCCGCGTTGCTGTTCCGGTGCCCGGTCGGAGACTTCGGCGATGCCTGCCGGGGCCTGCAGCATCTCGCCCGTTGTCCACACGACGACGCACAGCACATAGACGAGCGGGCCCGTGGCGAAGGCGGTCAGTCCGAGGCCCGCGCCCAGCAGGAGGCCGCCGGCCGTGAGGGCGGCCGAGCGGGAACGGCTGCGGACCAGCATGGTCAGGGGTATCTGAAGGACGACCACGAGCAGCGCGTTGAGCCCGTGCAGCAGGGTGTACGCGGATGGCGAGTAACCGTCCTGGGACATCGTGACCGGCAGGGTCGTCCTCACCTGCTGATAGACGGTGGCGAACACGAGGGTGGCCAGGACGAAGAGCACGAAGCGCCGGTCATGCAGGACGGATCGGGACGCTCGTGGTGCCCTGTCCTTCGTGGTCGTCCGGGCCTCCCGCACGCCGGGCACGAGTGCGGGACGGGTCTCCTCGACCTTGACCAGGACGATGACCGCGCACAGCAGGGTGGCCACCGCGTCCGCCAGGAAGACCAGCAGATACCCATGGGTCACCATGAACCCGGCGAGGACGCCGGACATGGCCACGCCCAGGTTCAGGGCCCAGTAGTTGAGGGCGAAGGCCCGCTGGCGGTCCTTGAGCGCGACGACGTCGGTGAGTGCCGCCTGCATGGCCGGGCGCGCCGCGGTCTGCCCCGCGCCCAGTGCCAGGGCCGCGCCGGCCAGCGGCGCGGGGCTCTCGCACAGCCCGACCAGCACCATGCTCGCCGCGGTCCAGCAGTGCGCGAAGACCAGCGTGGTGCGGCGGCCGAGACGGTCGGCCGCGATCCCTCCGCCGATCGTGCCGAGGATCGCGCCCAAGCCGATCAGTGAGACGACGAGGCCTGCCTGGTAGGCGGAGTAGCCCCTGTCCAGCGTCAGGTAGAGGGCGAGGACGGGGCCGGCGAAGCCGCCGGTCCAGTTCACCAGAATGCTCAGCCAGATCCACCAGAAGGCGGCCGGGAGCCCGCGGGCGGCGTCCGGGAGAAGCCGCGCGAGCACCCTGGTCGGCGTCACCGTGACTCTGCACGGTCGGCGTCACCGTACGGGAGGGTGAAGACCGGCCGTTCGGCAACCGCGGCGCGGCAGACCTCCTCCGCGAGCCGCTCCAGCAGTCCCTCCTCCCCGATGGTCTTCGTGAGCACGGCGCGCAGTTCCCCGAAGAACAAAGCGGTGGTGGACTCGTCCGCATGCCGGGGCAGGTCGTACCGGACGACCGCTTGCTCCGCGGCGATGTGCCGCAGCAGCCGGCCCAGCAGGTCGCCGGCCGACGGCAGGCGGGCGCCCAGGGTCAGATGGAGGGACGGGCCGTCGCCCGGGCTGACCCGATGCCACCACCCGCGGGGCAGGTACAGCACGTCGCCGTCGGTCAGCGTTCCTGTCCAGTACGGGGGCCCGCCGGAAGGTGGTTCGGGTGAGCTGAGCACACCCACCGGAGCCTCCTGGGTCGGGGCGTGGACCTCCCAGCGCTTGGCGCCCGCAGCCTGGACCACGAGGACGTCGTGGTCGTCCCAGTGGATGCCGAAGCCGTCCGCGGCATCGCCGAGGTTCGCGTAGAGGTTCGCCTGGACGAGGGCGCCCAGACTCTGCTCGACCGAGCCGACCAGGCTCCGCAGCCGCGGATGGAGTTCCTCGACTCCGTCGAGAACCAGGGTCGCCCCCTCCTGGAGGGCTTCGAGCACTCGGTCGGGCCGCAGGCGCAACGGCTTTCCCCGGGCGGCGAGCTGAGGCACGGGCTCGGCGCAGGAGGAGACCGGCACCCCCTTGCCGGCCCGCGTCAGGTGCATCCGGGCCGGATCCACGCGTACGGCGGCCAGGCATTCGTTGAGGTCGGGCCAGCCGAACAGTGCGCCGAACCGGCCGGGCCGGCCCGTCAGCAACAGCGGGCGCCTTCCCAGATGGTCACGGAGAAACAGGTCCTCGCCCAGCGGGGCGATCAGCCGGCCGAGTGCGGAGCACTCCCCCTGAACCCAGGCTGTCCCTGCCGCTTCGCGGGTGTCCATGGCTGTTCCTCCGCCTTGTCGATTACGAGTGGTGACGCTAGCCAGCGCTGTTCTGGGGCGGCCACCCCCTGCTTCCCCCTATGTGTGCGCCGGCACCCCAGGGTTCTGTCCCCTGCCGTCCACGACGGACGGGCAGGCCTGGCACGGTCGCGGTACCGGCCCCCACGGCGTCATTCGAACTCTCCGAGCCGGAAGAACTCCCGGTAGAGTTCCAGTTGGTGGCTGAGCATGTGAGTGCCGTGGTGGACGGGCCGGCCGGCAGCCGTCGCGGCGCGAAGGAGCGGGGTCTCCCGTGGCTGCATGATGATGTCGGCCACCACCGCACCCGCCGGAAGCGAAGCGGGGTCGAAGGGCAACGGATCGTCTGCCCGCAGCCCGAGCGGTGTGGCGTTCACCGCCACGTCCGCTCGTTCGAGCTCCGGGGCGGGGCCGACCGCGACCCGGCCCCGCCCGCGCGCGGCGAGCCGGTCCAGCAGGTCCGACAGCTTCTCCTCGTCGGGGTCGCAGACCTGCAGCCGTGCGGCCCCCGCATCGAGCACTGCGACCGCGATGGCACCGCCCGCACCGCCGGCCCCGATCAGAGTGACCCGGCGCCCGGCGAGTTCGTGACCGGCGGCGGCCATGCCGCGGACGAAGCCGGTGCCGTCGAAGTTCTCCGCCGTCCAGCGCCCGTCCGGCTCCCGGCGCATCGCGTTGGTGCTGCCGGCGGCCCGGACGACCGGGCTCAGCACGTCGGCGAAGGCACACGCCTCGATCTTGTGTGGGACGGTGACGAGCAGCCCGTCCAGGTTGCCGATCCGCTGCAGTCCGGTGACGACGCCGGCGAGGTCCGCGGCCTCGACGTGCACCGGCACCAGGACGGCGTCCAGGCCGAGTCCGGCGAAGACCGGGTTGAGCATGGCCGGTGCCTGCACCTGCGTCACCGGATCGCCCAGTACCGCGTACAGCCGCGTGGATCCCGTGATGCGGGTCATGTGCGGAGCATTCCGGCGATGAGGAACGCGATTTCCACCGACTGCTGAGGGTTCAGTCGCGGGTCGCAGGCGCTTTCGTACCGGCCGGCGAGCTCCATGTCCGAGATCTCCTGTGCGCCGCCCAGGCACTCGGTCACATCGTCGCCGGTGAGCTCGAGATGGATACCGCCGGGATGGGTGCCCAGTGCCCGGTGCACCTCGAAGAAGCCGCGGACCTCGTCCACGATGTGGTCGAACCGGCGGGTTTTGTAACCGCTGGGCGCCTCATGGGTGTTGCCGTGCATCGGGTCGCACTGCCAGACCACCTGGTGGCCGGAGGCGGTCACCTTTTCGACGATGCCGGGCAGCACGTCGCGGATCCGCTCGTGACCCATCCTGCTGATCAGAGTCACCCGGCCCGCCGTGGTGTGCGGGTCCAGCCGCTCCACGTACTCGGCGGCCAGCTCCGGCGTGGTGGACGGGCCGATCTTGAGTCCGATCGGGTTGGCCAGGAGCTCCGCGAAGGCGATGTGGGCACCGTCCAGATCCCTGGTCCGTTCGCCGATCCACAGGAAGTGGCCGGAGGCGTCGTACAGCCGGGGCTCGGGGCCGGTTTCGTCGACGCGCAGCATCGCCGCCTCGTAGTCGAGCAGCAGTGCCTCATGGCTGACGAACATCTCGGTCGGCGCCACGGTGCCGGGGTCCGCACCGCACGCGGCCATGAACCGCAGGCTGCGGGTGATCTCGTCGGCCAGCGCCTCGTAGCGGGCGCCTGCCGGCGAGGTACTGACGAAGTCCTGGTTCCACTCGTGCACCCTCGTCAGATCGGCCATGCCGGAACCGGTCAGCGAGCGCACCAGGTTGAGGGTGCTTGCGGAGTTGGCGTACGCCTCCAGCATCCGGGCGGGGTCGGCAATCCGGGCAGCCGGGTCGGGGGCGGCCGAATTGACGTTGTCGCCGCGGAAGACGGGCAGGCCGAGCACGTCCACGGAGCTCGACCGGGGTTTGGCGAACTGTCCGGCCATCCGGCCGACCTTCACCACGGGAATCTCGGCGGAGTACGTCAGCACGGATGCCATCTGGAGCAGGGTGCGGACGTTGGCCCGGATATGGGATTCGGTGTTCTCGGCGAAGGTCTCCGCGCAGTCGCCGCCTTGGAGCAGGAAGGCCTCGCCGCGCGCCACCGCGGCCAGTAGCCCGCCGAGCCGGTCGACTTCGGTGAGCAAGGTGAGGGACGGCCGGCCGGCGAGTATCCCGGCCGCCCTCGCGACCCCGGCCGGATCGGGCCAGGCCGGCTGCTGGGCCGCCGGGCGGCGAAGCGCGTCCGCCACCCTGGCGCGCATGCCGGATGCTGGGCCCGACACCTCTGTCAGCGTGCGTACGGGTGCGTCGATGGTCCGAGTCATGGCGCCGACGCTATGGCCGGAGGACAACTGCCCGTCCACGGAGAGGTAATCGGCCCGGCCGTCGGCAGTCGCCGCCAGGGGCCCGGTGTCCGAACCGGTCACACGGTCGCTCCCGTGTGGCCGACGGCGCTCGGCACACCGCGTCCTCCCCCTTGCTGCTCGGTCGCCAGATCGGCAGGCAGGTCACTGCGGCGCTTGATGCCGAGCTTGCGGAACACCCGGGTGAGATGTTGCTCCACGGTGCTCGGTGTGACGTACAGACGCTCCGCGATCTCCCGGTTGGTGTAGCCCATCACAGCGAGCGAGGCGACGCGGTGCTCGGACTCGGTGAGGGCGGGTGCCGTCTCCGTCTCCTCCGCGGTGTGCCCCTGACGCGGCTCGCCCTGCACGGCGAGCAGTCCGTGGGCGAGTGGCGCCGCCGCGCACATGTCGGCCAGGTGCCTGGCCCTGCGCAGCACCATCCGAGCCCGCGGACGCTGCGCAAGCGCGTAGTGGGCCCGGCCCAGATCGCAGAGCACACGGGCCTGCTCGTAGCGGTCCCGGCAGTCCTCGAAGAGGTCGAGCGCCTCGCCGAGCAGTTGCGGCCGCTGGCCCGCCGGGCTCACTGCGGCGAGCAGCCGCAGGCACAGGCCGCGGATGCGCGGGCTGTCGGTTGCAGGGCGTGCCAGCTGGTCCTGGACCATCCGCCGTGCCTGATCCCGGTTGCCGAGGAGTAGCCAGGCCTCGGCGGCACTGGTCCGCCACGGCACGATGCCTGCCAGGTCCAGACCCCAGCTGCGCATGAGTTCACCGCAGGAGAGGAAGTCTGCGAGGGCCGCGTGGGCATTGCCGGTGGCGAGGTAATGGTGGCCACGGGCGTGCAGGTAGTGCAGCCCGTAGCGGGACCGGTACAGGGCCTCGGGCACCGGCACGGCAAGGTACTTGGCCGCCGTGTCGTGGTCACCGGTCCGCGTCGCGCCCAGCACCAGGCTGCCCAACGGCAGCCCGACAGCCACACCCCAGGCCTTGGGCTCCAGATGAGCCAGGGCGGTCTGCGCCTGGTCGACCGCCTCGGGCAGATCGCCGAGCCGTGTCGCGGCCTCGGCACGAGCAGCAGCGAGCACGGCGCGCCACACCGCGGTCTGGTCTGCCCCGGCCTCGGACTGGGAACTGACGCACCAGGCGAGGGCCGTGTCCGGTCGGCCGGAGTAGAGCAGGGTGGTCAGGGAAAGCAGCGCGGTCTCCTCGGCCCAGGCGCTGCGCCGGCTGAGCCGCAGGTCGCGCAGGACCTGTTCGGCGTGGGTGGCCGCCTCGTGGTTCCGACCGCGGGCGAGGTGGTCGCAGAGCGCGGCGACGGCCCTCAGGCCGGGGTCGGCGCCCGGGGTGACAAGGCTCTCGCGCTGCTGAGCGGAGAAGGCGGGGAGCTGTCGGACCCGGGCATGGGTGGGGTAGGTGGCGGCCAGCCACATTTCCGTGTCGCGCAGTTCGGAGGTGCCCCCGCCGCTGCCCTCACGTACGGCTCCATGGATCCGGTCGAGCACCGCGTCCGCGTCGGACTCCCGGCCGTGCCACAGCAGTTGCCGTACGAGGGTGGGCAGACTGCGCCGATCCAGCTGGCCGGAGCGGGCCGCAGTGGTCAGGCGACCGAGATGGCGGGCGGCCGAGGAGGGGTTCAGCTGCCATTCCGTGCGGGCGAGTTCGGCGCGGATGGCGGCCTGTTGGCGGTCGGTGACGCCGAGCGCGGTGTCGGCGAGCCGCAGACACTTGACGGCTGCCCGGAGGTTGCCGCCGAGCTGCAGGTGTTCGGCGGCCTCCAGCAACAGGTCGGTCTCCCAGGGCACCGGGGCGTGGTCCGCCGCGACGAGGTGGTGTGCGATCCGGCCGACGGGGGCGTCCCGCTCGTGCAACAGCCTGGCCGCGGCGCGGTTCAGCTCCTGGCACTCCTGCGGCGGCAGGGTGCCGAGGACGGCGAGTCCGGCCGCCGGGTGACGGAAACGACCGTCGGTGAGCAGCCCGGCGGCGGTCATCGAGCGCAGCGTGGCGTCCACGGTGTCGGCGTCCAGTCCGGCGAGCGGCGCCATCTCCTCGGGAGTGCTGCCCTCGCCGAGCACCGCTAGCGCGCGTGCGACCTGGAGCAGTACGGGGTCGCCGCGATGGAGGTGGTTGACGAAGGCGGCACCGTAGCCCTGTACGCGGACGCCGCCGGACTGGCGGAAGTCCTCCACGAGGGCCTTCAGCAGTAGCGGGTTGCCGCCACTGACCCGATATCCCTCGGCGGCGAGACGACGGGCGGTGGGCTCGTCGAGTTGGCGCCGCAGCATCTGGGCGACACCCCTGGGCGACAGGGGAGCGAGGTGCAGCCGGTGGAAGTGGGGGAGCCGCTCCAGCTCGGCCCGGAACGGGCAGTGGGCGAGCGGGAGATGCGCGCCCTCCGTGAGTACGAGCAGGACGCGGGTGGACGCGAGTCGCCGGGCGAGGTAGAGCAGGAAGCGCCGCGAGCGGTCGTCCATGTGCTGGATGTCGTCGATGCTGATCAGTACCGGTTTCTGAGCAGCCAGCCGCAGCACGGCCAGGAAAATACTGTGAAGTATCTGTGTGAGATCCGTGTCGGCGGAATCGGTTCCCCTCGGGACGTTCATTCCGGCGGCGAGCAGCCCGGCCACCTCGGACTCCGTTTCGGGAGGCAGCGCCGCGCTGTGGAACAGCTGCCCCAGCACACCGAACGGAAGCTCCCGCTCCGCAGGCGAACACGCAGCTCCCAGCGCCAGCACCTCCGGTCCGGCCACCTGCCCCGTGAAGGTGCGCAGCAATTCGCTCCGGCCGCTCGCGGCCGGCCCCCCGATCAGAACGACCTGCCCTCTCCTACTTCTGCTTTTGTCGTGCAACGCATTTAGATAATTCGTCTGTTCATCCCGCTCGACAATGCCCATCAATATCCCCCGAGAAATCCGGATCCACCGCGATCGACGCCTTCGCGGTCATGGCCAATCTTTAGCAGGGACAGACCAACTGACGGGGAATCCGGCATCCATCCGCCGAGTGGTCGCCTTCGCACCGTAGACACTTGACGGCAGTTGCTACGCTGGCCCGGCACAGGGGGCTGGCGGAGGACGCAGTCTGTCGCGACCAGCACAGACGCACGAAAAGGCTGCCCACATGGGACATTCCACTCGAGGGGTCGAACCGGAACGCAGATCATCGGCGGGGGGCCGAGCAGCGGGGCATGGCCTACAGCACATTGACAAGGGTGCTCCCACAGCATTTCCTTGGCGACGCTTCAACGGCAACACACCTACCGGTCCGGCGCGACGCACGACTCCGGGCGTGATCAACTGGTACATTGGGGGATGTATGCAGTTCAACCTCTTAGGGCCAATCGAAGTACGCACCGCCGGATATCAGGTACCACTGCGGGGCATCAATCAGCGGGCGATGCTGGGGCTGCTTCTTCTCAATGCCAATCAGGTGGTCGCGACCAGCCGGATCGTAGATGCTCTCTGGGGAGATCATGCACCGGCGACCTCCCGGAAGATGGTCCAGAACGCCGCATCCTGCCTGCGTCGGATGATCTCCGAGCATGGCGACGGCTCCCGGGGGACCACCGAACTGCTCACCCGCTCCCCCGGCTATCTGCTCTCCGTGCCCGAGGACGACGTCGACCTGTACACCTTCCAGCGCCTGAGCAAGGAGGGCCGGGCCGGACTCGCCGCGGGTGACTGGGAATCGGCCGCAGGCTCGCTGCACGACGCACTGGCGTTGTGGCGCGGCCCGATACTTTCCGACGTGGTCGAGACCGGGATCAACTGGCCCGAACTGAGCGCCATGGAGAACGCCCGGCGCGCTGCCGTCGAGGACTTGCACGAGTCCGAGCTGTGCCTGGGCCGTCACCACGAGTTGGTCAGCGACCTGGAGGCCCTGGTCGAGGCGGAGCCCGACCGCGAACGGCAGTGCGGCCAGTTGATGCTGGCCCTCTACCGCTGCGGCCGGCAGCGAGAGGCGCTCGTGGCCTACCAGCGGACCCGCGATGTGCTGTCCACCGAGTTCGGTCTCGAGCCGGAGCGCAAGCTGCAGGACCTGCAGAGCATGATCCTCAACCACCATCCGTCGCTCGCCCTGGACCGGCCGGCACCCGCGGTCGCCGCATCCGGCCCCGCGCCGTCCGCTGCCCAGGAGCCCACCCCCCGGCCACCCGCCCAGAAGCCCGATCCGTCCGCCGTCGGCCTGCCCCGGATCCCCAGCGGGCCGTGGCGGACCGAGCGCAAATGGGTCAGCGTGCTGATGGTCCGGGCCGAACTGGCCGCGGCCGACGACCCGGAGCAGTTGGAGCAGGCCCTCAAAGCGATGACCACGGCGGTCACCGAGGAGGGCGAGCGCTTCGGCGGGATCCTCCAGGGCCGGATGGGCGCCCAGTGGTGGGTCCTGTTCGGCGCACCGAACACCCGGGAGGACGACCCGGAGCGGGCCACCAGGGCCGCGTTGGCCCTCCAGGACCGGCTCCAGCCGCACGCGACCCCCGGCACGGGCCGGCCGCTCGCCGTGTCGCCGCGGGTCGCGGTGGCCACCGGCGAGGTGATGATGACCTACAGCAACGCCGGGGACACCCGACCCGCCGATGTGATCGGCGGCGTGCTCGACACCTGCCAGCGCCTGCTCGACCGGGTGCCGGTCGGCCGGATACGGGTCTGCGACCACACCAGCCGCGTCACCCAGGACGCGTTCGAGTACACGGCCACCGGCGAGCCGGTCGCCGAGCGGCCGGCCCCGCTCGGTCCGGAACTCTCCGACGCCTTCACCTTCAGTCCGTTCGTCGGCCGGGACGCCGAACTCGACACGCTGCGCGGACTGCTGCGCACCATCCGGTCGCAGCGCCAGCCGCATCTGGCCACGCTGCTCGGCGAGCCCGGCCTCGGCAAGAGCCGGCTGATCCACGAACTGGCCCAGTACGACACCCGGATGGCGGAGCCGGCGCGCTGGCTGGTCGGCCGCGTATCGCCGTTCGGCCGGGAGACGCCGCTGGGCGCGCTGTCGGAAATGGTCCGCGGCGTTCTGGGGATCACCGACTCGCACCCCGTGGCGGTCACCGAGCGTATCCTCGCCGACGCCGTGGACCGGCTGACCGCCGCCGAGGACGAACGGGCCATGATGCTGCACCGGCTGCGGCCGCTGCTCGGACTGGAGGGCAGCCCGATGCCCTCCGACTTCGGCCCGGAGACGAAGACCGAGTGCTTCGCCGTCTGGTGCAAGTTCCTCGAAGACATCGCCGCCGAGCAGCCGCTGGTCGCCGTGCTGGAGGACCTCCACCTGGCCGGTGACATGCTGCTGGACTTCGTGGGATACCTCACCGACCACGTGAGCGCGGTGCCGTTCCTCGTCATCGCCACCGCCCGTCCCGAGCTGCTGCGTATGCGGCCGAGCTGGGGCGGCGGAAAGCGCAACGCCACCACCATCACACTCGCCCCGCTGTCCCAGGAAGAGAGCGGGCGGCTACTCGGCGAGCTCGCCACGCGCTACCGGGAGCGCGAGCGGCTGCCCTCCCCGCCGCCTGGGGCATGCAGTGGCTCCCCCGACGGCTTCGGCGCCGCACTGGTCGGGCAGATGGGTGGAAACCCGCTGTTCGCCTGGGAGTTCATCCGCATGTACCACGACTGCGGGCGACCCGGTGAGGTCGGCGCCCCCGCCGGCGCCGAGCGCGGCCTCCCGCCCCTGCCACAGTCGGTGTACTCGGTCATCGCCGCGCGGTTGGACCGTCTGGCACCGGAGGAGAAGGAGGTGCTGTACGACGCCGCGGTCTTCGGCAACAAGGTGTGGGTGGGCGCGGTGGCGGCCCTCAGGGAGAACGAGTCGACCGACGTCGCCGCCTGTCTGAAACAGCTGGAGCTGTTGGAGCTGCTTCGCCGGGTACGGGACAGCTCGACGCCGGGCGGCGTGGCGTACTTCTTCCCTCACGAGTTGGTACGCGAGGTCGCGTACTCCCAGCTGCCCCGCGCGGTACGGGCCGCCAAGCATCTGCGGGCCGCCGCCTGGCTGGAGAGCATGCCCTCGCACCGCGCGGACCTGCTCGCCCTGCACTACGAGTTGGCGGCGGACGCGTCGGGGCCCGGCCGGACCGGCGACGTGGTGGTGTCCACGCAGCGGAGCCGACGGTCCAAGCAGTCTCCCTCGCTGGCCATGCCGGCCTGACGGCTGCTGCTCGCGCGTGCCGGTCAGGCCGGCACGCGCGCGAGCAGCAGCGCACCCTGGAGCGAGGAGAGTGCGCCGAGCCTCGCGTCGGCCAGCACGACCGGGGCCCCACCTGCCCGGGTGAGCTGCCGCGCGTGCCGTCGTACCCGCTCGACGAAGCCTGGCAGGCCGGCGGCGAACCCTCCTCCGATGGTGATCCGGTCGGGGTGGACCAGCTCGGCCAGGCTCGTCGCGGCGGCCGCCAGTGCGGCACAGCTTTCCTCCAACGTGTCGACGGCCCAGGGCCGTTCCGCGGCGAGCGCTGCCCGCAACTCGGTGAACGAGACGTCGCGGCCACACAGGACGGCGGCCCGGCGCAAGGTCGCCGGCCCGGAAGCCACGGCCTGCAGACAGCCGTGCCGGCCGCAGTCGCACTCCGGCCCCCGCCGGTCCACGATCATGTGGCCGGCTTCGCAGGAGCCGCGGCGGGAGCCGGGGCAGAGCCGGCCGTCCAGCACCATCCCCCCGCCGACCCCGGTACCCACGCCCAGGTGGACGAGGTCGCGCACGCCGGCCTCGTGGGCCTCGGCGAGCGCTGCCAGGTCACCGTCGTCCGCGTACCGGACGGGAATCCCGGGGAACAGCTTGTCCAGCGAACCGGCCAGGTCGAATCCCGCCCAGCCGGGCCGTCCGGGCCAGGTGACCACCGTGCCTGTACGGTCCACGGTGGCCGGGATCGCGACGCCCACCGCTTCGACGTCGTCCGTCAGGCTCTCGTGGACGGCGCGGACGCCCGACGAAAGTGCGGCCAGATCGTGCCGCGTCCCTCGGAACGAAGGCCACCGGAATACGGTTTCGTGAACAGCGGCCCCCGGGCCGGCCGCCTTCAGCGCCACCTTCGTGCCACCTATGTCGATTCCGAGATAGCTGATGACGACTCCCGCTCACGCTGCCGGAAATACTTCGCGTCCGATGAATGTCCACGAAAATGCGAACAATCGAAGTGTGGCGGGTGTGGGGGCTCTCGCGACACCCCTGCCCCACCCCCTAAGACATCCCTAAATCCGTTGCGGCCCCCGATTGCCTCCGTCCGCCGTAGCAAGGGCCACCGGCAGGAATTAGCCTCGTCGGAGTGTCTGGATTTCCGATCCGATGGGGGAATCGCGTTGCCGCACGACTGGTTGTTCTGCCGACTGTCCGCAACCGGATTGCCGGAGCTGCCCGAGTTGATCCGCGCTCTTCGCGCAGCGGACGACATCTGGTTCTTCGACCCTCCGGCGGATTCCCACGATTCCGGTCTTGAATTGTGGTTCCACGCGCTACCCGACCGGCTCGGTAAGGTCCGCGCGATGCTGCGGGCCGATCACACCGTCCACATCGCCGAGGAGCGGATGATCGAACGGCCGCCGAGCTACCCGGGTTTCCGGGGTATCGATCTCGCCGACGAACTGGCCGCCGTCTCGAGCGAGCTGGCCGTGGCGCTGACGGCGGGCGGGGGGCTGCGTCCGGAGGAGGGGCCGGCCTGGGCGGTACGGCATCTGCGGCATCTCGTGGATCTCGTCCCTCGGCGGGATCGCCGGGCGTTCCTGTTCGCCTGCTGGCAGCAGTGGAGCGTGGCGCTCGAGCCCGCTCACCGGATCGCCCTGGGCATCCAGGCCGAGGTCGAAGCGGAGTCGGTGCCCCGTCGGCACACCGCCGACCAGGCCGCCGAGCCGTGGGACCGCTACACCGAGGCCACCCGGGCGATCGCCGCCGCGCCCGGGTTCACCACGGACGCCCCCGCGAACTTCCTGCTCTTCGAGCACGCCCACCGCACCCATGCGCGGCTTGGTCTGCCACTCGCCGTCGAGGCGGTGGCAGCCCGGACGGTCAGGGCCGAACTCGACGACACCGGAGTCCTCGCCGCGCCTGCCGTGCCCGCTCTGCAGAAGGCCTGACCCGGTGCACCGCCGGAGCAGCCGCACCAGCCCAGAGAGAGGAAGCATCGCGTGAACACGATGCACGCGTCCGCGCAGCAGGCCGGACCACCGGTGGCCGGTGCCCCGGAACCCGCCGCGCTCCACGTCGTCGATGTCCCGCTGGGCGAGCGTTCGTACTCCGTGCACATCGGTGCCGGGGCACGAAGCGTTCTGCCCGGAATCATCGCCGCACTCGGTGCCCGGCGCGCGGTGCTGGTCTCCGCCCGGCCCGACGATTGGAACCCCGAGACCGGCGTGGAGACCCTGGTCCTCCCGGCCAGGGACGGCGAGCCCGACAAGACCCTCGCGGCCGTCGGTGGACTCTGCAGCCGGTTTGCGCGGTTCGGGCTCACCCGGGACGACGTGGTCGTCTCGGTCGGCGGCGGCACCACCACCGACACCGTGGGTCTGGCCGCCTCGCTGTTCCACCGTGGTGTTCCGGTGATCCACGTCCCCACCACCTTGCTGGCCCAGGTCGACGCGAGCATCGGCGGCAAGACCGCGGTGAACCTGCCGGAGGGCAAGAACCTTGTGGGCGCCTACTGGCAGCCCAAGGCCGTGCTCTGCGACACCGACTACCTGGGGACGCTGCCGCGGCGTGAATGGACCAACGGGTACGGCGAGATCGCCCGTTGCATGTTCATCGGCACCGGCGACCTGCGGGGGCTGCCGGTCTCCGAGCAGATCGCGGCCAGTGTTGCCCGCAAGGCCGAGATCGTGGTCGCCGACGAGCGGGACGCGGGACTGCGGCATCTGCTCAACTACGGCCACACACTGGGGCACGCGCTCGAGCGGGCCACCGACTACGCGCTGCGGCACGGCGAGGGGGTGGCGATCGGCACGGTGTTCGCCGGGCGGCTCGCCGGTGCACTGGGCCGGATCGACGACGAACGCGTCGCCGAGCACCTGGAGGTCGTCGAGCACTACGGCCTGCCCACCGGGCTGCCGGAGTCGCTGGACATCGCCGAGGCGATCACCCTGATGCGACGGGACAAGAAGGCGACCCGCGGGCTGTCCTTCGTACTGGACGGCCCTGCCGGGGCCGAACTGGTCGGCGACGTCGAGGAGTCGCTGGTCGCCACCACGCTCGCGGGGATGCCGCGGCAGAGCCACGACCTCGCCTGAGCGCAGGCGCTCGGGCGGCACGCCCGCACGCCGATGGGCCCGGAAGCCGAGGCGGCTTCCGGGCCCATCGAGGTTGCGGCAGCGGTTCAGTGGGTGAGCACCGGCGGGCAGAGCCCGAGGAGTTCGGCGGGCGCCCGCAGCACCACGTCAGGCTTTGCGGCCAGCATCTCCTCCTCGGCCGTCTCGCCCCACAGCGCCGCCACCGCGGTCACTCCGGCAGACCGCGCGCTGGCCAGGTCGGTGAGCGCGTCGCCGATCATCATGGCCTCCTCCGTCCCGGCTTCCATGAGGTCCAGTGCCCGCAGCACGATGTCCGGGGCCGGCTTCGGCCGGGCCACCTCGTCGGACCCGATCACGTGGTCGAACAGCGGCAGCACACCGAGCTGGTCCAGCAGCGAGCGGGCCCGGGGGCCGCTCTTCCCGGTGGCCACCGACAGCTTCAGTCCGCGGTCGCGCAGCTCCCGGAGCAGCGGGACCACTCCGGGGAACAGCTGGACCTGGTGCGCCAGCCGGTAGCTCTCCCTCACGAAGGGCTCCTCCATCTCCAGCGGCAGGCCCATGATCCGCATGATGTCGGGAAAGTACCGGCCCAGATGTCGGTTGTACTCCCGGAACGGCGGTTCGCCGGGGCCGACAACCTCCGCGTACGCCACGGTGAACGCCTGGCGCATCACCTCGAAGCTGTCGACCAGCACTCCGTCGAGGTCGAAGACGACGGCTCGCAGCGCGGGACCCTCGTGGGCCAGCACACCGGCCTCGGTGCCCAGAGTGTTGCTCATGACTGCCTCTCGGGTGTCGGAACGAATACCTGTGCCGCACGCTTCGCGCGGGCCTCGCGGGCGGATCCGTAGACCCGCTCGATGACGCCGATGGTCCGGGCGGCGCCCTCGACCGCCCGGCCGCGCAGCGCCGGATCGGCCAGCAGCCCGGGCAGCGCGTCGAGCTGCCGTACGTACTCCGCGCCGATCTCCTCGGCCCGCACCGGGACCTCGGTGGTGATGCCGTCCCTGGTGTGGGTGACCGTGGGGCCGGCGACCCGGTTGGGGCTGAAGCCGAAGGTGCATTCCAGGGTCGCCGTGCCGTCGCTGCCCTCGACCCGGATGCGGGTGACGTCGGTCGCCGCGTGCGAGGCCCAACTGGCCCGGAGGGCGACCGAGACGCCCTCGTCGGTGACGAGGAAGCCGCGCGCGGTGTCCTCCACGTCGGCAAACGCCGTGTCCCGGGCCGGCTCGTCGTCACGCCAGGCCGCGCGGGCCGAGCCGTGGTTGACGAAGTCGCTGGAGACCGTGCCGACGGCCTGTCCGAACCCGGTCGGGCCGAGCAAGGAGGTCAGGGTGTCCAGCAGGTGCCACCCGAGGTCGAGCAGGGCGCCGCCGCCGGCGAGCGAGGAACTGGTGAACCAGCCGCCCGCGTCCGGCACTCCACGGGCCCGGATCCACTCCAGGTCCACATGGCGGATCCTCCCCAGTTTCTCCACCGTCTCGCGCAGCACGGTGACGTCCGCGCGGTAGCGGGCCGCGCTTCCGGCCAGCAGGACTGCGCCGCCCGCACGTTCGGCCGCCACCAGTTGCCGCGCTTCCTCGCTGCTCAGGCAGACCGGCTTCTCCAGGAAGACCGGCATGCCCCGGGTGAGCAGTTCGGCCGCGACGGTGGCGTGCAGGTGGTTGGGGACGGCGACCACCGCCAGATCTGCCATTCCGAGCGGGAGTTGGCTCACCGTGGTGAAGAGGGGGACGTCGATCCCTTCGGTGCTGAGCACCTCGGGAGCGCCGGGTGCCGGGTCGACCACCGCGGTGACCGTGTAGCCGGGGTGCGTGCGCAGCCGTGGCAGCCAGATCTCGGTGGCTGCCCAGCCGAGCCCCACCAGGGCGATCCTCACGGGTGCCGCGGCCGTGCCGTGGGCTGCGCCGGTCATGCGGCGGTCAGGGTGTCGGCGACGATCTCGGCGATCCGGTGCATCTGCTCCTCGGTGCCGAGGAGGGTGCGGTGGTGCAGCCAGATGCAGTCGCTGTAGATGGCCTCGGTGTTGGGGCAGCGGGCGGCCAGTTCGTCGACAGTCAGCTCGGGGGCGGCGGTCTCCCAGAACCCCTGTGAGCGGTAGACGGCGCGGAAGGCCGCGAAGGCGGGCAGCCCGCGCTCGATCAGCCTGTCCACCAGCTCGTTCCGCTTGAACTCGTCCAGGCCCGGGATACGGAACATCATCATGTAGTGCGGGTTGCGGGTGACCCTGTCGTCGTGGGCCTGCGGGACGACGCCGGGTATCTCGGCGAGCAGGTTGGACAGCAGTGGCGCCCGCATCTCACGGGTGTCGATCTGGCTCGCGAGACGCCCCAGCTGGGCGCGCAGGACCGCGGCGCTGAACTCGGTCATCCGGAAGTTCGACCCGGAGGTGCCGTGCAGGTAGCGGCGGTCGGTGCGGGGCCGGCCGCAGCTGTGCCGCAGGAAGGCCTCTTCGTACATCTCGGCGTACCGCTCCCCCTCGGGGAAGACGACCGCGCCGCCCTCGCCCGCCGTCATCAGCTTGCCGTTCTGGAAGCTGAACGCGGCCACGGAGTCCAGCTCGCCGACCCGCTTGCCCCGCCACTGCGCACCGTGGGCGTGCGCGGCGTCCTGGATCAAGGGCACCCCACTGGCCTCGGAGAGCTTCGCCAGTCCGTCCATGTCCGCGAAGTGACCGGCCATGTGCACCGGCATGATCGCCCGGGTGCGGGGGGTGATGGCAGCCTCGGTGGCGGCGAGGTCGATGCAGTACGTATCGGGTGTGACGTCGACCGGTACGGCGACGGCGCCCAGGCGCTGCGCCGCCTGGGAGGAGGAGATGAAGGTGAAGGCGGGGACGATCACCTCGGTGCCCGGCCCCACGCCCAGCACCTGGAGGGCGAGTTCCAGCGCGTGCGTACCGTTGGTGACCGCGAGGGACTGGGCGGCGCCGTGGTAGTCGGCGAATTCACGGTCGAACGTGTCGACCTCGCTGCCTCCCATGCGCCACCACTGGCCCTGCTCCAGGGAGCGGATGAGGCCGGTCCGCTCCTCGTCACCGAACTGGGGCCACGCCGGAAATTCGGGAAGCGGGCGTGCGTCGGCATTCATGATGGGTTCTCCCGGATGAGTACTCGGTTGGTTGTTCCTGAAGTCGCCGGTGGCGCGGGGCCGGTGGTGCGGCCGGGTCACTCGGCGGTCTTTGCCAGCAGCGCCTCGGCGGCGAGCCGGTAGCCGTCGGCGCCGAGGCCGACGACGAGGCCACTGGCCAGCGGGGCGAGCACCGACTCGTGCCGGAAGCTCTCCCGGGCCCAGACGTTCGAGAGATGAACCTCGATCCATGGCCGGGGGTAGTTCGCCAGCGCGTCGCGCAGACTCCAGCCGGCGATCATCAGCGCGCCGGGGTTCACGATCGCGCCGACCGTCTCGTAGTTGTCCTGGATGGCATGGATCAGTCCGGCTTCGGATTCGCTCTGGACGGCGACCACTTGCCAGCTGCGGTCCGCGACCGTCTTGGCGACGGAGTCCTCGATGTCGGCGAGCGTCGCCGTGCCGTACACCTCGGGTTCACGCTTTCCGAGAATTCCCAGATTTGGTCCGTTGAGCAGCAGAATTTTTTTCACGGGAGCCCCTCGATAAATTTCGTCCGGCTCTCTGGAGGGTGGAGCCCTAACACCTCGGCAACGCTATAGCAGCGGGCGTCGGGATCGAGGGGGGCCGAGCGGGAGTCGGCAAGTGAAGGGTGAGGTAGGGGGAGTTGTAGGGGGAGGAGGAAGGGTGGTTGCACAACACATAAGAATGTCCGGCGGATTACCGTCCGATGGGGATCGACTCGGTGAATGCCGGAACAGCGGAAGAGCCCCGGGTGCGGCGCCCGGGGCTCTTCTCAGGGACGGTCAGACGTGGATGCTGCCGGGGTGGGCGAAGACGCCGTCGGGGTCGTAGCGGCGCTTGGCGAGCCGGACCCTGGAGGCGTTACTGCCGTAGTTCAGCGCCTCCCAGTCTTCGGTCACCCGGGAGTTGGGGAAGTTGATGTACGCGCCGCCGGAGAGCGGGGCCAGCGCGTCCGTGGCACGATCCGTCCACGCGGTGTGCTTGGCGAGCAGGGCGGCATCCGGGTCGGGGTCGGTGTCGGAGGACTGGTAACCGATGAGGAACTGCGCCGAGCGGTGCACATAGGCGCTGGCACCCGGGCTGGGGTCGTTCACGGCGCCGCCGAGCGCGAACACCTGGATGAACTGGTAGGCGATCGACGGGTCGGAGACGAAGGTGCTGAGCAGGGTGTCGACCTCGCCCGCGGTGGCCGTACGGTCGCTGAACCGGTAGCTCTGCATCTGGAACGGCGTGCGGTAGAGCTGGGCGTCCGGGGCGGTGCCGGTGCGGTGGCACTGCGGGACCGTGAGTTCGCCGCAGCCGTAGAGATGCTGCATTCCCTCCGCGAAGGCCTCGTCGCTGCTCGTGCTGCTGAGCGGCGCGACGCCGGTGCGCTGGGTCAGCTCGGCGAGCGCGGCGTCGAGCTCGGCCTTGGGGCCGTGGTAGCCGCCGTAGATCCTGATGGCCGGTTCGGCGCCGCCGCCGGACGCCGCCGGGGACAGCACGATGAGGCTGGAGCCCAGGTTCCTCGACGCGTGGGTGGTCCACTGCTGCCAGGCGGAGAAGACCTCGGCGGCGTTCTTCCACGACCACATGGTGTCGTAGGTGACGATGCGGGGGGCGCCGATCGGGCGGACCTCGAAGTCCACGACGACGCCGAAGTTGCCGCCGCCGCCTCCGCGTATCGCCCAGAACAGCTCGGGCTCGGAACTCGGCGAGCAGCGGACGATCCGGCCGTCGGCCAGGACGACGCGAGCGGAGACCACCCGGTCACTCGCGGTGCCGAACTTGCGGGACTGGAAGCCGAGTCCACCGCCGGAGACGAAGCCGCCGGCGCACACCGTGGGGCAGGTTCCGGTGATCAGTTGCTTGTTCAGGGGGGAGAGCGTGGCGAGCGCGTCGACCGACTGGGTGCCGGGGCCGACATGCACCGTCGAGCCGGCCGGCACAGCGTGGCTGATGCGGGAGACATCGATGACGAGACCTCCGCCGGTCGACCAGCCGTTGAGGTTGTGGCCGCCGCTGCGCACCCGCAGCGGGATATCGTGCCGCTCGGCGAACCGTACGCAGAGGCGGACGTCTTCCGGGATCTCGCAGAAGGCGACCGCCACCGGGTTGAGCGCGTCGTAGTGGACGATCTGACCCTGCTTGGCCTGGTCGTAGCCGGCGTCGGACGGCGTGAACAGGTCGCCCTGCAGACCGGC
Organism: Streptomyces sp. NPDC005262; assembly: GCF_042872425.1. Classification (NCBI taxonomy): domain Bacteria; kingdom Bacillati; phylum Actinomycetota; class Actinomycetes; order Kitasatosporales; family Streptomycetaceae; genus Streptomyces; species Streptomyces sp. NPDC005262. The sequence goes on from NZ_JBIAKK010000009.1 coordinate 307,032, forward strand.
CCGCAGCGAGCTCCACCTGTCGACGGCCGCGAGCACCGGCCCGGTGCCCGCGGCGACCGCCGCACCCGCCACGACGATTCCGCCACCCGCTCTTATCAGACTGCGCCTGCTGATCACAATTCTCCCCGTCCTTTTGCCGGTCGAAATGCCGAACGGGTGAACCCTACGATCGGGCGAACCCTGAGGGATCCCCTAATGAGCCCCCTTCCTCCCCCTTGTTTAATCTGGAAGGAAAGCGGGGGGAAATCATGTCCGAAGGCATGAGAAAAAGAACTCCCCCCGGCCTTTGGAAGACCGGGGGGAGCCGTTTGTTTCTCCTTTGCTCAGAGCGGCGCGGGCGCATCCTTCGCACCGGGCGGAAGCACCCGGAAGATGCCCCACATACCGGCGACGGTGAACGGCATCCGGGCGTCCTGGAACAGGTAGTCGCCCGCGTAGCCCTGCCGGCCGCCGGCCGCACCCAGATGGGCGTCGATGGTCTCGCCCGCGGTGATCGTGCGGGCCGACATCAGCTGGGACCCCCGCATCCCGGGTTCGAGCGGGAAGACATGCCCGCCGACCGTGAAGGAGTGCAACTGGTCCGAGGCGCCGACACCGACCCGGAAGACCACCGGATCACGGGAGTTGGCCCGGAACACCGGCGTGTCCGGATCCCCGTACTCGGCGGAGCCGAAGGCCGTGCCGTAGGAGCCCTTCACCGTCACCTGCGTGAAGTCGTCCCGGTTGGCGGTGAGTCCGAGCCGCTCGGTCAGGGGTGCACTGCGGTAGTTGACGTTGTTGTACCCCTTGTCGTACGTGCCCGGGTGACCACCCGTGCCCGGTGGTGCACCCGGCACGGGAGCGGTCGGCCGGTTGAAGGCGTCCCTGCTGTTCAGCCCGTTGCCCGCGACCTGGTCGCTGTAGGGCAGGATGCTCCGCGAGTACTGCTGGTCGGTGCTCTGCATCGTCAGCGCGAACTCACGGAACCTCACCCCGCCCGGCACCCGGATGATCGCCTCCGTGCTGGTGCGGCCTGCCCCGAGTGCGGCGCCGCTGTCACTGTCCGACCACGTGGCGCCCTTGGGCTCGACGATCAGCATCCCGTACGCCCCGTGCCTCAGCGAGGCCGGGCTGCCGAGGTTCTGGAACAGCGAGGTGCCCAGCTCCCGGTCCGCGTAGTAGGTGTACGCGACCGACTTGCCCGCGGCCACCGTGGTGTCCGGGTTGAGGCCGATCGCGGACCCTGCGGACAGCTGCTGGTTCCGCAGCAGCTTGCCCAGGTCGAGACCGGCGCGGCGGCCACCGTAGAGCGAGTCCGGGTCGGTCTCGTTCTTCAGGGTGAGGGTCAGGCAGTCCCCCTTGTTGGCGCGCAGGACGAGCGGTTCGACGGGTTTGGATCCGTCCTTGATGCCCGCCACGTCCGAGGACAGCGCGTAGACGAATCCCCCGCTGTCCTGGTACGGCGCGGTCGGCAGCGCCTTGTCGAACACCGACACCGCGTAGTGCTGCTTACGGGAACCGGCCGGGCAGACTCCCGCGGTCGAGGAGAGCACCGAGGTGTCCACCGACCCGTCCGCCGTGTACGCGGGCGCGGGCGAGGGCCCCGGGGCCTTCTGGGTGTCCCCGGTGGCAGCCGTCTGCCGGGGGAATCCGTTCCCGGCCGTTGGCGCCGGACGCCCCGGCAGAGGCCGCAGATCACTCTGCAGCTTGTCGTGGACGCGGAACAGCCCCCAGGCTCCGCTCTCGAAGGCGAAGGTCCGGGTGGAGTAGTACAGGTAGTCACCCGGACTGGCCCCCGGTCCGCCCGCACCGCCGTCGAGGACGTAGTCGGCACGCTCGGATATCCCGCTCGTCGCCGTGTCCGTCAGCGCTCCGTCCTTGTTGAAGCGTTCGAGCCGGAAGCGGTGGCCCTGAATGCGCAGGGCCTCCCCCCGGTCGTTGACGCCCACGGTGCGGACCACCACGGGGTCCCCGGCATAGGCACGGAGCAGCGGCGTGTTCGGATCGCCGTACTTCACGGACGAGAACACGTACGGGTCGACCGTCGAAACGGTGGCGCGGACCGTGGTGGCATCGGGACTACCGGCCGTGTACGGCGAGGTGCTGAACGCGTTGCGGCAACGGCTCCCGTTGTACTCCTGGCGCTGGTCGGTCGTGGCGGGGTCGGCCGGCGTCGGCCCCGGGGGTGTCCGCTCACCGATCGGCGCGGCTCTGAGGTTGATGGAGCCCTCCTCGCACTCCTGGCCTCCGTTGAACGGGTTGAGCCCTGGGCCCGGTGGCTCGTACAGCTCTCCCCTGCCTCTTCGCCCGTTGTGCAGGAAGATGGTGTACTCCCTGAACGAGCCGGACTGTCCGTAGCCGACCGAGCCTCCGGACCGGTTGACGATGTCGACGATCGGACCGCTTCTGACTTCCCTTCCGTTCACCGGATCCCGGTACTCCGAACCCTTGGGTTCGACGATGTGCGCGGCGAAGAGGCCTCGCGCCCAGGAGTACATGCCGTCGACGTGGTCGTGCCAGAAGACGGTGCCGGAGTCGACGTCCGAGAACCACCGGTACTGGACGAACTCCACCGTGACCGGTTCGCCGGCCGTGTGGGTCTTCTCCAGCGGCCGGTCGAAGGTGAGTTGCCCGTTGTCGACCGCCGTGATCGTCCTGATCTCGATGCTGGACCTGCCGACCCCCACCCCGATGGAGACACCGGGCCTCAGCTGACCTGTCTTCGAGACGGTGATCCTGTCGGGGGCGTCCTGCGAGACCAGGGTGCGTTCCTCGCGCGCGGTGTTGAAGACCGACTGCTCGAACGCGTACCCCGCGACGACTCCGTCGGAGGCGAGCGGATCGAACTGCACCAGGTGCGTGTGCATGTTCGCCTTGGCCTGTACCGAGGTCTTCAGCTCGTTGCCGAAGGTGATGGCCACGCAGTCACCGATGTTGGACCGGATGACCAGGGGGTCCACGGGTTTGTCGCCTTCGGCCACTGCCTTCTTGTCCTCGTTGAGGACGAAGACCTCGCCGTCGTTGTCCTTCTCCCGGGCAGTGGACTGCACCTTCACCGGGATGGCGGTGATGTCGAAGTCGCGCACCCTGGCGTTCTTGGGACACAGGCCGCCGGGTCTGGTCGCGGTCGCCGTGTCCCCCAGCCCCGGTGCCCCGGCGTGCCCGTTCGGTGCGAACGGGGGCCGCTGGCCCAGATGGGGAGTGAGCATCGGGTAGGCGGGCTTCCCGGTGACCGGGTTGAAGCGGATCTCCGGCCGGCGCCCCGGTTCCGCCGGACGGTAGTTGGCCCAGATCGACGAGGTCTCGGGTTCACCGAGGTAGACGGGTTTGTCCTCGGTCCCCTCCTTCTTCCAGTCCCAGACGGTCGCGTCGTCGGGGTCGGGGCCCTGGTCCGTCTGCCAGCGGGAGCCCTGCGGTGGGAGGCTGCCCTCGACCAGCTTCTCCAGTGCCACCTGGCTCCTGGTATCGGTGAGGTCCTTCTGGAGAACGACCTTCCGTCCCTCCACGGTCCGGCCCAGCAGCCCCGCGGAGTCGACCGCGTCGGGTGCGCGCTGCCGGCCCGGCAGCGGGGCCAGCGTCTCCTGCGCGGTGTCGAACACCCGCCACAGCCCCCACATCCCGGTGATGTAGTGCTGGGAGATGTGGCAGTGGTAGAGGAAGTCGCCGGCCGCCTGCTGACAGCCGCCCGCCCCGCATTCGTGCTCCAGGTTGAAGGACTCCAGCGGGCTCACCGTCTGCGAGTCCAGCCGGACCGATGTGGCGTTCTGGATCGGGGTCTTGCTGAGCCCCGCGCCCATGGCGGTGTCGTCCGCACCGGGGTTCAGGCGCCAGCGGGTACCGCCGCCGTGCACATGGTGGACGTGCAACTGCTCCACCCCTGCGTGCACGAGCCGGGTCTTGGTCGGCTCGCCCAGGTACGAGCGGGGCATCGGAGTGGCCGGGTCACCGTAGGTGTAGGAGCTGTAGGCGAGCGACTTGTTGGCATGCTGCACGCTCTGGCCACGCGCCGCCTCCAGCTGGAGACGTCGGTAGAACGGCTCGCTGCGGTAGTTGATGGCCCGGCTGCCCGGCCGGTACACGTTGGTGCCGGCCCCGCCCTCGTTGGGGACGGTCGGGGTCGGTGGCCGCGCGTCGATCATGGGCAGCGGGCGCCCGTACTCCAGTTGGTCGCCCACCGGGATGCCGGGGTCGCCGCCGACCGGGATGCCCTCGTCGTTCTCCCGCAGCGGCCGGCGCAGATTGAAGTTCTCGTCGCCGACCTCGTGGTAGATGAGCGTGAACTCCCTGAAGGTCTTGCCGGACGGCGGCCGGATCATCGCCTCCCAGCTGCTCCAGGTGGTGTCCTCGGTGCGGTCGGCACCGGACACCGGGTCGAACCAGCGGCTGCCCGCCGGCTCGGCGACGAGTGTGCCGAACAGGCCGTGCGCGGTCAGCTGGGTGGACTCACCACCGCTGCGGAACACCTTGGAGCCCTCGCCCATCAGCGGATCGAGGTAGTAGCGGTACTGCTTGGTGCTCCCCGCAGCGGCCATGCCCGACTCCGGGTTGTCGCCGACGGCCTGCCCGCCCTCACCGGCCGCCGCGTCGTACGCGACGCCCGCCATGTCGACCGAGACCGACGGCACGCCACCGGGCTGCACGATCGCCGGGTTGCCGAGCGAGCCGCTGCGCGGCGCCTTCTCCAGCTTGTTGGTGAGGTTGATGACGACGCATTCGCCGAGCCGCGCCCGGATCACGAGCGGCTGGATCGCGTCCTGGCCGAGACCGACGGAGACCTTCGCCGCCGCAGGGTCGTTCTTCGGCAGCTTCGAGGCGCGAAGCAGGGCCGCCTCCTGGTCGCGAACCTCGTCCAGACGTTCGTCGAGCACGTACATCATGCCGTACGGGTCGTGGTCGCCGAACCGGTCCACGGTGATGTCCACGTTGATGGCGCTGACGTCGAACTCCCGCTGAGGCGCGGTCGCGCAGCCGCCGGTTCCCTCCGGTTCCGGGGTACCCGGCCGGGCCGCGGCGCCGCCGACCGGCGTGAGCAGACCCGCCACCAGGGCGACGACCAGGGCGGTTCGAATCCCGAGGGCACGCCGCCGCCCACGCACCGACAGTGCGACGAGCGCGGAGCGCACCCGGCGGGCCTGGTGGCGCGGGCTCAGCCGGCGGAGCGACGCGAGCACCACCCGGATCGGGACGGTGCTCAGCAGTGCGAGTACGAGGACGGCCATCTCGACCTGGGCGGCCTGGCCGGCGCCGTACGCCAGCAACCCCGTCACGTCGTCGGCCGGCAACGCACCGGCGCCGTGGTGGTGTCCGCCGGACGTGCCGCCCATCACCCGGTGCAGGACTGCCTGCGCCATGGCGAAGGGGACGAACAGGGCTGTCATGACGAGGGCGGTGGCGCTGGCGAGGACCACCGTCTCCCAGCGGCTCCCGGAACGCAGCCCGAAAGCCCGCGCGGCCCGCTGGACCAGCAGTACGGCTGTGCCTGCCACGTACAGCGCCAGGGCCAGGTCGGCCAGGAGGTAGGGACCGTGCGCGGCGGGACCACCGCCGTCCGGGAACACGGCCCAGTGCTGCCAGGACACCGATCCCAGGGCGAGCAGGGTGATGAGGCCGAAGCGGGAGGCGAGCGTGGTCAGGACCGAGTGGTCCGGAGGGCCTGCGACGGGTGGGACGACGGCCCGCCCGTCGTCGGGCCCGAAGGCGGGCGCAGCCGATGGCTGGCGCATGACGGATCTCCTTGTCGATTGGATGGGGAAGCCGAGGAGCGGATCCTCGAAGTGCTGCCGCCGGGCTCCCGTCGCACGACGGCAGATGCCGCTGAGCGACGGGAGCCCGGCGTCGTGGGCCGGACGCGAGCAGGACGACAGGTCCTGGGGCCGTCTCCCCGGAGCCCCGCCGCAGCCGCAGGCCGGGCGGGGTCCGCGGACACGGCCTACGAGCTGTGCTGGTGCTGTTCCGGCGTCCCGCCCGGCATCCGTACGGTCATCCGCCGGACGTCTCCGTCGCGCTTCCACACCAGGAGCAGGGGCGCGTCGCCCGCCTGCGGGGCCTCGAGATCGAAGTAGAGGACGCCGCGCACCGCGCTGCCCGCGTTGAGTCTGGGCAGTTCCCCGAGCGTGTCGGCGTGCAGTTTCCGGGAGGCGCCGTCCTTGCCTCCGCTCAGGGAGAACTCCCGGGCGAGATCGAACCGTCGCACCGAACCGGTGCCGTTCGTCAGGGTGATGGGGATGCCCAACCGCATGTCGTCGCCCTCAGGGGCTCCCGGCATCATGGCCGAGGGCATCTGATAGTTGCTCCGGCCGTCCATGTCGTGGTTGGCCATCGCGGTCCAGCCGGCCGTGCCGGGTTTCGCGTCCAGGCCGCCGAGCCTGGCCGTCGCGGCGGGGCCCGTATCGGCCGACGCCTGCCTCTCGCTCCAGTGGGCGGCGCCCGCGACGGCGGTCACCACCGCCAGGGCCACCAGCGCCGGACCTGTCACGCGGACCACGGCCCCGGCCCGTCCAGGAGGCCGTCCGCCTTCGTCGCCCACCGTCGATCTCCGTCCCATCACCCGTCCTCAACCCTTGTCTCCCGGCGCACCCGGATCGGTGCACGCGCCGGCCCGGGCGAGCGTGGCACAGCGGAGGGAACGGGCCGGGAACCGTGCGGTCACTGGGCGGACGGCCCGGACGCGGACGGCACCGCGCACACAGCCCACCGCCCGCCGGGAGGGCCGGCGGGCGGTGGACTCGGGGGTCTTGTGGTGGTGCTTCAGCGGGAGGCACCGCGGCGCAGGACCGGGATCAGCGCGGCGCCGACTGCGATGTGCATGAGGACGAGAACGGCCTTGGTGCCGTTGGAGGCCTCGATACCCAGTACGGGGCCGAACGAGATGAGCAGGACGACACTCGCGACGACGGTCCAGATCAGACCGGCCTTGCGGGGGGCGAACTTCTCCAGCAGCGCCAGGAAGCCCCATCCGAGCAGGCCGGCTACGAGCGCGAAGCCGATGACGGCGCCGATGGTCACCTTCGTCGGGTCCTCGCCCGCCTTCTGGACGACCTCGAGTTCGGCACCGGCCGCATTGCCGATGACCCAGACGATCACGGGGAGGACGACGGCCGCGACGACCGCGAGGGCGCGGGGCCGGAGGGTGGAGGCGTCGGCGGACGACCGGACGGCGGACGAGCTGGTCATGTGGTGCTCCTTCTATGGGGACGGTCGGGTGGAACCACTGCGGTGCTCAGGTACGTACGGGCCGGACCGGCCGGGAGGACGGTCAGGGACGGGCGGGTTCGGGGTCGGCCACCGGGTCGGCCCCGGGCGTTCCCTCCGCCCCCTCGGCCGGCGGGCCGCCCGCGCCCGGTGAGGGCTCCGGGGGCGTCGGCTCGATGACGAAGAACGCGACGGCCATGGCGGCGACGACCAGCAGGGTCGAGAGACCGAAGGACAGGTGGAAGCCGCCGTTGAGCGCCTCGGCCGGGCTCTTGCCGTCGGAGAGGAGGCTGTCGGTGCGGGCTGCGGCGATCGCCGTCAGCGCGGCGATGCCGAGCGAGTCGCCGATCATGCCCGAGGTGCCCGCGACCCCGGATGCGAGGCCGGCGTGATCGGGCCTGCGGACCGCCATCGACAGGCGCATGACCGCGGGCATCGCCAGGCCGCCGCCGGCGCCGATGAGAGCGGCGGTCGGCAGGATGTCCAGGACGTAGTCGGGGTTCTCGGGAGCCCGGACGGCGAGCAGCAGACCGAACGCGCTGACGGCGAGGCTGGCGACGAGGACGTTCTTCATGCCGAAGCGCATGTTGAGCCTGTTCGAGAGGCCCAGCGACACGACGGCGGCGACCACGGCGATCGGAAGGAACGCGAAGCCCGCCACCGCCGGGGAGTAGCCCGCGATCTGCTGCATGTACAGGGCGATCAGGATGTTGAAGGAGATGGTGCCGGCGACCATCAGCATGTGGACGAGGTTGGCTCCGGTCAGACTCCTCGAGGAGAAGATCGACAGCGGCATCAGCGGAAGAGCAGCGGTTGCCTCACGGATGACGAAGGCGATCAGCAACGCGATGGCACCGAGGCCGAAGCCGATGGTGTGGGCGGAACCCCAGCCGTGGTCACCTACCGTGGCGATGGTGTAGACGCCCAGCATCAGCCCACCGGTGACCAGGCCCGCGCCGGCGACGTCGACCCCGGCGCGCAGGCCGAGACCACGGTCGGCAGGCACGGAGCGCAGGGCGAGCACCCCGGCGACAATGCCGATGGGCACGTTGACGTAGAACACCCAGTGCCAGCTGATCCCGTCCGCGAGGAGACCGCCGGCCAGGATCCCGACGGAGGCACCGGCGGCCTGGACGAATCCGGAGGCACCCATCGCTTTGCCGAGTTCGCGCGGGTCGGGGAAAAGGGTGAAGACGATACCCATGACGACCGCATAGGCCATCGCCGCACCCGATCCCTGGAGGAACCGCATCGCGATGAGCATTTCCTGGCTCTGCGCGGCACCGCAGAGCGCGGACGCCACCGTGAAGAGCGACAGCCCGGCCAGGAAGAGGTTCTTGCGGCCCAGCAGGTCTCCCAGCCGGCCGGAGAGCAGCAACAGTCCGCCGAAGCCGACCGTGTAGGCGTTGGTGACCCACGCGAGACGTGCTTCCTCGAAACCGAGATCGCTCTGAATGGAGCGGAGGGACACGGTCACGATGCTGATATCGACCACGATCATCAGCTGAATCGAGCAGAGCACCCAGAACGCGAGCCAACGCGTCCTCGAACTCAATTGCTCCGGCACGGACATGAGCGAGCCTCCCGGGTCATCGATATGAAAGGACCGTAGCAGATGCTTCTGTTCTTCATCATCTATTTCGAAACTCTAGATTTTGAACCATTTATTTTCCGAACTATCTTCTGCGGATTGATCTGGTTATGCTCGAAACATGAAGGCAACAGCACCTGCCGTGACGGACCAGCCGGATGTGACGTTCCTGCTCTCCTGGGCAAGTCATGCGCTGCAGACCGAGATGACCGCCGCCCTCACCGAACTGGCCATCACCCCGCGGGCCCACTGCGTCCTGCAGAAGTCACTGCACGGCGACATGACCCAGAGCCAGATCGCCGACGCGATCGGGCTGGACAAGACGACGATGGTCGTGATCGCGGACAAGCTGGAGAAGGAGGGGCTCGCCGAGCGGCGGCCCTCCGCGACGGACCGCCGGGCCCGGGTCATCGTGGCCACCGACAAGGGCAGGGAGCTCGTCGCCCGCTCCGACGGGATCGTGTCCCGGATCCACGCCGATGTCCTCGGCACCCTCCCCGAGGAGATCAGGGGAGCCTTCATCGAGGGGCTGACCCGCCTCGTCGAGAACCGTCTGTCCACCTTCGTCCAGTGCGAGCAGCCGCCTCGGCGGCGCTCCACACCCATCTGAGCGGCGCGGACGCCGGGCGGAGCCGCTTCGGCCCACCCGGCGTCCCCGTCGCCGCCGTCCGCGCGGGAGCTAGGGAACGTCCCAGGTGACGGGCAACCGGTGCACACCGTAGAACGCCATCATGTGGCGCATCCGAACCTCCTCCACCGGCACCGCCAGCCGCAGCGAGGGGAAGCGGGCGAACAGCGCCGGATAGGCGATGCGCATCTGGATCCTGGCCAGTTCCTGGCCGAGGCACTGATGCATGCCGTGGCCGAGCGAGACATGACTGCGCGCGTTGGTCCGGGTGATGTCGAACGTGTCGGGGTCCTCGTACTGCTCGGGATCCCGGTTGGCAGCCGGCAGCGAGACCGTCACCGTCTGGCCCGCAGTGACCAGTTCACCGGCCACCTCGATGTCCTCGAGTGCCGTGCGGGTGGGGCCGAGCTGCACCACGCTGAGGTAGCGCAGCAGTTCCTCGGTCGCGCTCGCCGCCAGTGAGGAGTCGGCCCGCAGCGCGGCCAGTTGGCCGGGATGCTGCAGCAGGGCGAACGTGCCGAGTGCGAGCATGCTGCCGGTCAGCCCGTGGCCGGCGAACAGCAGCAGCAGTCCGATGGTGGTGAGTTCGGCCTCGTCGAGTTCACCGGTCGCCGCGAGTCGCCCCAGCAGGTCGTCCGTGGGCAGGGCCCGCTTCTCGGCCACGAGCTTCGCCACGAACTCGCTCAGTCCCCCGAAGGCCGCTCCCGCGTCCTCCGGCGAGGCCTCCAGGTCGATGAGCGTGGCGGACCGGGACTGGAACTGCTCCCGGTCGGCGTAGGGCACTCCGAGCAATTCGCAGATCACCATGGAGGTGACAGGGGTGGTGAACTCCGCGGCCAGGTCCGCCCCTGGCCCCTTCTTCTCCAGGGCGTCCAGGTACTCCTCCACGATCCGTTCGACGGCCGGGGTCAAGTGGGCCATGCGGCGGGCGGTGAACTCGCCCGTGAGCAGACGCCGGTAGCGGGTGTGCCCGGGTGCGTCCATCTCGGGAAACGCGCCCGGCTCGGCCGGGCCCGGCCTGCCCTGCATCATGGGGTGCACGATGGGGAAGTGCTGGAGTTCCCGCCGGGAACTGAACCGGGCGTCCGACAGCACGGCGCGCACGGCAGCGTGACCGGTGACGAGCCAGCCGACGTGGCCGTCCGGGTAGCTCATCGGGACGAGAGGCTTACGCCGCTGCAGTTCGCGAAGGTCGTCCGGCGGATCGAAGAGGGTACTGCGGGTGGTCGGCAGGCCCTGCACGGTCTGCAGCGGGTCGGTCATGGGACTTCCTCCTCGGGGCGAGCCGGGTTCTAACGGTCCCCGGCTGGAAGCAACGTAGGAAACCGGGGGTTCTTTCCGGCCATCGCCCGGTAATTGCGGGGTCAGTGACGGGGTGCCGGTCGGTCAGCGGCCAGTCCGGCCCGCAGCGCCGCCACCAGCCGGCCCACGCCGGCGCGGTCCGCAGCGCCCCCGAAGGCGTAGTAGTCGGGCCGGACCAGTACGGCCGTCGAGCCGGTCTCGGCGAGGAACGTCAGGTACACGCCGTCGGCGTCGACAACGGCGCCGCCTTCCGCGGTGTGCGGGTCGGTGTCCTGGGGCAGCACCCGCACGAGCCGGGTACCGAGACCTTCGAGGAACTCCCGCTCCGCGTCGGACAGCAGGGTCGCAGGGTCCTCGGTGGAGATCAGGGCGGAGCCCTCCCCCACCATCTCGTCGAACCAGCCCACCCGTCCCCCGGCGGCCACCCGGCCCTGCGGGGTGAGCACCCCGGCCGGGCGTACCGGCCGGCCCTTCTCGCCCAGGTCCAGCAGTCCGCCGGTGAGCGGCTGGAACGGCGAGCGCTGCTGCGCGGCGGCCGCGGTCACCGGCCGCCGGGCGGTGGCCAGCATCACCATGTCCCGGTCGCCGGCGGCCCGGGCGTCGGTCTGGCAGATGATCCTGCCCAGGTTCACCGACATCTGGATGGCGTGCCTGGCGTGCGGGCGGCGCTCCTCCGCGTAGGTGTCCAGCAGTTGTTCGCCCGCCGTGCCGCCCAGCACCGCGTCCAGCTTCCAGGACAGGTTCGTGACGTCGCGGAAGCCGGCGGTCATGCCCTGGCCCGCGAAGGGCGGCATGACATGGGAGGCGTCACCGGCGAGCAGCAGCCGGCCGGAGCGCCAGGTCTCGGCGTACGCGGCGGAGAACGAATAGACGTGGAACCGCTCCAGGGTGGCGTTGCCCGGGTGTACGTCGAAGAGTTCCAGCAGCCGCCAGGCGCTCTTCTCGGTGTTCAGCTCCTCCACCGTCTCGTGGGCGGACCGCATGAACTCCCAGCGCCGGTGGCCGGGCCCGGCCGACACGGAGGTACGGGGCCGGTCCGGGTCGCAGATCTGCAGGTTGTTCGGCCGGAACTCACGCTCCTCGTGCAGCACCACGTCGCAGATCAGCCAGTCGTGCGAGAAGCCGAGGTCGGTCATCGCGGTACCGGTACGGCCGCGGACGAAGCTGTTGGCACCGTCGCAGCCCACCACCCAGCGTGCGTGATGGGCGCTCTCCCGGCCGTCCGGCGCGCGCGAGGTGACCTCGGCCCGGTCGCCGTGGTCGGTGACCGCCACGACTTCTTCGCCGCGGATCACCGTCAGCCCCTTCAGGGTCGCCCCTTCCGCCACGAGCGCGGCCTCCAGCGCCGGCTGGTACATGGAGGTCGACTCGGGCCAGCCGCACCGGCCCCGCTCGGCCACATCGATGTGGAGCAGCGCCTGTCCGGCCGCGTTCTTCCAGGTGTAGTCACCGGACGGCTCGCCGATCTCACCGAGGTGCCCGCCGATGCCGGCGGCGGCCAGGATCCTGGCGCCCTCGCTGTCGAAGGCCACGGCCCGCGGCATGGGATATCCGGTGCGCCAGCGCTCGATGACGGTCACCCGCCGTCCTCGTCCGGCCAGTTGCAGAGCCAGTACCTGGCCGACGGGTCCGTATCCGACGATCAGTACATCGGCGCAGTCGTCGGTGGGTGAGGTGTGCATCGTCTTCTCCGCTCGGAGTGGGTCGGGCCTCGGGGTCTCAGGCGTCGGGTGTGAGGACGTGGCGTACGATCTGCTTGAACGCGGAGGGGCTGGTGAGCACCTTGATCTCCTCCACGCCGTCCTCGACCCTCAGGTAGCGCTTGCCGATCAGCACCATCTGGCCGTTCTCGAAGGCACGGCTGTGGATGCGGGTGCCGATCAGGACCTGCTCCAGCGGGAAGTCGGCGATGTCGGGCACGAGCTTCTTCCAGTCGGAGATCTGCCGGTACCGGTCCTTGAAGCGGTACGAGGCACTCCAGTCGCCGCCCTTGGCGCGGCGTTGCAACACCTGGTAGCCGCCCTCCTCGACCAGCCGGTACTGGCAGCCGTACTGCTCCTGGATCTCATCGGTGATCCGCAGGGGCTCCAGGTACGAGGGACCTGCCAGGCCCACGTCCACCAGATAGCGCTCGCCGTCCAGCTCCACGCAGTTGAAGATGTGCTCGAGTTCCGGACCGTAGGCACCGTTCACCTGGATGACGGCGGCCGCCAGGACCTTCACCTCGAAGCCCAGTTCGACGAGCAGTCGCCGGAACAGACCGTTGAGCTCGTAGCAGACCCCGCCTCGGCCTCCCTCGACGACGGCCCGGAAGGCGGTGTCGTCGTCGATCTCCACCTCCAGCAGCACGTCGAAGCCACGCTCGGCGTCCGCGTTGAGGGAGTTGTCGAAGGGGATGGTCATCAGGTGCCGTTTCTGCAGCTCGTTCAGCAGGGCGACGGAGGGCACGCGCGACCCTGTGTGACCGAGCCTCCGCAAGTAGAAGTCGACGTCGAACATGTTCGGTATCACCTCGGGGTTCAGCGGCTCCCCCGTACGGGGGAGCCGGGGCGGGATGCTGGAGAGGGCTGGGGCTGAGGGTCAGGCCGCCTTGAGCTCGTCGTTGAGGAAGTCCGCGATGAACTCCGGTGTGGGGTAGTCGAAGAGCAGCATCGGGGTGAGCGCGACCCCGGTGGCTTCCACGAGCCGGTTGCGGAGTTCCACGGCGGTGAGCGAGTTGAAGCCGATCTCGAAGAAGGCGCTGTCGGCCGCCAGGACTTCGACCTCCGGTGCCTCCAGCAGCGCCATGGCCACGGTCGATTCGGCGATGACCAGGTCGAGCAGCTTCTGCAGCCGCTCGTCCTCGTTGAGGCCCTCCAGGCTCTCGACCAGCGCCTTGCGGGTGGCATCGGCGTACTCGGGCGGCTCCGGCGCGGTGGCGCCGGTGGTTGCGGTTGCTTCCATGGAAGTCGTGGCCTCCAGCCAGTAGTGACGGTGTTGGAAGGCGTACGTCGGCAGATCGATCCGCCGGGTACGGGTCAGCAGGGCGGGCCAGTCGACGGCCACGCCCCTGACGTGAAGTCGGGCCAGCGCGGTCAGCACCGCGCGGTTCTCGCCCGTTCCGGGCCGCAGGGCCGGCACGAACGCCGGCTTCGTCGTGTCGCCCGTGACGCAGTCCTGGCCCATGCCGGTCAGCACGCCGCCGGGGCCGAGTTCCAGGAAGGTCGTGACCCCCTGGTCCTGCAGAGCACGGACTCCGTCGAGGAAGCGCACGGACTGCCGTACGTGGTCCACCCAGTAGCTCGGCGAAGCGAGTTCGGCGCCCGTGGCGGTGCGGCCGGTCAGGTTGGACAGCACCGGCAGCTTCGGTTCGTGGTACTCGATCCCCGCGGCGACCTTCCCGAACTCGGGGAGCATTCCGTCCATGTGCGGGGAGTGGAAGGCGTGCGACACCTTCAGCCGCTTGACCCGCCGACCCTCGGCGGCGAAGCCGTCGGCGATCGCGGCGACCGCGTCGGCGTCGCCGGAGAGCACCACCGAGCGGGGGCCGTTGACCGCCGCGAGGCCGACCCCGTCGGTGAGCAGCGGCAGTACCTCGTCCTCGGTGGCCTGTACCGCGGTCATGGCACCGCCTGCGGGCAGTGCCTGCATCAACCGGCCGCGGGCCGCGACGAGTTCGGCGGCATCCGGCAGCGACCAGACACCCGCGACGTACGCCGCCGTCAGTTCGCCGATCGAGTGACCGCCCACGTGGTCGGGCCGGACTCCCCAGGACTCCAGCAGCCGGAACAACGCCACCTCGAGCGCGAACAGGGCGGGCTGGGCGTACCCGGTACGGTCCAGCAGCCCCTCGTCGTCGGCCGTCGCGAACACCAGTTCCCGCAGGGAGCGGCCGATCCGTCCGTCGATCTCGGCGCAGACCTCGTCGAAGGCCGCGGCGAACACCGGGAAGCCTTCGTACAGTTCGCGCCCCATTCCCAGGCGCTGGCTGCCCTGCCCCGTGAAGAGCACCGCGAGACGGCCAGAGCTCTTCGATCCCCGGACCACTTCGGGTGCCGGGGCGTCCTGGCCCAGCAGTTTCAGCCCGCGCAACAGGTCGTCCCTGCCGTCGGCGACGATCACCGCGCGGTGCTCGAACGCGGTGCGCGTCGTCGCCAGGGCATGTCCCGCCGACACCACGTCCAGCCCGGGGTGGGCCTCGGCGAAGGCCAGCAGACGGTCGGCCTGGGCGCGCAGCGCCGCAGGGCTCTTGCCCGACACCGTCCAGGACACCAGCCCGTTGGCGGGCAGCACGGCCTCGGCAGGGTCGTCTGCCGCGGGGGCCTGTTCCAGGATGACGTGGGCGTTCGTACCGGAGACGCCGAAGGAGGAGACCGCCGCCCGACGAGGCCGGCCCTCGGCCGCCCCCCAGTCCCGGTTCTCGGTGAGCAACTCGACCGCGCCGGCCGACCAGTCGACCTTCGGGGTGGGCGCGTCGACGTGCAGCGTCTTGGGCAGGACGCCGTCGCGCAACGCCATCACC
Source organism: Streptomyces sp. NPDC005262 (assembly GCF_042872425.1). Classification (NCBI taxonomy): domain Bacteria; kingdom Bacillati; phylum Actinomycetota; class Actinomycetes; order Kitasatosporales; family Streptomycetaceae; genus Streptomyces; species Streptomyces sp. NPDC005262. Next base: position 322,224 of record NZ_JBIAKK010000009.1, read on the forward strand.
ATCTTGATCACTCCGGCGGCACCGGCTGCGGCCTGGGCGTGGCCGATGTTCGACTTCAGCGAACCGAGCCACAGCGGCCGGTCGGCCGGCCTGTCCTGCCCGTACGTGGCCAGCAGCGCCTGCGCCTCGATCGGGTCACCCAGCGTCGTCCCCGTCCCGTGCGCCTCCACCACGTCCACATCCGCGGCTTTCAGCCCCGCGGCCGACAGCGCCCGACGGATCACCCGCTCCTGCGAGGGACCGTTGGGAGCTGTCAGCCCGTTCGACGCGCCGTCCTGGTTGACGGCGGTGCCACGGACGACCGCCAGCACCTGGTGGCCCAGCCGGCGCGCATCGGAGAGCCGTTCCAGCAGCAGTACGGCTACGCCCTCCGACCAGGCGGTGCCGTCCGCCGTACCGGAGAACGCCTTGATCCGGCCGTCCGCCGCCAGCGCGCGCTGCCGGGAGAAGTCGACGTACGCATCCGGTGTGGCCATCACCGTCACGCCGCCCGCCAGCGCCATCGAGCACTCGCCGGTCCGCAGTGCCTGCACCGCGAGGTGCAGGGTGACCAGCGAGGACGAACATGCCGTGTCCAGCGTGACGGACGGTCCGACCAGGTCCATCACGTACGAGATCCGGCCGGAGAGCACGCTGCCCGACTTCCCCATGCCGAGGAAACCGTCGACGCCCTCGGGCACCCGCTCCAGGCCGGTCGCGTAGTCGTGGTGCATGAGCCCCGCGTACACGCCGACATCGGTGCCACGCACCGTGGCCGGGTCGATCCCGGCCCGTTCGAACACCTCCCAGGAGGTCTCCAGCAGCAGCCGCTGCTGAGGGTCCATCGCAAGCGCCTCACGGTCGGAGATCCCGAAGAATCCTGGGTCGAACTTCCCGGCGTCGTGCAGGAAGCCGCCTTTCTTCACGTAGGTACGGCCCGGCTGATCGGGATCGGGGTGGTAGACCCGGTCCAGGTCCCAGCCGCGGTCGGCAGGGAACTCCGTGATCGCGTCGCCACCGTCGGCGACCAGCTGCCACAGCTCTTCGGGCGAGGTCACTCCGCCGGGCAGCCGGCAGGCCATGCCGACCACGGCCACAGGTTCCGTGGCGCGCTTGTTCTCCGTCCGTAGCCGTTCGTTCTCCAGCAGTGAGGCACGCAGGGCCGCGACGAGCTTCTCGTCGTGGGCAGGCTGGGCATTCATCGGAAGCTCCCCGTCAGCTATGGGCATCAGTGGTCGGCGCTGTCCAGCGCCCGGGCGATGAGACTGTCGACGTCCATGTCGGCGATGGCCGGACCGGCGTCCTCTTCCGACCGGTCACGGACTTTCTCCGCCGGGTGCTCCACCAGTCCCAGCAGGGCGTCGAGCAGGCCGAGTTCACGGAGTCGTCGGAGGGGCACGGTCGCCAGAGCCGCGCGCAGCTCCACCTCCCGGGCCTCACCGACCTCCTCGTCGGCCTCCGGCTCCGGGGCCAGTTCGGTGAGCAGTCGGCGGGTCAGCGCCATCGGCGTGGGAAAGTCGAACACGAGCGTCGCCGGCAGCCGGATCCCGGTGGCGCTCGCCAGCCGGTTGCGCAACTCGACGGCGGTCAGTGAGTCGAACCCGGCCTCCTTGAAGGCCTGTTCCTCGTCCACCGCGTCCGCCCCGCTCAGCCCGAGCACCAGCGCTACCTGACGCCTGATCAGGTCGAGCAGTGTCCGGGTGCGTTCCGGGCCGGACATCCCCGCCAGCCGTGCGGCCTGCGAGTCCCCTCCGGCCTCCGGTCCCGCAGCCGCGGCGCGAGGCAGCCGCACCAGTCCACGCAGGAGGGCCGGCACGCCGTCGGTCCCGGCCCGCTCTCGGATCCTCGCCATGTCGAGCCGGGCCGCGACCGGTGCGGGGCTTCCGCCACGCAGCGCGGCGTCGAACAGCCCTACGCCCTGTTCGGCGGAGAGCGGAAGCAGGCCGCTGCGGGACACCCGGTCGACGTCGGCGGCCGAGAGCCCGCCGGTCATGTCGCTGTCCTGTCCCCACAGGCCCCATGCGATCGAGACCGCCGGCAGACCCTGGGCGTTCCGGTGTGCTGCGAGTGCGTCGAGGAAGGCGTTCGCGGCGGAGTAGTTGCCCTGCCCGGCGCTGCCCACGGTGCCGGCGACCGAGGAGTAGAGCACCCATGCGGCCAGGTCCAGGTCCCTGGTCAGTTCGTGCAGGTTCCACGCGGCGTCGGCCTTGGGCCGCAGCACGGTGGCGAGCCGCTCCGGGGTGAGCGAGGCGATGACGCCGTCGTCGAGGACACCCGCGGTGTGGACGACGGCCGTCAGCGGATGCCGGGAGGGAATGCCGTCGAGCAGTGCGCGCAGTTCCTCCCGGTCGGACACGTCGCATGCTCCGACGGAGACCTCGGCGCCGAGACCGCGCAGCTCGGCCACCAGCTCCGCGGCTCCCTCGCCCCGCCGGCTGACGAGCAGCAGTCGTCGTACCCCGTGCGTGGTGACCAGGTGCCGGGCGGCCACTTGACCGAGCGCACCCGTGCCGCCCGTGATCAGGACCGTACCGTCGGGGTCGAGGACAGGGGCAACGGCCGTGGGAGGCACGGTGGCCCGGACGAGCCGGGGGACGAAGAAGGCTCCTCCGCGTATCGCGAGCTGGGCCTCACCGGTGCCGACGGCGGCGGGCAGCAGGGCACGGGACGCGGGATCGTCGTCCAGGTCGACGAGGACGATGCGGTCGGGGTTCTCGGACTGCGCGGACCGGACGAGTCCCCATACGGCGGCGGCGGCCGGGTCCGGGTCGTCGGAAGTGGCGCCACGGGTGACCAGCACGAGCCGTGAGCCGGAGAGCTCGGCCGCGGCGGACCACGGGACGAGTGCGTCGAGAACACGGGTGGTGAGGGCCCGGGCCCGTCGGGGGGCGTCGGCAGGAGTGGCGGAGCCGGGCTCTGCGGCCTCCGCGAGGTCCAGGACCAGCGCGTGCGGCACACTGCCGCCCCGCTGCACGGCTTCGGTCAGGGATCGTACGTCCGTCAGGTCCTCGAGCGGGACCGCCTGTTCGCCCGGCGGCACCGGCCTCCAGTCGACCGTGAACAGCGCGTCGTCCGCGCCGGTGCCCGGTGAACCGGCGGCCGCCGGGCGCAGTACCAGCGAACCCACCGACAGCACCGGCGCGCCTGTCGGATCCACCGCCCGCAGCGTCAAGCCGCCGTCCACCGCGGAGGTGAGTGTCACGCGCAGTGAGGTGGCGCCGGACGCGTACAGGGCGACGTCGCTCCAGGCGAACGGCAGCAGCGTCCCGCCCTCACCGTCATCACCCGCACCCGCGAGGA
>NZ_JBIAKK010000010.1:0-56334 GCF_042872425.1 Streptomyces sp. NPDC005262
TACTGCAGGGGGGACCCTGTGGGAGAGTAGGACGCCGCCGAACAATTATTCCGGGAAAGCCCCGCACCTCTGGTGCGGGGCTTTTCTGCGTTTAGTGACGGGGATCGGCCACCATGACGCCTCGGCGTGACTCCATGGTGGCCGCGGGGGATCAGAGCCGGCCAGCTGCCTTGAGGGCGAGATAGGCGTCGGCGAGAGCCGGGGCGAGATTGTCGGGAGTGGCATCGACGACCACCACGCCATGCCGCTGGAGCTGTTCCGCAGTGCGGCGTCGCTGTGCTTGGGCTTGTGTCGCCGCTGCGGCTTCGTAAACCGCGTCCACTGTGCCTCGGGCGCCGGCCATCTCTTCGATGTGCGGGTCGGCCACCGCGGCCACCAGCACCGTATGGCGCTGGGTCAGTTGGGGCAGGGCGGGGAGCAGTCCTTCTTCGACGGGGGCCGCCTCCAGACTGGTGAGAAGCACGATCAGAGAGCGACGAGGGGCGCTTGCCAGGGCAGTGGCGCTGAGTCCCCGGACGTCTGTTTCCACGAGTTCTGGTTCGAGCGGAGCCATGGCCGTGACCATGGCCGACAGAACTTCCCCTGCGGCGCGGCCCTGAACCTGGGCGCGGGTGCGGCGGTCATGGGCCAGCAGGTCGACGCGGTCGCCGGCGCGTGTGGCGAGAGCGGTGAGGAGCAGTGCCGCATCCATTGCCGCGTCGAGCCGGGGCACATCGCCGACCCGGCCCGCAGAGGTACGGCCAGTATCGAGAACGATCAGGATGTGTCGGTCCCGCTCAGGGCGCCACGTGCGGACCGCGACGGCCGACTGGCGCGCTGTTGCCCGCCAGTCGATGGAGCGGGTGTCGTCGCCGGGAACGTAGGCACGCAGACTGTCGAACTCCGTCCCTTCGCCACGGGTGAGGACACTGGTGCGACCGTCGAGCTCGCGGAGTCTGGCAAGGCGGGACGGTAGATGCTTGCGGCTGGTGAAGGGCGGAAGGACGCGCACCGTCCAGGGGACGTGATGATTTCCCTGCCGGGCTGCCAGACCCAGCGGTCCGTAGGAGCGGACGGTGACTCGCTCGGCTCGACGGTCGCCGCGACGGGTGGGGCGCAGGAGCGTGGTGACGCGACGGCGTTCGCCGGCCGGGATGTCCAAGGTGTGACGGGACGCGGCCTGCTCCGTGCCGGTGAGCCAACTGCTGGGCGGCCAGGCGTCGCGGAGGTGCGCGCGCAGCCGACGACGCGAGGGATTGGTTACGGTCAGTTGCACTTCTGCGCCGTCACCGAGTCGAACGGTTGTGTCGCCGGATCGGGTGAACTGGAGCGTTCGCACTGGCGCTGCCAGGGCGTAGTCGCACAGAATTGCTAGAGAGAGCGGGGCGTTGACCGCAAGCATGCCTGTCCAGCTCGGGGCCAGGATGCCTACGGGGAGTGACCCCAGAGCGGCAAGCAGCGCGGTTCGTCCGGTGAGGGCCACCTTCACCGCCTCATCGGGGTACGGGTACGTGGGCGAGGACAGCGGTGATGACGGAGTCGGGGGTGACTCCCTCCATCTCTGCCTCGGGCCGCAGCTGGATGCGATGACGGAGCGTGGGGAGTGCCAGGGCTTTCACGTCATCCGGGATGACGTAGTCGCGGCCGGTGAGCCAGGCCCAAGCGCGGGCCGTGGAGAGCAGGGCGGTTGCGCCTCGAGGGGACACACCGAGGGAGAGCGAGGGGGATTCGCGCGTGGCACGGCAGATATCGACGACATAGCCGGCGATCTCGGGGGAGACCGTGGTCTTGGCCACTGCGGTGCGGGCGGTCTCCAGGTCGGCGGGGCCTGCGACGGGGCGTACGCCTGCTGACGTCAGGTCGCGGGGATCGAAACCATCGGCATGGCGGGTCAGGACGTTGATCTCCTCGTCGCGGGACGGTAGCGGCACCGTCAGCTTGAGGAGGAAGCGGTCCAGCTGGGCCTCGGGGAGCGGGTACGTGCCCTCGTACTCGACAGGGTTCTGGGTGGCGGCGACCAGGAAAGGGTCCGGCAGAGGGCGAGGGGTTCCGTCGACGGTGACCTGACGCTCCTCCATTGCCTCCAGGAGGGAGGACTGCGTTTTGGGGGGCGTGCGGTTGATTTCGTCGGCCAGGAGAAGGTTGGTGAAGACCGGGCCGGGCTGGAAGGAGAACTCGGCCGTGCGGGCGTCGTAGACGAGGGATCCGGTGACGTCGCTCGGCATCAGGTCGGGGGTGAACTGGACCCGCTTCGTGTCGAGTTCGAGTGAGGCGGCCAGGGCACGGACCAAGAGGGTCTTGGCCACGCCGGGGACGCCTTCGAGGAGCACGTGGCCTCGGCAGAGCAGTGCGACGACCAGTCCGGTTACGGCCGGGTCCTGACCGACTACGGCCTTGGCGATCTCGGAGCGCAGAGCTTCCAGGGATGCGCGGGCTGTGTCGTCGTTCCCGACGGTCTCGGTCGTCCCGGCGGGCACTGGGGGCAGGGCACTCATGAAGTGCGTACCTCTCTTTCGAGGGTGTCGAGTTGGTCTGCCAGACGGACAAGGGTGGCGTCGTCGGCCGGCTCCTGTCCGAAGAGCAGGGTGTCCAGGCCGCCTCCAGCGGTGCCGAGGCGCGCGGAGACGGCGGGGAGGAGTACGGAGGGGGAGTGGGCATCGCGTGGAGAGACGCCGAGGAGGGGTGCGATACGGGTGCGGGCGGCAGAGCGCAGTGAGGAGGCGGCCCGGTCGCGGGCGTTCGCCTTGCGATAGAGGCGAGCGCGGCCCTCAGTGGATTCCGAGGCGCGAACAGCTACGGGCAGCCGTTCGGTGACCAGGGGGCCCAGTCGGCGGGCGCGCCAGATGGCTGCGAGTACGGCGGCGACTGCGAGCTGCAGGGTGCCCCAGAGCCAGCCCGACGGGATGAGGTCGACGAAGCTGCGCTGGTCGCCCGAACCGTCGCCCGAGCCGTCGTCGACACCTTTGTCGCTGCGTGCGGCGGAGGGATCAGCGAGCGAGGGGAGGTACCAGACCAGATGCGGGCGGGAGCCGAGGAGCTGCAAGGCCAGGGAGGCGTTGCCGTGGCCGGCGAGCCGGTTGTTGTAGAGCAGATCGGGGGAGCCGAGGAGGACGGTGTCGCCGGCGCTCTTCTCCTGGACGAGGAGCACGGTGGGGAGGTTGCCGCTCGGGTAGCAGCCGATGGTGTCGAGGCCGTTCGCCGTGTACCGGAAGCCTCCCGTGTCGGCGTCGCCCGCCGTGCGGGCTGCGGGCAGGGGGCACTGCGGTGTGCGGGCGGCCACCGGGCCGGAGGAGCTCGCGTGGACGCCGGGGGCCAGTGCATCCACGGACAGGGGGTCTGCCGCGAGGAGGACGGTGCGGCCGGCCGAGTCGGTGGCAGCGGCATGGAGTTCGTTCTGCTGGTGCGGCGTCAGCAGGTTCGGGGCGGTGACGAGCAGAGTGGTGTCGGGGCCGGTCGCTGCGATGGCGTCGTCGAGCGTGGTGGCCACGCGGATGGAGACGCCGCGGTCCTTGAGGAGTTCGGCGACGGCCCGGCTGCCGTGCTGGTCGGCGGAGCGGGGGTCGAGTCGGCCGTGCTGATCGCCGGATCGCGCGGTGGCCAGCACGATTCCGGCCGCTACAAGAAGAAGGAGGGCGAACAGCAGACCGCGGGTGCGCGCCCAGACCTGGCGGGGAGAGGGGGAGGCCGAGGTGTGGGACGAGGTGGTGGCGGTGACGGCTGCGGTCATTCGGCGGCTCCCGGGACCGCGGCGGTCAGCAGGGGCTTGGCGTTCTCGAGGTCGCGGTCGAGGGCCTGCACGGTCAGATACGTCTGCTGGTCGGCGGTCCGGCCGCCGTATGTGACGTCGTCGAAGTCGCGAGCGGCGGTGCGAAGCGCTATCTCGTGGCCGGGCAGTGAGCGGCCCGCCTCGGCGGCGGCCTCGTCGGCCGTGCGGCCAGGACGTGGGTCGAGGAGCGCGCGTTCTTCGAGGGAGCGCACGATGGCGCGCATGCGTTCCTGGACGGCTTCGTTCCAGCGCTGGGCGGCTGCGTGGGCCTCGGCGGCCGTGCGGTGTTCGGCCGCGCTGCGGGGGCTGTCGTCGAAGAGTGCGTCCGTGGTGCGGAGGGTGCGCTGCGGGGTGCCCAGGCGCCACCAGAGAGCGACGGCCAGGCCGATGACCACCAGTACGAGGACGATCAGCCCGAGCGGTCCGCCGGGTGCGGCGTTCGAGGCCGTGGCGAAGAGATCGCCGAGCCACCCCCACAGGCGGTCGAGACCGCGCTGCAGGAGGTTCGGGTCGTTCTCGTGGTACATCGGATGGGACAGCTCGTGCTTCGCCGCCTCACGGGCGGGGACGCGCGGAGTGTCCACCGGTACGTCGCTGCTTGCGTGGATCAGTAGCCGTGCTGTTGTGGTGCCGCCCGCCCCCGACACGGCATCAGCTCCTGGTGTCGTAGCCGGGCAGGCCTGCGGCCCTGGCGAGTTCGAGGTCGAGTGCTTCTCGGCGGATGCGCTGGTCCACGTAGAGCAGAGCCATCACACCGGCGGAGAGCGGGTAGGTGATCGTGGAGATGATGACCTCGCCGATGCCGGAGATGATCAGGAACGGCCAGCCGAATCCGGTGGACTCGCCGGTGAGGAAGGTGCCCAGCCCATCGCCGTCCACGATCATCGCGATGATGCCGAACGGGATCGCGATGATCAGGGTCACGATGAGTGTCAGGAGCCAGGTGAGGAGCAGGATGCCGAACATCCGCCACCAGGCGCCCCGGACCAGCTTTGCGGACCGGCGCATCGAGACGGTGATCGACTGCCGTTCCAGCATCAGCGCCGGCGAGGCGAGGCAGAAGCGGACCATCAGCCAGATGACGACGGCACAGGCGGCCATGAAGCCGATAAGGATGAGGGCGACGCCTGCGGTGGAGCCCATCAGTGCACCGGGCAGCACGCCCACTGCCATGATTCCGGCGGCCATCAACGCCAGCAGCAGGGTCAGGCCCAGCAGCTGGAGCAGGCGGGGCCGGGCCTCGGCCCACGCTTCGGAGAGCGTCACGGAGCGGCCCAGTACCGAACGGCTGATCACCACGGTGAGCATGGCAGTGGTGAAGAGCGTCGCGATCAGGCTGATGAGCGTGGACGGGGCGCTGTAGATCAGGGAGGACTGGGCGGAGTCGGCGGCCTGGCGGAGCGCCTCCGCGCCGGTCGCGTTCGGGTCGACCGACGCTCGTTCCGGCAGCAGGTAGCGCTGCACGAGGATGATGGCGATCTGGGCGATCACGGAAACGGTGAGTGTGAGTCCGAGGACCGTGCGCCAGTGCGCGCGCATCGCGGAGACCGCACCGTCGAGGATCTCCCCGGCGCCGAGCGGGCGGAGCGGGATGACACCGGGCTTTGCCGCAGGTGGCTGACCCCAGCCGGATCCCTGCGGCCTGCTGCCCCAGCCGGGGGCGGGCGGCGGTGCGCCGTGACCGGGGATGCTCGGTGGGGACCACTGCCCTGCGGGCGGCTGCGTGGGAGACCAGTTCCCGGCGTTGCCGTCGCCGTCCGTGGGCGCGGAAGGCTGGGGGACGCCCGCCTCCTGGCTGTCGGAGGGGGCAGATCCGGGCGAGGCCCAGCCCGGAGTGTCGTTCATTCTCGCTCCTTCACGGTCCTGTCCGCTCATCGGGGCGGCAGGTTGGCAGCCATCGTGCCACGCGTTGGTCCTGTACGGGCCGGGTGCCCGATCTCCTTCGCACCTTCATTTGTGGGCGGCTCACCGGGCAGACTGGGCGGATGGCTGATCAGGACGCGCAATCGCCGGTGGGCATCGAGCCTCCCGCGCTTCCCTCCATCCGCTGGGACGAGCCTCCGGAAGGGCCTGTGCTGGTGCTCCTCGACCAGACGCGGCTTCCTGCCGAGGAGGTCGGGCGGGTGTGTGCGGATGTGCCCGCGCTGGTGCGGGCGATCCAGACGCTGGCTGTGCGCGGGGCGCCGTTGCTGGGCATTGCCGGGGCCTACGGGGTGGCGCTGGCCGCTGTCCGGGGCCATGACGTCGAGGAGGCCGCGGGGCTGCTGGAGCGGGCGCGGCCCACCGCCGTGAACCTCGGATACGGGGTGCGGCGTGCGGCGGCGGCGTACTGGGCGGCGCTGGACAAAGGTGCGGATCCGCAGCGGGCGGCCGCGGCGGCGCTGGCGGAGGCCAAGGCGCTGCACCGGGAGGACGCCGAGGCCAGTCGGCGCATGGCGCAGTACGGGCTCGCGTTGCTCGACGAGCTGCTGCCGGGCGACGGGCATCAGCTGCTCACCCACTGCAATTCGGGGGCACTCGTCTCGGGCGGGGAGGGCACGGCCTTCGCTGTGGCGCTCCGCGCGCACCGGGCAGGACGGCTGCGAAGGCTCTGGGTGGACGAGACGCGTCCGCTGTTGCAGGGGGCTCGGCTGACCGCTTATGAGGCGGCGCGCAACGGGATGGCATACAGCCTGCTCACGGACAACGCGGCGGGTTCGCTGTTCGCCGCGGGGGAGGTCGATGCCGTGCTCATAGGCGCCGACCGCATCGCGGCGGACGGATCCGTGGCGAACAAAGTCGGGAGTTATCCGCTGGCGGTGCTTGCCAAATACCACCATGTGCCGTTCATTGTGGTGGCGCCGACCACGACCGTGGATCTGGAGACCACGGACGGGGCGTCGATCATTGTGGAGCAGCGCCCCGCCCGAGAGGTGACGGAGCTCACATCTCCACAGGTCGGACCGGGCGGCGAGGATGCGGGCGGACTGCTCGTGGCACCGCTGGGAACCCAGGCGTACAACCCCGCATTCGACATCACGCCGCCGGAACTGATCACGGCGATCGTCACGGAGGAGGGTGCAGTTTCCCCGGTCACGGGGGTCGGACTGGCAGAGCTGTGTGCCAGGTCATCGCAGATAACGATTAGCTAATGGGATGATGTCGATTATGAAGGGACGCGTCCTTGTCGTCGACGACGACACCGCACTGGCCGAGATGCTCGGGATTGTGCTGCGTGGTGAAGGGTTCGAGCCGTCGTTCGTAGCGGACGGCGACAAGGCACTTGCCGCATTTCGTGAGGCCAAGCCGGACCTGGTCCTGCTGGATCTCATGCTGCCCGGACGGGACGGCATCGAGGTCTGCAGGCTGATCAGGGCCGAGTCGGGTGTGCCGATCGTCATGCTCACGGCTAAGAGCGACACGGTCGATGTGGTGGTGGGCCTGGAGTCCGGGGCCGACGACTACATCGTCAAACCGTTCAAACCTAAGGAGTTGGTTGCCCGGATCAGGGCACGTTTGCGCAGGTCGGAGGAGCCGGCACCGGAACAGCTGACCATCGGGGACCTGGTCATCGATGTGGCCGGTCACTCGGTGAAGCGGGAGGGGCAGTCCATCGCTCTGACCCCGCTGGAGTTCGACCTACTGGTCGCGCTCGCCCGTAAGCCGTGGCAGGTCTTCACCCGTGAAGTACTGCTCGAGCAGGTGTGGGGGTATCGCCATGCCGCCGACACCCGTCTGGTGAATGTGCATGTCCAGCGGCTGCGTTCCAAGGTCGAGAAGGACCCGGAGCGGCCGGAGATCGTGGTGACCGTCCGAGGTGTCGGTTACAAGGCCGGACCGAGCTGACATGTCCCTGGGTAGCGCTGCTCCGAAGCCCGGGGGGCCGGGAGTCCGTACGGGGCGGGCTGCCGGTTCAGGACGTGGGCCTTCGTCGTTGGGGACGCTTCTGCGGGGCGGCCGGTTGTTCCACGACCGGGCGCCCGGCGGCCCCGTGCCGCGACTGCTGATGCGGTGGGTGCGGCGTCCGCTGCTGCCCGCCGTCCGGCTGTGGCGGCGCAATCTCCAGCTGCGGGTCGTCGCGGGCACGCTGCTCATGTCGCTCGGTGTGGTCCTGCTGCTCGGCCTGGTCGTGATCGGGCAGGTGCGCAACGGCCTGCTCGACGCGAAGGGCAAGGCTGCTCAGACACAGGCTGCCGGCGGTTTCGCGGCGGCCCAGGACAAGGCGAACTTTCCGCTCACCCCCGGTGGGCAGGGAGGCGATGCCGGTGACGGGGCGACGGCCAACAACTCGTGGCGGACCGAGCTCGTCGATCAGCTCGCCAGCGGCGGCAAGAACGCGTTCAACGTGGTGGCGCTCAGCGCCGACGACGGCACCCGTGCGCCGCGAGGCTCGGGCAGCGTGGAAGCAGCCAGCATCCCGCAGAGCCTGCGGGAGGCCGTGGACAAGGGGCCGGGCGCGTTCCAGACGTACTCGCTGATCAGGTATGCGAACGGGCAGGAGTCGCAGCCGGGGCTCGTCGTGGGCAAGCGCCTGTACGACATCGACCACAATCCGTACCAGCTCTACTACCTCTTCCCGCTGACGCAGGAGGAGAAGTCACTGACCCTGGTCAAGGGCACCCTGGCGACCGCGGGACTGTTCGTGGTCGTGCTGCTCGGGGCCATCGCCTGGTTCGTGGTGCGGCAGGTCGTCACACCCGTTCGGATGGCGGCGGGAATCGCCGAGCGGCTCTCCGCGGGCCGGCTCCAGGAGCGGATGAAGGTCACCGGCGAGGACGACATCGCCCGGCTCGGTGAGGCCTTCAACAAGATGGCGCAGAACCTCCAGCTGAAGATCCAGCAGCTGGAGGAGCTCTCCCGGATGCAGCGGCGCTTCGTATCGGACGTATCGCACGAGCTGCGGACCCCGCTGACGACAGTGCGGATGGCCGCCGATGTCATCCATGAGGCGCGCGTCGACTTCGACCCCGTGACGGCGCGCTCCGCCGAGCTCCTCGGGGACCAGCTCGACCGGTTCGAGTCGCTGCTCTCCGACCTGCTGGAGATCAGCCGGTTCGACGCGGGCGCCGCGGCGCTGGAGGCCGAGCCGATAGACCTGCGGCAGGTCGTACGACGGGTGATCGGCGGTGCCGAGCCGCTCGCCGAGCGCAAGGGCACCCGGATCCGGGTGGTCGGTGACGAGCAGCCGGTGATCGCGGAGGCCGACGCACGGCGGGTCGAGCGTGTGCTGCGCAACCTCGTCGTCAACGCCGTCGAGCACGGCGAGGGCCGGGATGTCGTGGTGCGGATGGGGGTGGCCGGAGGAGCGGTCGCCGTCGCCGTCCGGGACTACGGCGTGGGTCTCAAGCCGGGGGAGGCGACCCGGGTGTTCAACCGCTTCTGGCGCGCCGACCCGGCGCGGGCCCGGACGACGGGCGGCACCGGTCTCGGGCTGTCGATCGCCGTCGAGGACGCCCGGCTGCACGGCGGCTGGCTGCAGGCGTGGGGCGAGCCGGGCGGTGGCTCGCAGTTCCGCCTCACCCTGCCGCGTACGGCGGACGAGCCGCTGCGCGGATCGCCGATACCGCTGGAGCCCGAGGACTCGCGCCGCAACCGGGAGAACCGGGAGCGGGCTGCGGACGGCGTCACGACCGGCAGCGAGCACCGGCTGACCTCGGTCCCGGCCCAGCAGGCCGGCCCGGACCGGTCGCCGCTGCCCGTGCCGGCGCGTAACTCCGTCGCTCCCCGCACGGCGCCCGCTTCGGTGCATCCGGCGGCTCTGCCGGGCAGCGGCGCCCGGGTGGTCGCCCGCCCCGCCGACGACCGGCCGGGTGGCGACATCGAATCTGCTGCACACCACCCGGAGCAGGAGGACACGACTCGTGGGCACTGACCGTCGTCAGGACGGCCATGGACGTGCGGTGGGGCTGACCGCGTTGCTGGGGTGCGGCATCGTGCTGCTGTCCGCATGCGGCTCGATGCCCGTCACCGGGGACGTCAAGGCGGTCGACGCCTCGCAGCCGGGCGACTCCCAGGTCCAGGTGTACGCGGTGGCGCCGCGTGACAACGCCACTCCCAGCGAGGTGGTCGACGGCTTCCTGGAGTCCATGACCAGCGACGACCCCGGCTTCAGGACCACCCGCAAGTACCTGACGAAGAAGGCGGCCGGCACCTGGAAGCCGAGCGCGTTCACCACGGTCCTCTCCAAGGCGCCGAACCGCAGCGACCGCCCGGTCCACGACGGCGACCGCGGCAGCACGGAGCTCAGCTACACGCTGACCGGCGAGAAGGTGGCGACGGTCGACGCGCAGAGCGCCTACCAGCCGGTCGCACCCACGGAGTTCAGCCGGACCCTGCATCTGGTGCGGCAGAACGGGCCGGACGGCAAGGAGTGGCGCATCGACCTCGTGCCGGACGGTCTGCTGCTCGGCCAGTCCGACTTCAAGCGCCTCTACCGTTCCGTCAACAAGTACTACTTCGCCGCCGGGCGGACTGCAGGACAGTCCACGCTGGTTGCCGACCCCGTCTACGTACGCAACCGGACGGATCCCGTCACAGGGATGGACACGGTGACGCAGACGGTCCGCAGTCTCATCGAGGGGCCGACCAGCTGGCTGCGGCCGGTGGTCGACTCCCGCTTCCCCACCAGTACGGCGCTGCGCAAGGGCGTCACCTCGCTGGCGCCCGACGACCGCAGCGTCCTGAAGGTTCCGCTGAACAAGAGGGCGGACAACGTCGGACAGCGCTCCTGCCGCATGATGGCCTCTCAGGTGCTCTACACCGTGCGAGACCTGACGTCCGCCCGGGTCGAGCAGGTGGAGCTGCAGCGGTCCGACAGCTCGCCGCTGTGTGTGCTGGGCGCCGATCAGGCGGAGGAGTTCGCTCCGGACGGTTCGTCGGGCGGGCCCGACAGCCAGTACTTCGTCGATGCCAAGGGGCATGTCGAGTGCATCCCGGGATCCACCGGGGGCAGCGGCGATCCGGAGCCGGTCACCGGCCCGTTCGGTGACGGACCGGTGCGGATGAGCGCGGTCGGCGTGGCCCGTGACGAGCAGCTGGCGGCAGCGGTCTCGCAGAACAACGAGTCCCTGTACGTGTCCTCCATCGTCTCGGAGGGTGAGCTGCCCGCGCCCGCGGTGACCAGCAGCGGCAAGAATCTGAACGACCGTCTGTCGGCACCCAGCTGGGACGGGCGGGGCGATCTCTGGGTGGCCGACCGGGACCCGGAGAACTCCCGGCTGCTGCGACTGGCCGCGGGTGCCGGTAAGCCGTCGGAGGTCACGGTGCCGAGCCTGGACGGAGCGCGGCTGGAGGCGTTGCGGCTGTCGGCGGACGGGGTGCGGATCGCACTGCTGCTGACAAAGGACGGGCGCACCACGCTGAAAATCGGCCGGATCGAGCGTCAGGGACCGGACTCGAAGCAGGAGGTCTCCGTCGTGGAGCTGCGGCAGGCCGCGCCGCAGCTGGCGGATGTCACCGCGATGTCCTGGTCGGGCCGGAGCCGTCTCGTGGTGGTCGGCAAGGAACAGGGCGGCGTGCAGCAAGTGCGCTATGTCCAGGCGGATGGTTCGGCACCGGCCTCGGGTGTGCTGCCCGGGGTGAACCAGGTGTCGGCGGTCGCGGCGGCGGACGACGAGCAGTTGCCGCTGATGGCGGACACCGAGGGTGACGGGATAGTGAAGCTGTCGCCGGGCGACAACTGGCAGACGGTGCTCAAGGAAGGCTCGTCGCTGGTCTACCCGGGCTGAGGCCTGTGCAGGTGGGTCGACGACGGGCCATGCGCGAGGGCGCCCGCGTTTTCCACAGGGGTGGCCGGGTTCGCGGGCCGGGGGCACAGTGGAGATATGCGGGGGTGGTGGCGGGAGATCGCCGGACTGGTGCTGCCGGTGGCCTGTGGTGGCTGCGGCAGGCCGCGGAGCGAGCTGTGCGAGGACTGTCGGGCGGTGCTGTACGGAGCGACCCCGCAGCGGGTGAGACCCTCGCCGGAGCCCGCGGGGCTGCCGGTGGTGCATGCCGCCGCCGCGTACGAGGACGCGGTACGGGCGGTGCTTCTGGCACACAAGGAGCGTGGCGCGCTTCCTCTGTCGCGGGTGCTCGGCAGGGCGCTGGCGGGGGCTGTGCGCACCGGGACGGGGCAGGCGGGCGGTCCGGGGCCGCTGCTCGTCCCCGTGCCGTCGGCGCGGCGGGCCGTTGCGGCGCGCGGGCATGATCCGACACTCCGGATCGCGCTGGCCGCAGCGGGCGAGCTGAGGCGCGGTGGGATTCCGGCCAGAGTGGTTCCGGTGCTGCGGCAACGACGCCCGGTGACCGATCAGTCGGGGCTCGGTGCCTGGCAGCGGCAGGCGAATCTGGCGGGTGCGCTGGAGGTGGTGTCCGGTGGTGAGCGGCTGCTTGCGGCCGAACGGGTAGTACTCGTGGACGACCTCATGACGACCGGGGCCTCGCTGACGGAGGCTGCACGGGCGGTCGAAGCCGCGAGCGGGCGGAGAAGACCGGGTTCCGGAACGGGGCAGGCGGCCGTTGTCGCAGCGTCTCCGACTGCCTTCGCAATAAACCGGAACTGCTAGTGGACTTGCATCGTTGCAGGTAGTGAGTGGGTAAAGGGCCCTGAACGGAGGTACGTGCGAGTAGCGGGTGCCGACATCCGGCCGATCAGGCTATGTTCGGTTGTGAGGAATGGTGAATGCCAGACCTCGACGAGTGCACCACCAGGTTTCGGGCAGGCGACTCACCGGTAGGCCAGACGTTCAAAGAGATCGGTGGGGTGGATACCTCCCCGACGGGGGAGGAGGAGGTGGAAGTCACCGAGTCCGCGGCTCCGGCGACCACCGGGGCCTGGTGCAAAAGGGAGATGCTCCGCCGCTGAGCGGAGCGATCCGGGAACGGAGTTCTGCGTGGACATCGTCGTCAAGGGCCGCAAGACCGAGGTGCCCGAGCGGTTCCGCAAGCACGTGGCCGAGAAGCTGAAGCTGGACAAGATCCAGAAGTTCGACGGCAAGGTGATCAGCCTCGACGTCGAGGTGTCCAAGGAGCCAAACCCCCGTCAGGCAGACCGCTCGGACCGAGTGGAGATCACGCTCCGCTCGCGTGGGCCGGTAATCCGTGCTGAAGCGGCCGCAGGCGACCCGTACGCAGCGCTGGACCTGGCCACCGGAAAGCTGGAGGCACGGCTGCGCAAGCAGCACGACAAGCGCTTCAGCCGCCGTGGAAACGGCCGGATTCCCGCTGCCGAAGTCGCCGAGACGGTGCCGGGTACGGCGTCCTTCAACAGCGAGGGCGACCTGGCCGGCGACGGCGCCGGCCCGTCTGTACCCGTCACCAGGATCGGCACGCTCGAGGTACAGGGCGAAGGGCCGCTGGTGATGCGCGAGAAGACGCACGTCGCGGCGCCGATGACGCTCGACCAGGCGCTCTACGAGATGGAGCTGGTCGGGCACGACTTCTATCTGTTCGTCGACTCCGAGACGAAGGAGCCCAGTGTCGTCTACCGGCGGCATGCTTACGACTACGGTGTCATTCATCTGAGGACCGACCCGCTGGCCGCTGACGGGGCGGGCGGCGCGGGCGGTGCGCTCGGCGGCTGACGCCCCGCATCGGTGGTGCCCCTGGGGCGTAATTCGCGCCAGGGGCACCCGCGTGCGACGACAGAACCACCGCTCTGACGTCCAGGCATGAAAGCATGGCGCCCCAAGCCAATCGGTGCTCTGTGAACTGCCGTTGGCGGAGCGTTTATGAACTTCAGGCCATGGCCTTCAGGGGGAGGAACGATGGCGGACACCTTCGGGCCCGTGCGCGATGCGAATGACGGTGGAGACGACCCTGCCGGTGCCGATACCGGTGCTGACGCGGACAGCGGTTCGTGCAAGGAGCCGATCCGCGTCCTGGTGGTGGACGACCATGCGCTCTTCCGCAGAGGTCTGGAGATCGTCCTCGCCCAGGAGGAGGACATCCAGGTCGTCGGTGAGGCGGGTGACGGGGCGGAGGCGGTCGACAAGGCGGCCGATCTGCTGCCGGACATCGTGCTGATGGATGTGCGCATGCCCAAGCGGGGCGGCATCGAGGCCTGCACGTCCATCAAGGAGGTGGCCCCCAGCGCGAAGATCATCATGCTGACGATCAGCGACGAGGAGGCGGACCTCTACGACGCGATCAAGGCGGGCGCCACCGGCTATCTCCTCAAGGAGATCTCCACGGACGAGGTGGCCACGGCGATCCGTGCGGTCGCCGACGGGCAGTCCCAGATCAGCCCGTCCATGGCGTCCAAATTGCTCACCGAGTTCAAGTCGATGATCCAGCGGACCGACGAGCGCCGACTGGTGCCGGCGCCGCGGCTGACCGACCGGGAGCTCGAAGTCCTCAAACTGGTTGCCACGGGCATGAACAATCGCGATATCGCGAAGGAACTGTTCATTTCCGAGAACACCGTGAAGAACCACGTGCGCAACATTCTGGAGAAGCTGCAGCTGCACTCCAGGATGGAAGCAGTGGTCTATGCCATGCGCGAGAAGATCCTCGAGATCAGGTAAAGCGAGGGCATGGTCAATTGAGGGCGCGGGCGATTTCCTGGGCGAGCGGCTCGCGCAGCTCCGGTGCGTCGACTCGCTCCAGTCGTACGTCCGTACAACCGACCCAGGACGCCGCTTCCACCAGGGCCTCGGCCATCGGCGGCACGGCCTTCCTGCCCGCCAGGGACACCTGCCGGGCGACCAGCGTGGTGCCCTCGCGCGCCGGATCGACCCGGCCCTGCAGCTTGCCGCCGGCCAGCAGCGGCATCGCGAAATAGCCGTGGATCCGCTTGGGCTTGGGGACGTAGGCCTCCAGGCGATGCGTGAAGGCGAATATCCGCTCCGTCCGGGCACGCTCCCAGATCAGTGAGTCGAACGGCGACAGCAGCGTCGTACGGTGCCGTCCCCGGGGCTCCGAGGCCAGCGCCGCGGGGTCGGCCCAGGCAGGCTTCGCCCAGCCCTCCACCGTCACCGGTACCAGACCGGAGTCCGCCACCACCGCATCGAACTGCTCGCCCTTGAGTCGGTGGTAGTCCGCGATGTCGGCACGGGTGCCGACCCCCAGGGACCGGCCCGCGAGCGTGACCAGCCGCCGCAGGCACTCCCTGTCGTCCAGATCGTCGTGGAGTACGGCGTCGGGCAGGGCGCGCTCGGCGAGGTCGTACACCCGCTTCCAACTGCGCCGCTCGGTGCACACCACCTCGCCGTACATCAGGGCTCGCTCGACGGCGACCTTCGACGCGGACCAGTCCCACCACTCCCCGCCGTTCTTCGCGCCGCCCAGCTCCGTCGCCGTCAGCGGGCCCTCGGCGCGCAGCTGCTTGATCACCGCGTCGTAGGCCCCGTCCGGCAGGTCGTGGTGCCAGTGCGGGCGCGAGCGGTATGCGCGGCGGCGGAACGCGAAGTGCGGCCACTCCTCGACCGGCAGGATGCACGCCGCATGCGACCAGTACTCGAAGCTGCGGCCGGCCGACCAGTACGCGTCCTCGACCGTGCGCCGGCCGACGGCGCCGAGACGTGCGTACGGGATCAGTTCGTGCGAGCGGGCCAGCACCGAGATCGTGTCGAGCTGTACGGCACCGAGGTGCCGCAGCACGCCCGGCACCCCGGCCCGGCGGTCCGGCGCGCCGAGGAAACCCTGGGCGCGCAGGGCGATTCTGCGAGCCTGGTCGGCGGAGAGTTCGGCTGCGGGAGGCGGCACTGGCGTCATGTCTCGCACCCTAGAGGGCGCCACTGACATCCGTTCACGGTGCACCGGACAGACCCGTGGGGAGACCGGGGACCGCACCGGAGGGGAGGGCGGCCGAGGGACCGGCGGTGGGGGGCGTGGCCGGGAGATACGGGTGGGCGCCCGGCAGACCGAGGTCGGAAGGGAGCAGCGCGCCGACCCAGATGTCCCGCCGCACCCCTTTGTTCAGCAGCCCCGACCGCTGCTCGCCCTCCATGCGGAAGCCCGCTCGCCGCGCCACGGCCCGCGAGGGCTCGTTGCCCACCTCGGCCCGCCACTCCAGCCGGTCCCCGCCGAGCGAGGTGAAGGTCCAGCGGGCCGCGGCCCGTACCGCCTCCGTCATGTAACCGAGACCGCGGTGCTCCTTCGCGGTCCAGAACCCCACCTCGTACGTGCCGTGCAGGTTGCGGCGGTTGATGCCGAGCGCGCCTGTCACGGCCCCGCCGTCGCGCAGAACCACCGCGAAGTTGTACATCGAGTCGTCCTGCCAGCCGCCGGGGGACAGCTTTCGGGTGAAGAGTTCCGCGTCGGCGTGGGTGTACGGGGAGGGGACGACCGTCCAGCGCTGGATGTCCGGGTCCTGGCAGGCGGCGTGCACCTCTTCCGCGTCACCCCCGTGGAAGGGCCGCAGCAGCAGACGCTCGGTGGTGAGAGTGATCGGCTCCATGTACGGATTCTGGTGGGCGCCGACAGTGAAGCGAACACTTTTCGGGGTTCCCGGCACCTTCGGGGCCCTCCGTCCGTTGACTCGAAGGGGCCCAGTGGGGGCAACGCGGCGGCAGCCCTCCCGGCGCGGCGGGGTCCTCGCTTACGATGGCCGTTGCGGTGGGGCCCACCTGCCGTGCCCGCGCCAGCGTCCATAACACGACCCAGTGCCAGGCCCGACCGGCAAGGAGACCAGCCTCAGTGTCCGTCTTCAACAAGCTCATGCGTGCAGGCGAAGGCAAGATCCTGCGCAAACTGCACCGCATCGCGGACCAGGTCAGCTCCATCGAAGAGGACTTCGTCAACCTCTCCGACGCCGAGCTGCGGGCGCTCACCGACGAGTACAAGGAACGGTACGCGGACGGCGAGAGCCTGGACGACCTGCTTCCCGAGGCATTCGCAACGGTCCGAGAGGCCGCGAAGCGTGTCCTCGGACAGCGCCATTACGACGTCCAGATGATGGGCGGCGCTGCCCTGCACCTCGGCTATGTCGCCGAGATGAAGACCGGTGAGGGCAAGACCCTCGTCGGCACCCTGCCCGCGTATCTCAACGCGCTCTCCGGCAAGGGCGTGCACCTGATCACGGTCAATGACTATCTGGCCGAACGAGACTCCGAAATGATGGGCCGGGTCCACAAGTTCCTGGGCCTGACCGTCGGATGCATCCTGGCCAACATGACGCCGGCCCAGCGCCGCGAGCAGTACCGCTGCGACATCACGTACGGCACGAACAACGAGTTCGGCTTCGACTACCTCCGCGACAACATGGCGTGGTCCGCGGACGAGCTCGTCCAGCGGGGCCACAACTTCGCCGTGGTCGACGAGGTCGACTCGATCCTCGTCGACGAGGCCCGTACCCCGCTGATCATCTCCGGTCCGGCCGACCAGGCCACCAAGTGGTACGGCGACTTCGCCAAGCTGGTCACGCGTCTGACCAAGGGCGAGGCCGGCAACCCGCTCAAGGGCATCGAGGAGACCGGCGACTACGAGGTCGACGAGAAGAAGCGGACCGTCGCCATCCATGAGCCCGGTGTCGCGAAGGTCGAGGACTGGCTCGGCATCGAGAACCTCTACGAGTCGGTGAACACCCCTCTCGTCGGGTACCTCAACAACGCCATCAAGGCCAAGGAGCTCTTCAAGAAGGACAAGGACTACGTCGTCATCGACGGCGAAGTCATGATCGTCGACGAGCACACCGGCCGTATCCTCGCCGGCCGCCGCTACAACGAGGGCATGCACCAGGCGATCGAGGCGAAGGAAGGGGTGGACATCAAGGACGAGAACCAGACTCTCGCCACGATCACCCTGCAGAACTTCTTCCGCCTCTACGGCAAGCTCTCCGGTATGACCGGTACGGCGATGACCGAGGCCGCCGAGTTCCACCAGATCTACAAGCTGGGCGTCGTGCCGATCCCGACGAACCGGCCGATGGTCCGGCAGGACCAGTCCGACCTGATCTACCGGACCGAGGTCGCGAAGTTCGCCGCGGTCGTCGACGACATCGCCGAGAAGCACGAGAAGGGCCAGCCGATCCTGGTCGGCACCACCTCGGTCGAGAAGTCCGAGTACCTCTCGCAGCAGCTCTCCAAGCGCGGTGTGCAGCACGAGGTCCTCAACGCCAAGCAGCACGACCGTGAGGCGACGATCGTCGCCCAGGCCGGCCGCAAGGGCGCCGTCACGGTCGCGACGAACATGGCCGGCCGCGGTACGGACATCAAGCTCGGCGGCAACCCCGACGACCTCGCCGAGGCGGAGCTGCGCCAGCGCGGCCTCGACCCCGTCGAGCACGTCGAGGAGTGGGCGGCCGCGCTGCCCGCCGCGCTGGCCAGGGCCGAGCAGGCCGTGAGGGCGGAGTTCGAAGAGGTCAAGGAGCTCGGCGGGCTGTACGTGCTCGGTACCGAGCGGCACGAGTCGCGGCGTATCGACAACCAGCTGCGCGGTCGTTCCGGCCGTCAGGGCGACCCGGGCGAGTCCCGCTTCTACCTGTCGCTGGGTGACGACCTGATGCGGCTGTTCAAGGCGCAGATGGTCGAGCGCGTCATGTCGATGGCGAATGTGCCGGACGACGTGCCGATCGAGAACAAGATGGTGACGCGGGCCATCGCGTCCGCGCAGTCGCAGGTCGAGCAGCAGAACTTCGAGACGCGTAAGAACGTCCTGAAGTACGACGAGGTGCTCAACCGGCAGCGTGAGGTCATCTATGGCGAGCGCCGTCGCGTCCTCGAGGGTGAGGACCTGCAGGAGCAGATCCGTCACTTCATGGACGACACCATCGACGACTACATCCGGCAGGAGACCGCCGAGGGCTTCGCCGAGGAGTGGGACCTCGACCGGCTGTGGGGTGCGTTCAAGCAGCTCTACCCGGTGAAGGTCACCGTCGACGAGCTCGAGGACGCTGCCGGGGACCGGGCGGGGATCACCGCCGAGTTCATCGGCGAGTCCATCAAGGACGACATCCACGAGCAGTACGACGAGCGTGAGAAGCAGCTCGGCTCGGACATCATGCGTGAGCTCGAGCGACGCGTGGTGCTGTCCGTCCTGGACCGCAAGTGGCGTGAGCACCTCTACGAGATGGACTACCTCCAGGAGGGCATCGGCCTGCGGGCCATGGCGCAGAAGGACCCGCTGGTCGAGTACCAGCGCGAGGGCTTCGACATGTTCAACGCCATGATGGAGGGCATCAAGGAAGAGTCCGTCGGCTACCTGTTCAACCTGGAGGTCCAGGTCGAGCAGCAGGTCGAGGAAGTTCCGGTGCAGGACGCGGCCGAGCGGCCGTCGCTGTCCAAGGAGGACGCCACGGTTCCGGCCGGGGCGCGTCCGGAGATCCGCGCCAAGGGGCTGGACGCTCCGCAGCGTCCCGACCGGCTGCACTTCTCCGCTCCCACGGTGGACGGGGAGGGCGGCGTCGTCGAGGGCGACTTCTCCAACGGTGACGGTGGAGTGGTGTCGGAGTCGGACGGGCTGACCAGGGCGGAGCGGCGCAAGGCGCAGAAGAACGGTGGTGGCGGGCGGCGCCGCAAGAAGTAGTTTGCGGTTGCTGCGGCGCCCGCGGCTCTTTGACGTGGGTCTGTGTAGCAGGGCGGCTGGGGCCGGGCACCGAGAGGTGTCCGGCCCCAGCCGTGTGTGTGGGGCGGGGCGGGGGTGCCGGGGCGCCGGGGCGCCTTGTCTCAATCGCCGGGCGGCCCCGGGGTGGTGGACGGGTTTGATTCGGTGGGCGGGGCGGGGATGCCGAGTTCCACCGCGGCGCAGCGCCAGCGGAGGTCGGGGCCCTGCTCCAGGCGGAATGCCATTGCCCGTACCTGTTCGCCCGCCGCGATGCTCGCGCAGGCCTCCACCACGCCCGGGGCGGGTTGCGCACCGTGGCACTGGCGTACCACCGGGCGGGCGCCGCGGGCCCTCAGCGGGGTGGCCGGGGCCAGTTCGGCGAGCTGGTCGTACGCCTCGCCGATTGTGTGGCCGAGCATCCAGTGCACCGGGCGGTGGCCGCTGAGGACCGCCAGGAGGCGCTCCGCGAACCAGTGGTGCGGGCGCAGCACCCGCTGAGGTGTCCGGCGCTGCGACGGTACGGTCTCGGGCCTGCGCCGGTCGTGGCGTCCGGCGGGCCGGGTCCTGTTCATGCTCATCGTTGATCGCCCCCGTGATCCGAGCCCGGCTGATACCGGGCGGTAACTTCTGCTGTGGATCTTCTACGGGGGCGGCGGACGCGGCCGCAAGCGACGAGGGGTCGCGTGGCGCGGTGCGTGAAGTTCACCTATCCGGGTGGCGGGCCCGGTGCCGCAAGGCTCTGGGAAGGCGTGGGGAGGGTGACGGGCGGTTGCCGGGTGGACGGGCCGGCGGCCGTACTCGTAACCCCGAAGGGGGACGCGCACGTATCCTGAGGGCGTCTCCGACTACGAAAGCGGCCAGCCATGCGCGTGTACGTCCCCCTGACCCTCTCCGGTCTCGCAGCGGCGCACCGGGCGGGCGAAATCGGCCCCGGTCCGCTCACCGCGTACGCGGTGACTCCCGCGCTGCGTGAGTGGTACGTCTCCGACGACATCGAGGAGCTGGAGTACGCGGCGCTCAACCGGGCCGCGGCCGCTTCGCTGCGCCTGATCGCCGGGGACCCCGGTGCGGTGCGCAGGCGAGCGGTCGTCGCCGTCGACGTCCCGGACGGGCAAGCGGTAGCCGACCCCGACCACAGTCTGGACCCCTCGTCGCTCGGCGAGGTGCGCATCGCTTCCGCGGTGGCGCTGGCGAAGGCGGCCGCGGTGCATGTCGACGCGGACGACGCGGAGAAGGACGTGGCGGCGGCCGCGTCGGTGCTCGGCGCAGCGGACCTCGGCGACGACGACGCGCAGTTCGTCGTGGACGGTGCGGAGGACCATGAGCTGCTCTGGTTCGGGGTGCAGGAGATTCCGAACCTGATCGGCTGACGGGCGCGGACGCCGAGGGCGCGGACCCGTTGTCGTACCCGGCGGGTATTTTCATTCCATGGGGACGAACGGTAAGCACCGCACGCATCTGGTCTGGGACTGGAACGGCACACTGCTCGACGACAACACAGCGGTCATCGGCGCGACGAACGCCGCGTTCGCCGAGGTCGGCCTGGAGCCGATCACGCTCGAGCAGTACCGCGAGATGTACTGCATCCCTATCCCGCGCTTCTACGAGCGGCTGATGGGCCGACTGCCCACCGAGGCCGAGTGGGAGCGGATGGACGGGAGCTTCCACCGGTACTACACGGAGCAGCGGGTCGTCTGCGGTCTCACCGCGGGTGCCGAGGAACTGCTCGCCCAGTGGCAGCTGGCCGGCCGTAGCCAGTCGCTGCTCAGCATGTACGTCCACGAGCAGCTGGTTCCGGTGGTGCGGGGATACGGGATCGAGCGGCACTTCACCCGGGTCGACGGCCGCACCGGGCCGTCCGGCGGCAGCAAGGCGCAGCACATGGAGCGGCATCTCGCCGCGATGGACGGGGTGTCTCCCGAGCGCACGGTGGTGATCGGTGACGCGGTGGACGACGCGGTGGCCGCGGCCCATGTCGGTGCGCGCGCGGTGCTCTACACCGGGGGGTCGCACAGCCGGAGCAGCCTGGAGGCGGCCGGGGTGCCGGTGGTGGACAGTCTGGACGAGGCTGTGGCGCTCGCCGAGCAGATGGCCGTCTGAGCGGCGGGACCGCCGGGCCGGAAATGATCCGAAAAGGCCCGGAATGATCCGTGAGGGAGGGGCCCAAGGGCTGTCCCGAAATCCCTGGTGGATCGGCGCGCGGCGTCAGATGCGGTGCATCGCAAGGCGGAGGGGCGTCCTCATACTGGACGTATCCGGGCGTTCCGACAACGCAGCGAGGTGCCGTAGCTGTCGTCGTGCGCCCGCCAGGGATTGCGGGACAGCCCTTAGACCGCCGGGGCCGTGGTGCGCAGGACCTTCAGGAATTCGCGCATCCAGGCCGAGTGGTCCGGCCAGGCGCGGGACGAGATCAGGTTGCCGTCGACCACCGCTTCGTGGTCCTCGAAGCTGGCGCCTGCCGCCTGCATGTCGAGTTCCAGTGCGGGATAGGCCGTGACGCGGCGGCCGCCCAGCTCGCCGATCGCCGCCGTCAGCAGGGGGCCGTGGCAGATCTGGGCCACCGGCTTGTCCGTGTCGAAGAAGGCCTTGAGGATCTTGCGGAGCTCGGCGTCGTTGCGCAGGTACTCGGGGGCGCGTCCGCCGGGGATGACCAGGGCGACGTAGTCACCGGCGTCCACCTCGGAGAACGCCAGGTCGGCCGGCCAGGTGTAGCCGGGCTTCTCGGTGTACGTGTCGAAGCCGGGCTCGAAGTCGTGGATCACGAAGCGGAGAGTCTTGCGGGCGGGGGCCGCGATGTGGACGTCGTACCCCTCCTCGCGCAGCCGCTGGTACGGGTAGAGGACCTCCAGGGACTCGGCGGCGTCGCCGGTGACGATCAGGACCTTCGGTGCCATGGTGCGGCTCCCCTCGCGCGGACGGTCTCCCATAAGCCTGCATCTGTCCGTTGCGCGCTGTCCAGAGTGTCAAAGTTCGGGACCATCTTTTGTACACATACGGCTCATGACGGTTCCGGGTACCGGCGAGATAGCCTGGACCCCGTGATCAGCGCGATATGCCTCGGGGGCAGCGAAGCCCCCGGCCTGCGCCCGGAGTGCCAACGTGCCCGGGCCATGACTGATCCCCTCAGCCCGGACCCTCTGCCAAAAATGGCCAATAAGGTCCCGGGCATCTTTCATAGCGGCATAGCGTCGTCTCAGACCGGAAACCCCGTGTCGTGGCGGTACGTCGCCTTTTTCACCTACGTCACGCAACGGCGCGCGACAGGAGCCAGAGGACATGCAGACCAAGCTGGACGAAGCCAAGGCCGAGCTGCTCGCACGGGCCGCCAAGGTAGCTGACAACGGCCCGGGGGGTGGTGTCGGCGGCCCGGGCGGTACCACCCGGGTGCAGGTTGCAGGCACCGGGGCCGAGGGCACCGGTGCCGGGCAGGACGAGCGTCCCGGCCAGGATGTGCTGCTCTCCTACCTCCAGCGCTACTACCTGCACACCGCTCCGGAGGACATCGCGGGCCGCGACCCGGTCGATGTCTTCGGCGCCGCTTCCTCCCACTACCGGCTCGCGGAGAACCGCCCGCAGGGCACCGCGAACGTCCGGGTGCACACCCCGACCGTCGAGGAGAACGGCTGGACGTCCAGCCACTCCGTGGTCGAGGTCGTCACGGACGACATGCCGTTCCTGGTCGACTCCGTCACCAACGAGCTGTCCCGGCAGGGGCGCGGCATCCATGTCGTGATCCACCCGCAGATCGTCGTCCGCCGCGATGTCACCGGCAAGCTCATCGAGGTCCTCGCCGAGGGCAACGGCCTCTCGGCGGCCCCGCAGGCCCGCAAGGGCGCCGACGGGACCAAGGCGACCGGGACCGCGCTGCCGCACGACGCGGTCGTCGAGTCCTGGATCCACGTCGAGATCGACCGCGAGACCGACCGCTCCGACCTCAAGCAGATCTCCGAGAACCTGCTCCGGGTGCTGTCCGACGTACGGGAGACCGTCGAGGACTGGGAGAAGATGCGTGACGCCGCGCTGCGCATCGCCGACGACCTGCCCGGTGAGCCGCTCGACGCCCTCGCCGACGAAGAGGTGAACGAGGCGCGGGAGCTGCTGCGCTGGCTCGCCGCCGACCACTTCACCTTCCTCGGCTACCGCGAGTACGAACTGAGGGAGACCGACGCACTGGCTGCCGTCCCCGGCACCGGCCTCGGCATCCTGCGCTCCGACCCGCACCACAGCGAGGACGAGGCACACCCGGTCAGCCCGTCCTTCGACCGGCTGCCCGCCGACGCCCGCGCCAAGGCCCGCGAGCGCAAGCTGCTCATCCTGACCAAGGCGAACAGCCGGTCGACCGTGCACCGTCCCAGCTACCTCGATTACGTCGGGGTGAAGAAGTTCGACGCCGACGGCAATGTCATCGGTGAGCGCCGCTTCCTCGGACTGTTCTCGTCCGCCGCCTACACCGAGTCCGTGCGCCGGGTGCCCGTCATCCGCCGCAAGGTCGCCGAGGTGCTGGAGGGCGCGGGCTTCTCGCCCCACAGCCACGACGGCCGCGACCTGCTGCAGATCCTGGAGACGTACCCGCGCGACGAGCTCTTCCAGACGCCCGTCGACCAGCTGCGCTCCGTCGTCACCTCCGTGCTCTACCTCCAGGAGCGGCGCCGGCTGCGGCTGTACCTGCGCCAGGACGAGTACGGGCGCTACTACTCCGCGATCGTCTACCTGCCGCGTGACCGCTACACCACCGGCGTGCGGCTCCGGCTGATCGACATCCTGAAGGAGGAGCTCGGCGGCACCAGCGTCGACTTCACCGCCTGGAACACCGAGTCGATCCTGTCCCGGCTGCACTTCGTCGTCCGTGTCGCACCCGGCACCGAGCTGCCCGACCTCACCGATGCCGAGAAGGACCGCATCGAGGCCCGTCTCGTCGAGGCCGCCCGCTCCTGGGCCGACGGCTTCCAGGAGGCGCTGAACGCCGAGTGCGGCGAGGAGCGTGCCGCCGAGCTGCTGCGGCGATACGGTCACTCGTTCCCCGAGGGCTACAAGGCCGACCACTCGCCGCGCTCCGCCGTCGCCGACCTGGTCCACCTCGAAGCGCTCAAGCAGGACGAGAAGGATTTCGCGCTCAGCCTGTACGAGCCGGTCGGCGCCGCCCCGGGCGAGCGCCGCTTCAAGATCTACCGGACCGGCGAGCAGGTCTCCCTCTCCGCCGTCCTCCCGGCGCTCCAGCGGCTCGGTGTAGAGGTCGTCGACGAGCGTCCCTACGAGCTGCGCTGCGCCGACCGTACGCACGCCTGGATCTACGACTTCGGTCTGCGGATGCCGCAGGTCAACGGCAGTGGCAACTACCTCGCCGACGATGCCCGCGACCGCTTCCAGGACGCGTTCGCCGCGGTGTGGACCGGTGAGGCCGAGAACGACGGCTTCAACTCCCTGGTGCTCGGCGCAGGTCTGAACTGGCGGCAGGCGATGGTGCTGCGCGCCTACGCGAAGTACCTGCGGCAGGCCGGTTCGACCTTCAGCCAGGACTACATGGAGGACACCCTCCGTAACAACGTCCACACCACCCGTCTACTGGTCTCCCTCTTCGAGG
Source organism: Streptomyces sp. NPDC005262 (assembly GCF_042872425.1). Lineage (NCBI taxonomy): Bacteria > Bacillati > Actinomycetota > Actinomycetes > Kitasatosporales > Streptomycetaceae > Streptomyces > Streptomyces sp. NPDC005262. Next base: position 24,768 of record NZ_JBIAKK010000010.1, read on the forward strand.
CCCGGATGTCACCGGGCCGGCAGAGCGCCGGCACGGAGCTGATCGACGGTCTCCTCGAAGAGCTCGACGGGGCACTCGACCAGGTCGCCTCGCTCGACGAGGACCGGATCCTGCGATCCTTCCTCACCGTCATCAAGGCCACCCTGCGCACCAACTTCTTCCAGCAGGCGAAGAGCGGCAAGCCGCATTCCTACGTCTCGATGAAGTTCGACCCGCAGGCCATCCCGGATCTGCCGGCGCCCCGCCCGGCGTTCGAGATCTGGGTGTACTCGCCGCGTGTCGAGGGCGTCCACCTGCGCTTCGGCAAGGTCGCCCGCGGTGGCCTGCGCTGGTCGGACCGGCGGGAGGACTTCCGTACGGAGATCCTCGGCCTGGTCAAGGCACAGATGGTGAAGAACACCGTCATCGTGCCGGTCGGCGCCAAGGGTGGCTTCGTCGCCAAGCAGCTGCCGGATCCGGCAGCCGACCGCGACGCGTGGATGGCCGAGGGCATCGCCGCGTACCGGACGTTCGTCTCGGCGCTGCTCGACATCACCGACAACCTGGTGGCCGGCGAGGTCGTGCCGCCCGTCGGCGTCGTCCGGCACGACGAGGACGACACCTATCTCGTCGTCGCCGCGGACAAGGGCACCGCGAGCTTCTCCGACATCGCCAACGAGGTGGCCGTCTCGTACGGCTTCTGGCTCGGCGACGCGTTCGCCTCCGGTGGCTCCGCCGGATACGACCACAAGGGCATGGGCATCACCGCCCGCGGTGCCTGGGAGTCCGTCAAGCGGCACTTCCGCGAGCTCGGCCACGACACCCAGACCGAGGACTTCACGGTCGTCGGCGTCGGCGACATGTCCGGTGACGTGTTCGGCAACGGCATGCTGCTGTCCGAGCACATCCGGCTCGTCGCAGCCTTCGACCACCGGCACATCTTCCTCGACCCGACCCCGGACGCCGCCACCTCGTACGCCGAACGGCGCCGGCTCTTCGACCTGCCGCGCAGCTCCTGGGCCGACTACAACAAGGAACTGCTCTCCGCGGGCGGTGGCATCCACCCCCGTACCGCGAAGTCGATCCCGGTCAACGCGCACGTCCGCGAGGCGCTCGGCATCGAGTCGGGTGTCACCAAGATGACGCCTGCCGACCTGATGAAGACCATCCTCAAGGCCCGCGTCGACCTGGTGTGGAACGGCGGCATCGGTACGTACATCAAGTCGTCCACCGAGTCGAACGCGGACGTCGGCGACAAGGCCAACGACGCGATCCGCGTCAACGGCGAGGACCTGCGGGCCAAGGTCGTCGGCGAGGGCGGCAACCTCGGTGCCACCCAGCTCGGCCGGATCGAATTCGCCCGGGGCGGCGGCCGGATCAACACCGACGCGATCGACAACAGCGCCGGTGTGGACACCTCCGACCACGAGGTGAACATCAAGATCCTGCTCAACGGCCTGGTCCGGGACGGCGACATGACCGTCAAGCAGCGCAACAAGCTGCTTGCCGAGATGACCGACGAGATCGGCCGTCTGGTGCTGCGCAACAACTACGCCCAGAACACCGCGCTCGCCAATTCCGTCGCCCAGTCCGCCTCTCTGCTCCACGCCCAGCAGCGCTTCATGCGCCGTCTCGGCCGCGACGGACACCTCGACCGGGCGCTGGAGTTCCTGCCCAGCGACCGGCAGATCCGCGAGCTGCTGAACGGCGGCAAGGGGCTCAGCCAGCCCGAGCTCGCCGTGCTGATCGCCTACACCAAGATCACCGCGTCCGACGAGCTGATCAAGACCAGCCTGCCGGACGACCCGTACCTGCAGAAGCTGCTGTACGCCTACTTCCCGACACAGCTGCGCGCGCAGTTCCCCGAGGCGGTCGACGGGCACGCGCTGCGCCGCGAGATCATCACCACGGTGCTGGTCAACGACACGGTGAACACCGGTGGTTCGACCTTCCTGCACCGGCTGCGGGAGGAGACCGGCGCGTCGATCGAGGAGATCGTGCGGGCCCAGGCCGCGGCCCGCGAGATCTTCGGCCTCGGCCAGGTGTGGGACGCCGTCGAGGCGCTCGACAACAAGGTCTCCGCCGATGTGCAGACCCGGATCCGGCTGCACTCGCGCCGGCTCGTCGAGCGCGGTTCGCGTTGGCTGCTCGGCAACCGGCCGCAGCCGCTGGAGATCGCCGAGACGATCGGCTTCTTCAAGGACGGCGTCGACCAGGTCTGGGCCGAACTGCCCAAGATGCTGAAGGGCGCCGACCAGGAGTGGTACCAGGCGATCCTGGACGAGCTCACCGAGGCGGGCGTCCCGGACGAGCTGGCGCAGCGCGTCGCGGGATTCTCGTCCGCCTTCCCGGCGCTCGACATCGTGGCGATCGCCGAGCGCATCGGCAAGGACCCCCTTGCCGTCGCCGAGGTCTACTACGACCTCGCCGACCGGCTGGGCGTCTCCCAGCTGATGGACCGGATCATCGAACTGCCGCGGAACGACCGCTGGCAGTCCATGGCCCGCGCCTCCATCCGCGAGGACCTGTACGCCGCGCATGCCGCGCTCACCGGGGATGTGCTGAGTGCGGGCAACGGGACGTCGACGCCGGAGGAACGGTTTGCGGCCTGGGAGGACAAGAACGCGGCGATCCTGACGCGTTCGCGCACCACGCTGGAGGAGATCCGGAGTTCGGACTCGTTCGATCTGGCGAACCTGTCGGTGGCCATGCGGACCATGCGGACGTTGCTGCGTACGCACGCGTAGTGGTCTGAGGGGGGAGCGGCTGCCGGGGCGTCCGGCGGCCGCTCCCCCCTCGAACGCCGGACGGGGCTGAATGGGATGCCCGACCGTCCGGCGGTGCGTGTGTCCTCGATCGCCGGACCGGCTTGATTCCCGCACCGGTCACGGGTGCCGCCCGCCCGCTGGGCACGGAGGGGCGCTCTGGCCGGCGTGCGGCGACCCCGGGAGCGGGCTGCTGCGGCTGTGGGGGAGCAGGCCCGTGAGGTGACCGCGCCGCCCCCGGCCCTACTTCCCGGCGGCGGACCTCACTTCTTGGTGGTGAACTTCTCGTACGCGGCGACGACTTCCTTCGCCGGGCCGTCCATCCGCAGCGTCCCCGCCTCCAGCCACAGCGCCCGGTCACATGTCTCGGTGATCGACTTGTTGCTGTGGCTGACCAGGAACACCGTGCCCGCCGCCTTGCGCAGCTCGATGATCCGCTCCTTGCTGCGCCGCTGGAACTTGGCGTCGCCCGTGGACAGTGCCTCGTCGATCAGCAGAACGTCATGGCTCTTGGCGGCGGCGATGGAGAACCGGAGCCTGGCTCCCATGCCCGACGAGTACGTACGCATCGGCAGCGTGATGAAGTCGCCCTTCTCGTTGATGCCGGAGAAGTCGACGATCGCCTGGTAGCGCTCGCGGATCTCGTCGCGCGTCATGCCCATCGCCAGCCCACCGAGGATGACGTTCCGCTCGCCGGTCAGATCGCTCATCAGCGCGGCGTTCACGCCGAGCAGCGACGGCTGCCCCTCGGTGTGCACCTGGCCCTTCGACGGCGGGAGCAGACCGGCGATCGCCTTCAGCAGCGTCGACTTCCCCGAGCCGTTGGAACCGATCAGGCCGATCGCCTCGCCCTTGTACGCGGCGAAGCTGACGCCCTTCACGGCATGCACCTCGCGCACGCCGGGGGCCTGCCGCCGGGAGGCGATCCGGCTGAGGGCCGAGGTGGCGCTGCCCTTTCCGGTGCGCGCGCCGTTGACCTTGTAGGTGATGTGGACGTCGTCGACGACGACGGTGGGTACCCGCCCGTTGTTGCCGGTCATGTTCTCAGCCACGTCCGTACAGCTCCTCGGCCTTCCAGAAGTACACGAAGCCGCCCACTCCGCACACGAGCGCCCAGCCCGTGGCGACGGCCCACACATGCGGGGGCAGCTGCGCCCCGCTGAAGCTGTCGATGAGTGCGAACCGCATCAGGTCGATGAAGACGGCGGCCGGATTGCACTCCAGCGCCACCTTCACGAGGTGCGGAACCGTGTCCCCCTTCAGGTGTTCGTCGAGGCTGAACATGACGCCCGACGTGTACATCCAGGTGCGCAGGACGAACGGCGTCAGCTGCGAGATGTCCGGGGTCCGGGCGGCCAGCCGCGCCACGACCATCGAGAGCCCGGTGTTGAAGACGGCCTGCAGGAGCAGCGCCGGGATCGCCAGCAGCCACGACGGCTGGGGGAACTGCCCGAACGCGACCAGGATCAGGACCAGCGCGCCCAGTGAGAACAGCAGCTGCTGGAGCTGCTGCAGCGCCAGTGCGACGGGCAGGGATGCGCGCGGGAAGTGCAGCGCCCGGACGAGGCCGAGGTTCCCGCTGATCGCGCGGGTGCCCGCGGTGATCGAGCTGGCGGTGAAGGTCCAGATGAACACGCCCGTGATGAGGAACGGAACGAAGTCCTCGACGTTCTTCTTCTGGTGCAGCAGGACGCCGAAGATGAAGTAGTAGACCGTCGCGTTGAGCAGCGGGGTCATGATCTGCCAGATCTGGCCGAGCTTCGCCTGGCTGTACTGGGCGGTGAGCTTGGCGGTGGCGAACGCCGTGATGAAGTGCCGGCGGCCCCACAGCTGCCGGACGTACGCGCCGAGCGTCGGCCGTGCCCCGCTCACGGTCAGCCCGTGCCGGGCCGCGAGCGCGGCGAGCTCACCCGGCTCGTAGACCGGGAGGAGGGGGGTGGGGGCTGCGTCGGTCACCGGCGGGGTGGTCGGCGGGGCTGTTGTCTGGCTCACCACGATCGCTTTCGACGGGAGGACAGGAACCATCGCGAACGCCGGAACGGAACCGTATCGTCGCAACGCCGAGAGTAGGACGTGACCACGTCGCAACGCAACCGTTTCGTCGTTACGGACTATCATTCGGGTCATGACCACCGACCCGGGAACCCGCCGTCGCGTCCCCGCCGGAGCCGCAGTGCTGCGCGAGGACGTGACCGATGCCATCCGCAGCGCCGTCTTCGAGGAGCTGGCGGCGGTCGGCTTCGCCCGGATGTCGATCGAGGGCATCGCCCGGCGCGCGGGCGTCGGGAAGACCGCCGTCTACCGCCGCTGGAAGTCCAAGCTGGCCCTCGTCCTCGACCTGGTCTCCGCCGTCGCGGTCCAGGGCATGCCGGCGCCGGCCACCGGCTCGCTGTACGGGGATGTCCGCGCCGTGCTCCAGTTGGCCGCCTATGCGCTGCGCCACCCGGTCGCCTCGCAGGTCATCCCGGACCTGCTGGTCGAGGCGGCGCGCAACCCGGAGATCTCCGACACGATCAAGTCGGCCCTGCTGGACCCGCAGCAGGGCATCGCCGCCGTGGTCGTCCGGGACGCCGTCGCCCGCGGTGAGCTGCCTGACGACAGTGACCCGGACCGCGCCCTGGATCTGATCGTCGGCCCGCTCTACTGGCGGCTCGCCGTGGTCCGCGGCGATCTGCCCAAGGGCTATCTGGACGATCTGGCCGAATCGGCCGTCGCCGCCCTCAAGAAGAACTGACCGCCTGGCCATCGGCTGCGTCGGGACCGGTCCGCCCACCGGGCCGGCACGGCGCGTACGCGGCCTGCTGCCCGGCCCCGCACCCCGGCGACACCCCCGGAGCTGACGCCTCCACCGGGGGCGAGCTGCTGGGGTCTGCCGACCGGGGAGCGGAGGTCACAGCGGGCGGCCGGGCCCCCGGGGCGTGTCCGGGAGCCCTTCCGTCCGCACCATGGCGGCCACGTCGCCGACCGCGTGGTGCGATGGTGTTCCTGAACGGCTCGCGATGTCACTCGTTCGAGGCCGTAACCGGTGACCCCCGGCCGTTCACGCGGTTGAGCCATACGGACAACCAGGCCCCCGATGAACGGACGTGCTCAACATGCCGCCACGGCTCAGTGTCGTCGTCCCCGTGTACAACGTGGAGCTCTATCTGACGGACTGCCTGAAGTCCCTCGCGGAGCAGACCATGGACGACCTGGAGGTGGTGATGGTCGACGACGGGTCCACCGACGGCAGCGCCGCCCTGGCCGCTGCCTTCGCCGAACAGGACAGCCGGTTCCGGCTGGTGAGCCAGAAGAACGGCGGCCTCGGGCACGCCCGCAACAGCGGGGTCCGCAACTGCGACCCGGACAGCCGCTACGTCGCCTTCGTCGACAGCGACGACATCGTGCCGCCCCGGGCGTATGAACTCCTCGTCGGCGCGCTCGACGAGACGGGATCGGACATCGCATCCGGCAACGTGCTCCGGCTGCGGGCCTCCGGCAAGCTCCAGCAGTCGCCCAACTTCCGAAAGCCCATGGCGACCACCCGGCTGCGCACCCACATCTCCCGCGACTGGGACCTCGCCGCCGACCGGATCGCCTGCAACAAGGTCTTCCGACGGTCCTTCTGGGACGAACACGCCTTCGCCTTCCCGGTCGGCACCCTGTACGAGGACATCCCCGTCGTCCTCCCCGCCCACTTCCTGGCCCGCTCCGTCGACGTCGTCAAGGACGCCGTCTACCACTGGCGCGACCGGGCCGGCTCGATCACCACCCGCCGCGCCGTCGTCCGCGGCATCCGGGACCGGGCCTCGCACGTACTGGGCGTCTCCACCTTCCTCGAAGAGCACCGCAGCGCCGCCGACAAACGCCGATACGAGGCGCATGTCCTCGCCAACGACCTCTGGTACTTCATGGAGGCGCTGCCCGACGGGGACGACGAGTACCGCCGGGCCTTCCTCACGTACGCCAACGAGTTCACCGACCAGGTCGACCCGGCCGTCCTCGACGGGCTGCCGCTGCGGCTACGGCTGATGTGGCATCTCGTACGCGAACGGCGCACCGGCGAACTCCTGGAGCTGCTCGCCCACGACAAGGCCGAACCGGGTGCCTTCGAGGTACGGGGCGTGCGGCGCCACATCGCCTCGTACCCGGCCCTCACCGGGCCGGTACCGCGCTCGGTGCTACGGGTCGGTGACCGGGACCTGCCGCTCACCGCCCGGCTGCGCGAGGCGCACTGGCAGGGCGGCAAGCTGCACCTCAGGGGGTACGCGTACATCCGCAACCTGCCCGCCGACTCGTGGCACAGCGAGTTCCGGGCCGGCTGGCTGCGGGCCGGGCGCCGGCACGTGGTGCCGCTGCGGCTGCGTACGGTCGACGAGCCGGAGGCCACCGCCCGCTCCCGGCAGAGCCTGCACGACTACGACCGGTCCGGCTTCGAGACGGTCATCGACCCGGCCCGGCTCCGGATCTCCGCCGACGGTGACACCGAACGGCTCACCTGGCGCCTCGAAGTCGGTATCGCCGGACACGGGATGCTGCGCCGCTCCGACGTCTCCACCGACGTGGCCGCGGCGGCGCCGCCCGTGCACCGGCCGGACGGCGACCACCGCATCGTCCCCGTCTTCGAGAGCGGCAAGCTGGTGGTGCACGCGGAGCGGATCGACGCCCGGTTCGAGACGCACCGGGCGGGCGACGCGGGCGACGGGACCGCCACCGTGGTGATCAGTGGCATGATCCGCGACCGTCTCGGCAAGGGGCCGCTCCGCCTCGGTCTCACCCACCGTCCCTCCGGCACCTCCCTCGACTTCCCCGCCACCGTGCACGAGGGCGCCGTGCCGTCGGCGTCGGGCTGGCGTCGCTTCACCGCCGCGATCCCGCTCGCAGCGGTCACCGACGCACGGCCGACGACGGAGGCGGCCTCCGTCGCGTACAGCCTGCATCTGGTCGGACCGGACGGCCGCAGGACACCGGTCGACGTGCCGGGGCCCGTTCCGCCGGGCCGCTACCCGATCGGTTCGCCCGCACCGGAAGCGGGCGGCGACGAGCCGCGTGAGCTCGCGCTCACCGCCAGCTCCCGGGGCAATCTGCTGATCAGCGACCGGCCCGTGCAGCCCGCCTGCGAGCTGGCGAGCTGGACGGAGGACGGGCTGCTGCTCCTGGAGGGCACCTTCCCCGCCGACCCCGACCGGCCCGTCGAGCTGGTGGCCCGGCACAGCGGTCATCACGAGGAGGCCGTCTTCCCGGTGGTGTTCTCCGGGCCCGCGCAGGCCCGGCGGTTCCGGGCCGAGCTGCGGCCCGACGCCGTCGAAGCGCCCGGCGGCCCGCTGCCGCTGGGGGAGGGCCACTGGTACTTCTTCCTCCGCCCGAAGGGCTCAGCCGACGACACGGGCGATATGCCGCTGCGCATCCCGGCCGCCGCCCACCGCACCCTTCCCGCCGCCCGTACGCTCGCAGGCCGTACCTATGTCATCGAGCGGCGCTACCACGACCAGCTGCTCGTCAACGCCGCGTCCATGCTCACTCCGGCGGAGCGTGGCGCCCGTGGCAAGCGGCTGCTGCGCGAGGCGTACGCCGGACGGCGCACCGCCCCCCTGCGCGACACCGTCCTGCACAGCAGCTTCGACGGCCGCCAGTACTCCGACTCGCCGCGCGCGATCTACGAGGAACTGGCCGCCCGTACCACCGCGTTCGAGCACCTGTGGGTGGTACGCGATCAGCAGGCCCGGATCCCCGCGGGTGCCACCGCCGTCGTCCACGGCTCCGCCGCCTGGCACGAGGCGCTGGCCCGCAGCCGCCACATCGTCACCAACACCCAGCTGCCCGAATGGTTCGAACGGCGCGACGGCCAGACCGTCGTCCAGACCTGGCACGGCACGCCGCTCAAGCGCATCGGCCTCGACCTCGCGGGCACGGCGCAGGCCAATGCCGCCTACATCGCCACCATCGAACAGCGCGCCGGCCAGTGGAGCGTCCTGGTCTCCCCGAACAGCTTCTCCACCCCCGTCCTGCGGCGCTCCTTCGGCTATCGGGGGGAGATGCTGGAGTGTGGCTATCCCCGCAACGACCTCTTCCACGCCTCGGACCGCACCAAGGTGGCCGCCGCGGTACGGGAGCGGCTGGGGATCCCCGCGGGCAAGCGGGTCGTGCTGTACGCGCCGACATGGCGTGAGGACCGGCCGCAGGGCGGCGGCAGATACGCTCTCGACCTCCAGCTCGACCTGGCCGCCGCCGAACGCGAACTCGCCTCCGACACCGTGCTGCTGGTGCGGCGCCACTACCTGGTCACCGACCGGCTCCCGGACACCGGCAGCGGCTTCGTGCGGGACGTCTCGCGCTATGGGGACGTCGGCGAGCTGATGCTGATCAGCGACGCACTCGTCACCGACTACTCCTCGCTGATGTTCGATTTCGCCCAGACCGGCCGCCCGATGCTGTTCCACACGTACGATCTCGCTCTCTACCGTGACACCCTGCGCGGCTTCTGCTTCGACTTCGAGAACCGCGCCCCGGGTCCGCTGATCCCGGACTCGGCGGATCTCGTCGAGGCGCTGCGCGACCCGGTCCGGGCCACCGCGGGACACGCGCAGGCGTACGAGGCGTTTCGCCGGGACTTCTGTGACCTCGACGACGGGCATGCGGCGCAGCGGGTGGTCGACCGGATGCTGCAGCCCGACCCCCGGTAGTCCACCCCGGACTCCAGTTCCGGTCCCCGCGCCTGTGCCCGTGGGGACCGGAACCGGACTCCGGGTGAAGCGGTGGTGAACGACCGGTAGTGCCCGCGCAATGGGGGATGAGCGAACCGTTCGAGTGATTCGCACCGTCCGGTGTACGTGCAGATGGGCGGGGAGCGATTCACTCGTTCGCTTAAGTATGTTGATCGGTGCACTGGATAGCGGCCGCGGGTTGCTACGTTCGTTTTCATGGGTATCCGAACGTGGTGCGACGCCTGGAGCGTGCGGCGCGCAAGAGCTGTCGTGTTCGTCGCCGCAGCCATAGGGCTGCTGGTCAGAATGCTGATCGCGGCGAACACGTCGGGCCCCGCCGATGTGCGCTTCTTCAAGGGTTTCGCCAAGGCCGTCGCCGTTTACGGTCCCGTTCGTATTTATGAGCACCCACTGCCGGGCCTGCCCGTCTACAATCATCCGCCGCTGGCCGGCTGGATGCTCCTCGGGCTGAACGAACTCGCTGAAGTCGGAATTCCGTTCGGAACGTTGATCCGATCACCTGCTTCGATCGCCGACTTCTTCTGCACACTCATCGTGTTCGAAATTGTCCGGCGGCGTCGCAGTCTGCGCACCGCGGTCGCCTGCGGGATCGGCGTGGCCCTCAGCCCTGTGCTGATCGCCACCTCGGGCTACCACGGCAACACCGACGCGGTCGCCATCGCTTTCGCCTTCGCCGCCGCGTATCTACTGGCCGACCGGAGGTCGCCGCTGGCCGCCGGGGTGGCCGCCGCGCTGTCGATCAGCGTCAAGTTCGTCCCGGTCGTGGTGATCCCGGCGCTCTTCGTCGTCGCGCTGCGGGCCGGCCGGCCGGTGTTCGTCCGCTTCACCGCGGGGTTCACTGTGCTGGTCGCGCTCGTCTGGGGACCCGTGCTGGTGACCGTGCCGGGGAACCTCAACGAGAACGTCCTGGAGTACACGGGGGGCGGCTACCGCCTCTGGGGCCTCGTTCGGTTCGCCGATGTGCTCGGCCTGCCGGAGTCCTTCATCGCCTTCATCCGCGGCGACGGCCACTTCCTCTTCGTGCTGATCTGTGTGGCCGTCGGTGTCTGGCTGGCCTGGGTGCGGCCCGGGCAGCTGCCCGTTGTCGTCGCCGTGACATCGGGCCTCCTGCTGCTGCTCTCCACCGCGTCCGGCCTGCAGTACCTGACCTGGGCGGCCGCCGCGATGTTCGTCATCGGGTTCTGGGAAGGGCTGGCGTACAGCTGCCTGCTCGGCTGGACGGCCATCCTCGGCTACCAGGGACGCTCCCCCGTGCGCTGGAGCGAGACGGTGCTGCAACTGGGCACTGCCGGCTGGTTCGTGCTCGCGGTCTGCCTGGTCAGAGGCGTCCGCAGGATCCTCGCCGCCCCGCCGGACGGGCCCCCGGCGTCCCCCGCCGAACCGGCATCGGTCTCTGCGCCCCGCACTTCGCATCCGTTCGGTTCCGCCGTCAACTGACCACACCCGAGCACACTGGAGAACGTCCCGTGAAGGAAAGCACGAGCCCCAGGATCGGCATCCTGGTGGTCGCGTACAACGCCGAGACGACGCTGGAGAAGACCCTCGACCGGATTCCGGAGGATTTCCGGTCCCGGGTCTCCGAGATCCTCATTCTCGACGACGCGAGCCATGATGCGACCTTCACCGCAGGATGCCGCTGGTCGCTGGCGGAAGGAATGCCGCGGACCGTCGTGATGCGGCACACCAAGAATCTCGGATACGGCGGAAACCAGAAGGCCGGATACGCGCTGGCCGCCGAACACGGACTGGACATCATCGTGCTGCTGCACGGCGACGGACAGTACGCCCCCGAACTGCTGCCCGATATGGTTGCGCCGATCGAGCGCGGTGAATGCGAAGCCGTGTTCGGTTCGCGGATGATGAAGTCCGGCAGCGCCCTCAAGGGCGGCATGCCGATGTACAAGTGGCTCGGAAATCGCATTCTCACCCGCCTGGAGAACCGGCTCCTCGGCTCGAAGCTCACCGAATTCCACTCCGGCTACCGCGCCTACAGCGTCGCGGCCCTCAAGAAACTTTCCATCGCCCGGAACACCGACGCGTTCGACTTCGACACCCAGATCATCGTCCAGTTGCTCAACGAAGGGATGCGGATCAAGGAGATCCCCGTCCCGACGTACTACGGCGACGAGATCTGTTACGTCAACGGCTTGAAGTACGCGAAGGACGTCGTCAAGGACGTCCTCGAATACCGCCTCGCCATCAAGGGGTTCGGCACCTGCGCCTGGATCCCCAAGCCCGTGGAGTACGCCTTCAAGGAGGGCGACGGCTCCTCGCACGCCGTCATCCTGGAGAAGATGCGAGCTCTGCCGCCCGGTCGCGTACTCGACCTCGGCTGCTCCGGCGGTCTGTTCGCGCAGCGTCTGGAGGCGCTCGGCCACGAAGTGACCGGCGTCGACTACATCGAGGTCCCGGGCGTCCGCGAGAAGTGCACGCACTTCCACCTCGCCGACCTGGAGGAGGGGCTGCCCGACGAGATCGGCGCCGACTTCGACTATGTGGTCGCCGGCGATGTCATCGAGCACCTCTCCCGTCCCGAACGCGTACTCTCCGAGGCCGCGACCGTGCTCCGGCCGGGCGGCCATGTGCTGCTGTCCGTACCGAATTTCAGTCACTGGTACTCACGCCTGCGGGTCGCGCTCGGAGTCTTCGACTACGACAGGCGCGGCATCCTCGACGAGACGCATCTGCGCTTCTTCACCCGGGCCAGCCTGCGCCGCACCGTCCGGAACGCCGGCTACGACGTCCTCGACATCGCGTCCACCGGGGCGCCGTTCTGGTCGCTGCTCGGCGGTCGCGGACCGCTCGCCACGACCCTCGGCGGCCTGTCGAAGCTGCTGACCAGGGTCCGGCCGACGCTGTTCGGCTATCAGCACGTCGCACTGCTCACCCCGCATGCGGCCGAGACGATCATCGCTGGAGAGCACGTCGATGTACAGGACATCCTCAACCGACAGTACGTCCCTGCCGGCCGGGTCGGAGTCTGAGACGGCCACCGCCGCCTCGGTGTCCGACTCCGCACGTGCCCCCGAGCCGGTGCCCGCCGCCCCCGTCAGGAGCAAGACCTTGACCCTGCCCAGTCTGACGCTGCTGCTGTTCGCCGTGTTCGCGTCGGCGGGGGGCCAGATCATGCTCAAGCACGGGATGAAGGGCGCCGCGGCGACCGTCGGGCGTGAGGGCGGATCCCTGGCGATGCGCGCGGCGACCAGCCCGTGGGTCGTCCTCGGGCTCCTCGTCTTCGCGGTGTCCGCGCTCGCCTGGATGGCGACGCTCGCCAAGGTGCCGCTGAGCATCGCGTACCCGTTCAACGCGCTCGGCTATCTGCTGATCGTGCTGGCCGGATCGACGGTGCTGCACGAGCGGACCTCGATGTGGACCTGGGGCGGCTCGCTGCTCGTGGTCATCGGCCTCGTCACGGTCATGGCGGGCCAGCAACGCTGAGACGTGTCCCGGGAACGGGTGCGCGATCAATCGCCGGGCGGCAGGAACGAGCCCGTCCGGCGATTGAGGACTAACGCCCGCCGGCTGCCCCTTCCTCCCCCAGCAGCACTGCCCGGACCACCCGTTCCGCCGCTCGCCCGTCGTCGTACGGACAGAACCTCGCCCGGAACGCGGCCCGCAGTGCCTCGTTCTCCGGGCTGTTCCAGCTGCCGTCGAGGAAGATCCGGGCCAGCTCGTCCGTGCTCGTGGAGACGGCCCCCGGGGTGTCTCCCGGTTCCCCGGACAGCAGGTCGAAGCAGACCCCGCGCACCGTGCGGTACATCTCCCAGTCCGGGGCGTGCACCACGATGGGCCGGTCCAGAGCGGCGTAGTCGAACATCACCGACGAGTAGTCCGTCACCAGCGCGTCGGCCGCCAGACACAGCTCCTCGATCCGCGGATGGTCGCAGACATCGACGATCGACGGACGGTCCGGCAGCCCTGCACCGTCGTAGAAGTAGTGCGCCCGGACCATGATCACGGTGTCGGGGCCGAGTGCTTCGGCGAGCTGTTCAAGATCGATCCTGCTGGTGAACGACGCCTCGTAGTCGCGGTGGGTCGGCGCGTAGAGCACGCTCCGCTGACCGGGGCGGATGCCCAGCCCGGCCCGGATCTCAGCGATCTGCCCGGCCGTCGCCGTGGTGAAGACGTCATTGCGCGGGTAGCCCGTCTCGAGCGAGCGCGCGGCGCTCGGGTAGGCGCGGGCCCACACCTCCGTGGAGTGCGGGTTGGCGGAGATGCTCCAGTCCCACCGGTCGACGCGCTGCAGCAGCCGGTCGAAATTCAGCCCCTGCGCCGCCGCCGGATAGTCCTGCTGGTCCAGACCCATGATCTTCAGCGGGGTGCCGTGGTGGGTCATCACATGGATCTGACCGGGGCGTTTGACCAGGTGGTCAGGGAAGTTGACGTTGTTGATGAAGTACGTGGCACGGGCCAGCGTGGCCCAGTAGCGGCGGGTCCCCGGCACCACGTGGTCGATGCCGGGCGGCACCGTGTCCACCTGGTTCTTCGAAACCACCCACACCCCGCGGACCTGCGGGGCCAGCTCCTGGGCCTTGCGGAAGATCGCCTCCGGGTTGCAGCTGACCCCGCGGTTCCAGTAAGCGGCGTAGACGGCGAGCCCGCGGTCCAGCGGACGCCTGCGCTGCCACCAGTAGTAGCGCGCGGAAAGCGTGCGCTTCGCACGCGCCCGGAGCGCGGCGGGCACGGAGCGCATCGTCCGGCGCAGGGCGAGCGCGATGTCGAGGGCGCCCAGTGCGGCGAACCGGCCGCCGCCGATCAGCTGTGGCCGCAGCCCCCTGGCGCCGCCCGGGAACCGGTGCCCCTCGGGCCGGTGCGTGCGGTGGAACGCGGCCACGGACCGCACGTACCGCCTGCGCCGTCGCTCCACCGACGGGTATCCGGCCAGGAGCTCCTGGGCGGCCCGCTCGAAGAGCAGCGCCCGCAGCGGATGGAGGGCCGGCCGGTCCCGGAGGAACGTCATCAGCCCCGCGTAGGCCTCGACGAGCTGGAGCGGTGTCGTGCCGTCGGTCGGCTCCGACTCGTCGGCGAGTTCCGGCAGATAGCGCTGCTGGCGGTGCTCGACGCAGGCGACCGGCAGGACGGCGACGGATTCGGCGGCGGCCAGCGTCTGGAGCGCGTACATCCGCTCGCCGTGCGTTCCGGGGCCGAAGGCCAGCTTCTCGGACTCGTGGAGGGTGCGGCGTACGGCCCGGTTCCAGGAGACCTGCGCGATGTCGAGGAGCTCGGGATGGTCGGCGAGGGTGAGGGGACCCGCGGGCAGTTCGTGCAGCAGTTCCAGCGACCGGGTCGGCCGCGGCCTGCCGCGGAACGTCCGTTTGTGATGGCCGAACAGCAGCAGTTCCGGGTCGCCCGCCGCGTTCAGCGCGTCGGCGACGGCCTTCAGCGCACCCGGCAGCAGGATGAAGTTCCCCTCCAGGAAGAGCAGATGGTTCCCGACGGCCCGCTCGGCCCCGGCGTTGCGCCGCCCGGCGGGTCCCACGCCCTCGCCCACCGGGAGGTGGATGGCCTGCACCCGGTCGTCCCGGGCGGCGAACTCGTCCAGCAGCAGGCCCGAGCCGTCCGGTGCCCCGTCGTCGACGCCGATCACTTCGATATCCGTGAACGACTGCGAGAGCACCGACTCCAGGCACTCGCGCAGATGTCCTCGGGCGCGACGGACGGGGATGATGACACTCAGCCGGGGCATACACGCTCTTTCTCGGTCACTGGCGCCCGTGGGCGCAGACAGCGGGGGAGACGGGGGACAACAGGAAGTCGGAAGACCGCTGGGTCAGGTGGCCGGGCGGTCGGGTCCGGTTGACGGACTGCGTCCCGGCGAGGGCCCGCTCAG
Source organism: Streptomyces sp. NPDC005262 (assembly GCF_042872425.1). NCBI lineage: Bacteria > Bacillati > Actinomycetota > Actinomycetes > Kitasatosporales > Streptomycetaceae > Streptomyces > Streptomyces sp. NPDC005262. The sequence goes on from NZ_JBIAKK010000010.1 coordinate 40,046, forward strand.
GAGGGCCGGTACGGGGACGGACGCCGGGACCGGCGCGGGCCCCGGCTGCCGCTCCGCGAGGGAGGCCGCGGACATCGCCGGCACCTGCACGGTCGTGTCGCCCAGGAACACCCGGCGTACCACCCGCTCCGCCGCGTGTCCGTCGTCGTACGGGCAGAACCGCGCCCGGAACGCCGCCCGCAGCTGCGCGGAGCGGGAGCCGCGCCAGTGGCCTGTGGCGAAGATGTCCAGCAGCTCGTCCTCGCTGTGGGCGATCGCCCCCGGTGGACAGGAGCGCAGATCGAAGTAGGTGCCGCGGGCTGCCTCGTACGCCTCCCGGTCACCGTTGTGGATGACGACAGGCCGGTCCAGACTGGCGTAGTCGAACATCAGCGACGAGTAGTCGGTGACCAGTGCGTCGGAGGCGAGCGCGACCGCCTCGACCGAGGGATGGTCGCTGACGTCGATGATCCGCGGGTGCGTGCCGCGGACCAGCGGGGCCTCGTACGAGTAGTGCGCGCGGGTCAGGACCACGAAGTCGGGGCCGAGCGCCCGGACCACCCGCTCCAGGTCGAGGCCGAGATGCTGGGTGCGCCGGTAGTCGCGGTGGGTGGGGGCGTACAGCAGGGCGGTGGCACCCTCGGGGATGCCGATCGACCGGCGAAGCCGGGCCACATCGGCGACGGTGGCCCGCCGGAAGAGGTCGTTGCGCGGACTGCCGTACTCCAGCGTCTCCAAGCCGGCGGATCCCGACGGGTAGGCCTTCTCCCACACGAGGGTGGAGTGCCGGTTCGCGGAGAGCGAGAAGTCCCACTTGTCGACGTTGGCGAGCACCTGCTCGAAGTCCATCGCGCCGGCCGCCGCGGGCCGGTCCTGAAGGTCCAGGCCCATCGTCTTCAACGGGGTGCCGTGATGGGTCTGGAGCAGCACCTGGCCGCGCCGCTTGACCAGCCGCCGGTCGAAGTTGACGTTGTTCACCAGGTACTTGGAGCGGGCCAGCGCCTGCCAGTAGCGGTACGTTCCCGGGGTGAGCCGACGGATTCCGGTGGGGACGGTGTGCTCGTCCTCGGCGCGGCAGATCCATGACGTCTGGAGCCCGGGCACCAGTTCGCGGGCCTTCTCCTCGATCGCCGCCGGGTTGCAGGCGTAGCCGCGGTGCCAGTACGCGGCGAACACCGCCCGGTCCGCGCGCACGGGCAGCCGGAGCTGAGCGCGGTAGTACGCCTGGAGCGCGCCGGCCCGCACCACCCGGCGCGCGGCCCCGGCGATCCGGCGCAGCCGCCCCCGCACCATCCGCGCGGTCCACAGGGCGCGGTAGGTGCGGTGCGCGCCCAGCCGGATCAGTCCGTGGCGCAGCCGGGTGCGGCCCGGGGCAGGGGCGCCGGGGACGCGGTAGCGGCCGCAGTGGGCACGGGCGCGGCGGAAGAACTCGCCGCGGCTGCCGCGCGGCAGCCTGCCGCGGGTGGTGAACAGCGTCGAGAAGTGGTCGAGCATCCGGCGGTAGATCACCGGCCGCCAGCCGGCGAGCCGGGGGCGGGCGTCGATGAACGCGAAGACCCGGTCGTACTGGTCGAAGATGTCGAAGTGCTTGCGGCTGGTGGTGGACAGGATGTTGCCCTGGCGCCGCTGCCGGTAGTGGACGCACACCTCGTCGAGGACGGCGATCGAACCGGCGGCCATCAGCACCGGATAGGTCCAGGGGGTGTCCTCGTAGTAGCCGGGCGGGAAGGTGAACCCCTCGGCCTCGACGAACTCGCGGCGGTACGCCTTGTTCCAGACGACCATGAGGACTTTCAGCAGACCGGGCCGGTCGGCGAGGGCGAAGGTGGCGGCGCCGGTCTCGGCGAGATGCCCGGCGAAGGCGTTGCGCACGCTCTCGCCCGTCCAGTAGGTACGGGCGTAGTCGTAGACCAGGACGTCCGGCTCCCCGGTCCGCGCGATCCGGTCGGCGATGGTCCACAGGGCGCCGGGGGCGAGGGTGTCGTCGCTGTCCAGGAAGATCAGGTAGTCGCCGGTGGCCTGCGCGATCCCGGCGTTGCGGGCGAGGCCGAGGCCCACGTTCTCCGGCAGGTGCAGGGCTCGCACCCGGCTGTCGCGGTCGGCGAACCCGTCGATGATCGCGCCGCAGGAATCGGGGGAGCAGTCATCGACCGCGATGATCTCGAAGTCCGCGTACGACTGGCTCAGCACCGAGTCCAGGCTCTCGTGCAGATACGCCTGAACCCGGTACGCGGGCACGATGACACTGAACCTGGGCACAACACATCCATCGGTCGTTCGCTGGTGCGGGCGGGTGGTCCGCAAACGGCCGATGGGGCGTGATGGTTACGCCGAAACGTGGCATTCGCGCGAAGTGCCAGGTGGGGCGTGCCCGTTGGGAGTAACGGGACACGCCCCATGTTGACGCACATCAGGTCGACGTACAGTTGACGGATTTCTGTGCGAGGCCGCTACTTGACCGCGCCCGCCATCACGCCGGAGACGAACTGGCGCTGGAAGGCGAAGAACACGGCAAGTGGAATCACCATCGACACGAAGGCGCCGGGCGCCAGTACATCGATGTTGTTGCCGAACTGCCGCACCTGCTGCTGCAACGCCACAGTGATCGGCGGCGAGTCGGAGTCCGCGAAGATCAGCGCGACCAGCATGTCGTTCCACACCCAGAGGAACTGGAAGATCCCGAGCGAGGCGATCGCCGGACCGCCCAGCGGCATCACGACCCGGGTGAAGAGCCGGATCTCGCCCGCCCCGTCGAGTCGGGCCGCCTCCAGGAGTTCGCGCGGGATCTCCGCGAAGAAGTTCCTCAGCAGGAAGATCGCGAAGGGCAGGCCGAACGCCGTGTGGAAGAGGATTACACCGAAGGTGGTCTCGAAGATCCCGATCTCGCCGAAGAGCTTGGAGACCGGGATGAGGGCGACCTGCACCGGGACCACCAGCAACCCGACGACCAGCAGGAACCACCAGTCGCGGCCCGGGAAGTCCATCCAGGCGAAGGCGTACCCGGCGAGCGAGCCGATCACCACGACCAGGACCGTCGCCGGGACGGTGATCATCACCGTGCTCAGGAGGGAGTGGGTGATGGTCGAATTGTCCAGCAGCCGGGAGTAGTTGTCGAAGGTGAGCTGGGACGGGGCGGTGAAGACCTTCCACCAGCCGGTCGCCGCGATCTCCTCGCCGCTGCGCAGCGAGGAGAGCAGCAGTCCGATGGTCGGCATCAGCCAGAACAGGCCCACCAGGATGAGGAAGACCCGCATCACGCCGCCGCCGGCGCGGGCCGCGATCCGTGAACCGAGGGACTGCTTCGCCTGCTCCGCGCCGCTGCCCAGGACCGAAGCCGTGCGGGTGGCCGCGGCCGTCGTCGACGGGGTTGTCATCGGTGCCCCTCCTTCCGTATCCGGCGGACATCGCCGTGCTTCTCCGGGGGGCGACCCTCGGCCCCCCGGTCGGAGGTGACCGTGGTCGACGGGGTCGTCATCGGCGCCCCTCCCTCCGCATCCGGCGGATATTGAAGATCATCACCGGGATCACCAGCAGCAGCAGGAGTACGGCGATGGCGCTGCCGATCCCGAGGTCCGCATCCGTGCCGAACGAGGACCGGTACAGCTGGAGGGCCAGGACGTTCGCGTCGTCCTGGGAGGAACCCGGGGCGATGATGAAGACCAGGTCGAAGATCTTCAGGACGTTGATCATCAGCGTGACCAGCACGACCGCGAGCACGGGCGCGAGCATCGGCACGGTGATCCGGCGGAACACCTGCCACTCGTTGGCACCGTCCACCCGGGCCGCCTCGAGGAGTTCACGCGGCAGACCCGCGAGTCCGGCCGCGATCAGCACCATCGCGAAGCCCGCCCACATCCAGACGTAACTGCCGATGATCCCGGGCGTCACCAGGGTCGGGCCGAGCCAGTCGACCCCGTTGTACGGCTCCTTGAAGTTCGACGCGGGGAGCCGGAGCAGGGCTCCGTCGGCCGAGGCGGGCAGGGCGAACGTACCGTCCGCGGCGGCCTTCGCCGAGGCGACCACCTTGCCGTTCCTGACCGCCTCGACCTCGAGCCCCTTGAGACCGAGCTCCTTGGTGTCGATGACATTGGGTTTGCCGCCGCCGCCCTTGGTGAAGTCCAGCCACGCGGTGCCGGCGACCTTCCCGGACTGCGCGGTGGCCGCCTTCGCCGGCTTCGCGTCGGTCGGCATCTTCGCGGGCGCCACCCCGACCAGCGGCAACCGGACCGGTTCGCCGGCCCGTACCGGCACCTTCGTCACGAACGATCCGCCACCGCCCGCCTTGAGCGGGTGGACGGGCAGCGGGTGCGCCTTCGGGTAGCCGGCCGACTCGGCGAACGTGTCGTGCACACCCACCCATACGGCGTTGGCGACCCCGCGCTCCGGGGCCTGGTCGTACACCAGCCGGAAGATGATGCCCGCAGCCAGCATCGAGATCGCCATCGGCATGAAGACGATCAGCTTGAACGCCGTACCCCAGCGGATCCGCTCGGTCAGCACCGCGAAGATCAGCCCGAGCGCGGTGGAGATCGTCGGTGCGAAGACGACCCAGATCGCGTTGTTCTTGACCGCCGTTCGGATGGTGTCGTCCGTGAACAGCGCCTTGTAGTTGTCGACACCGGCGAAGCCCGTGCCCGACTGGTCGAAGAACGACCGGTAGACGGAGTAGCCGATCGGATAGAGCACAAGCGCGCCGAGCAGCACCAGCGCGGGCAGCAGGAAAGCCGTCGCGACCATCGTGCGGGTGCCGGTCACGCTTCTGCCGGGGCGCGGCTGCGCAGTGCGCTCGGAGCGCTCAGGGGGGCGCTTGTCGGCGGGGGGCACCTCGTCGGCGCCCCCCGCTGTCGCTGTCGTCATCCCGTCAGCTCTTGTACGCCTTGGCCGCGTCGGACTCCAGTTTCGCCTGGGTCCCCGCGATGTCCTTCGGGTTCTTCAGGAAGTCCTGGAGGGTCTTCCACTCGCCCTTCCCGGGCGTCCCGCCGAACGACTGCGGGGCCTGGTCGGACATGTCGAACCGGACGGCGTCACCGGCGGCGATCAGCGCCTTCGCCATGGTGCGCTGCACCTCGTTCGGATACGCGGCGGTGTCCAGGGCCTTGTTCGGCGAGATGAACCCGCCCTGCTCGGCCCAGATCTTCGCCGCGTCCGTCGAGGCCAGCCAGGTCAGCAGGGCCTGGGCACCCTTGCTGTCCTTCAGGGCCACCGCTGCGTCGCCGCCCGTCACCACGGGGGACTCGGCGCCGACCGCCGGGAACGGGAACACCTTGGCGTCCGTACCGATCTTCGCCTTGGTCTGAGCGATGTTGATACCCACGAAGTCGCCCTCGAAGACCATGGCGCCCTTGGGCTGGTCACCGCCGGTGAACGTCTGGGTGACCGAGGCCGGGAACTCCGTCTGCAGCGCGCCGTCCGCGCCGCCCGCGATCAGCGACGGCTTGCCGAAGAGCCCGGCGAGCGTCGTGAGCGCGTCCTTGACGGACGGGTCAGTCCACTTGATCTTGTGCTGGGCCAGCTGGTCGTACTTCTCCGGGCCCGCCTGGGAGAGGTAGATGTTCTCGAACCAGTCGGTGAGGGTCCAGCCGTCCGCCCCGCCGACCGAGACCGGCGTGACACCCGAGGCGGAGACCGTCTCGGCCGTCGCCATGAAGTCCTTCCAGGTCTTCGGCTCGCTCGCCCCCGCGTTCTCGAATGCCTTGGTGTTGTACCAGATCAGGGACTTGTTGGCGGCCTTGAAGTAGACGCCGTACTGGGTGCCGTCCACCGCGCCGAGGTCCTGCCAGACCTTCGAGTAGTTCTTGTCCAGCTGGGCCTTGGCGTCGGCGCCAACCGGCTTGGCCCACTTCTTCTCCGCGGCCTGCTTGATCGCGCCGACCTGCGGGATCATCGCGACGTCCGGCGGCTGACCGCCCGCGATCTTCGTGCCGAGGAAGTTGACGATCGGGTCCTGCGCAGGGACGAAGGTGACCGTGGCGCCCGTGCGCTTCTCGAACTCCTTGAGAACCTTGACGAAGTTGGCCTGCTCGGGGCCGGTCCAGACCGCCGCGACCGAGATCTTCTCGCCGTCCAGCTTGGGCAGTGAGACGCCCGAAGGCGTCTCCTCGGAGCTGTTGGAACCTCCGCCCGTCTTTCCCTTTCCGCTGCCACCGTCGTCACCGCAACCGGTGAGGGCCAGTGCGCCGATGGCTGTGAACACCATGGCGGCCCTGCGAATCCGAAGCGTTGTGCGCATCCGTGCCCCGTCTCTCCTGTGCGCCTGCCTGTACGTGTGGGTGTCTGCTCCTTTGCGCACAGTCCTACGCCGGGTGCACGGGCGCCGCAATACCGCTCTCGGTGTCAACTCGTTGATCGTGATGGGCTCGTGACGTGAGGTCAGTCCTCTTCGATCGCCGGGCGGGTTCCATGTCCCAGCCCGTCCGGCGATCGAGGACGAAATGACGAAATAGCTGAACAATTGCAATCGCGCCCGCGGCGAGGATGCCCCGGACGGGGTGAGGGTGCCTCAGGAGTGGTGGGCCACGAGGGGAGCTATTCGTTCGGCGTTGACCGAACGGGCCGCCCGCTCCAGCGCACTGGCCAGCAGCGCCAGGTCCGTCGGTCCGTTGCCCAGCTCGCGGACCGGGCGCCGGGTGGGCGGATCGCCCATCCGCTCCCACTCCAGCGGGACGACGGTGGGCCGCAGGGTCGCGGTACGCGGAATGCGGCCCGTCACCCGGCCCCCCTGGAACGGCGTCACGCGCCCGTCCGGATGCCCCAGCCTCCCCCGGCCGGGCAGCGGGTCCTCCGGCGAGGGCGGCACGACGGGTGCGTCGAGCACCACGCGCAGCCGCGCCCCACGGGCCAGCTCCGTGTCCTCGGTGCGGTCGGCGCGGGCTGACGTCGCGACCAGATGCACGCCGAGTCGGCCGCCGTCCCTCGCAACGGCCTCCAGCGCCCGGACGACCGAACCGGCGGCGGGCCGGCCCGGGCTGCCGAGGGCCGGTGCGACCAGCGCGTCGAAGTCGTCGACCAGGACGACGAGCCGGGGCAGCGGAGACGGGCCGGGATCCACGGACCGCGCGGCGGCCGGCCGCAACCGGAGCGTGCCGCTCGTCGCCGGGTCCAGATCGCCGCGTTGCTCGGCGGCGCTCGGTGCCCGCTGGCCGACCATCCGCTGCGCCACCTCGTGCCGGACGTGCCAGTCGTCGAAGTCGAGCCGCCCGAGCAGCTCGGCCCGCCGCTTCAGTTCGCCGCCCAGGGCCTGGGCGAACTCACGCATCCTAAGCGGATCGGACGCCGTCAAGTTCATGAACGCGTGCGGGAGTTCGGCGCAGGGCCGCAGACTCTCGCCGCGCTCGCCACCGGCGCCGTCGACGAGCAGCAGTCCGAGCCGGTCGGGCCGCGCCGCGGCGGCGAGCGAGGCGGCGACGGCGCGCAGCAACTCGGTGCGTCCACTGCCGGCTGGGCCCTCGATGAGGAGATGGGGCCCTTCGTCCACAAGATCGACGCTGAGCGCACCCCGGGGCCCGGCGCCGAGAACGACGACGGGCCGGGCGGCGACTGCGACGGCCGTGGCGTCGGGGGCTGGGGCGGTGCAAGCTGCAGCGGCCCCGACCGAGCTCGCGCCCTCGGTCACCCGAGCGGCGACCTGCGGCGCATCGCCGCCACGGGGTCCGCTCACCCGGCTTGCGGCACGCTCGGCGGGCTCGGCACCAGGACCGGTCCGAGTACGGGAGGAGTCGCCGACCGCACGGTCGTGACGCTGCGCGCCGATCCGGGGGGCGGCGGGGTACGGGGTGCGCCCGGAGTCCGCGTCGGTGCGGGGGTACGGGGTGCGGCTCGAGGCGGACGGGTCGCCGGCCTGGTACGGGGGCCGCCCGTAACCGGAGGAATCCGACCGCGGGTACGGCGTGCGGCCTGAGCCCGGGGTGTCCGTCCCGGGGTACGGCGTTCGGGCGGAGCCGTGGCTGTCCGTGCCTGGGTACGGGGTGCGACCCGAGCCGGGGGTGTCCGTGCCTGGGTACGGGGTGCGTCCGGAATCCGACGCGTCGGCGCGGGGGTACAGGGTGCGGCCCGAGTCGCGGTTGTCCGTGCCGGGGTACGGGGTACGTCCGGAGTCCGTCGCTTCGATGCGGGGGTACGGGGTACGGCCCGAACCGGAGGCATCCGCTCCTGGGTACGGCGTGCGGCCTGGGGTGTCCGGGTCCGGGTACAGGGTGCGTCCCGATCCGGTGCCCGACAGGCTACCGTCGCCGCGCACCGATGTATGCCGTGGTGTGCCCGCATGGGTGTCGTTGCTCGCGCCGGGGTACGGGGTGCCGCCGGAGCCGGAGGTGCCCGGGTACGGGGTGCGCCCCGACTGCGACGACTCGCCGCCCGGGTACGGCGTGCGCCCCGACCCGGGTCCGTACACGTCGTCCGTCCCCAGGGCGCCGATCGCACCCGCACCGGCCGGGCGTGCGGGCGGCAACGGCGCGCCTGGCCCGCCGTCGGCCGTGCGCTGCGCGCCCACACGGGGACCCGGGCTGTCGGGGTGCTGCGCGCGGCCGGAACCGTGGGTGTCGACGGCCGGCATGTTCATACTGCCGAGCCCGTGCACCGTCGCCCCGGGCTGGTCGTCCGACGTCGACGCCCAGCGGGCCATCAGTGAGGCCGGGGTGGCCCTGGCCAGGCCCAGCTCGTCCAGCAGGCGGGCGGACGGCGGGAGGGACACAGCCGTCCGGCGGCCCGGTCCCGTCGCCGAACCGTCCGTACGCAACGGGGCCAGCGCGCGCCCGAACCGCTCCGCCCAGGCCGCCGACACCGCGTCCACCGCCGCCACCGTGCCATGGCCGGCGGCCTGCCCGCCCGCCGTGCGCAGCAGCCGCAGTGCCGTCGCCACATCGCCGCTCAGCATCGCCACCGCCCCGCACTCGCGGAACGCGATCGACGCATGGCAGGCCGCCTCGTACGTCGCCGGGACCGGCGAGGTGGGTGACGCGGCCGGGGTCTCGGCCAGACAGATCAGATGGATCCCGGCGGCCGCACCCGCGGCGGCCAGCCGGGCCGTGGTCTCGCGCAGAACCGCGGAACCGGGGTCGCCGTCGACGATCACCACGGTGTGCGGCCCCACGTACCGCCGGGCGGCCTCGGTGACCATGCTCCGGTCGACGCTGGCCCAGCCGGTGCCGAGCGGCCCGTCGTCCAGCCGGCGCACCAGCTCCGTCGTACGGGCGGTGGCCTGCTCCCGGTCGTAGGCGAGCAGCAGCCGGCAGTCCTGGCCGTGCATCGGCCGCAGATGGGGGAGCCAGCCGAGCCACGCCCATCGACGCCTGCGCTCGTCCGCGTCGCGGGCGCGGTCGGTACTGATGAGCACGATCTCCAGGTCGGCCGGGGAGTGCAGCGCGGCGAGCTGGGCGACCACCGAGCGGGCCAGCCCGGTCAGCCGCTCCCGCGGTCCTGCGAGCCCGAGCGAACCGGCCTCCCGCAGTCCCACGGTCACCGGTACCGCGGGCAGCTCGGCCCGGTCGGTGGTGCCGAGCCGGACCACCAGAGCCTCCGGATGCTCGGCGTCTCGCTCCCACAGCCGGAGGCCCGGTCCTATGGCGGTCAGCAGAACGGCCGCCGGATCGGGCCAGGTGTCCCCGACCGGCGAGCCGGACGACGGGCGCGAAGCCGCGACGGAGGACGGGGCCGGTCGGCCCACCGGGCGCGCCTCATCGGGCGCGGCCTCGTGCACCGGCTCGGCCTTGTTGCCCGCCAGCCTGCGGGCCCAGGCTCCTATCCCGCCGCGCCGGGGTGCCTCGTCGTCCGTGACCCGGCCGGCCGGACCATGCCCGCCCCGGTCACCGGCCTCGGCCGGCGTACCCCTCCCGTACGGATGGGCGACGCCCTCGCCGGACCCGAAGCCGGGCGAGACACCCGCGCTGTACGCATGACCGGAGCCGTACCCGCCCGACCCCGGCCTCGACTTCTCCGACTCCGCATCCTCCGGGAAGTTCCCGTCCTCGCCGGCGCCGCCCGCTGCCCGTGCCACCCGCAGATGGCCCTCGCCGTCCGGCGTCGTGGCCAGCGTCGGGGTACGCGCTCCCGAGGCCAGCCGCAGCGTCGACTCGCCGAGCCGCAGCAGTGCACCCGGCTTCAGCCGGACTGGGCTGTCGTGGACCTCCGTGCCGTCCAGCGAGGTGCCGTTCGTGGAGCCCAGGTCGGCGACCGAGACCCGGCCGTCCTCGGAGACCGTGACCGCACAGTGCAGCCGGGACACATCGGGGTCGTCGAGCGGAACGTCCGCGTCGGCGGAGCGGCCGATCCGGATCTGCCCGCCGTGCAGCAGATGGACGCCGCCCGCGTCGGGGCCCGCCACCACATGGAGCTGGGCCGGTACGGCATCGTCCGCCGCCTCGTCCTCGCCCGGGACCTGGAGCGACAGCACCGCCCCGTCGACCAGGGGCGGCTCACCCAGCGCGCACCGCTGCGCGTCGAGCCGCTCGCGCCCGGCGAACAGCACGACCGCACCGCCGCCGAGCGAGCCGTCCGGCCCGGTGACGGCCGCTGCGAGGTTGGAGGCCACAGTGGCGAGCGCCGTCCCCGCAGGGGCGGTGACGAGCACGTCACAGGTGCGAGCCGGGGTCTGGCCGCTGGGCGGCGCGAGGACGGTCAGCCGGATCTGCATCGCCGTCAGCGGTCCCTTCTGCGCGGGGTGCCCGGCAGGGGAAACGCCCTGTGATTCCCCCCACCCGGCACGGACGCGTCGTCCGGTACAGGTCGTCACGTACCGCGAGGATCGCGACCCCACAGTTCCGTGCTGGAGGCATCCTCGCACCTGCCACTGACAACACGCCCGGGGGCCACCTGGAATTGATCTTGGAGCGACGGCTGTGGTCCCAAAAGTGCCTGCTTGGGGCGTTCCCGGGTGCCGCGCACGAGAACCGGCCGGCTGCCCGGGACCGGTCATGGGCACGTTTGTGCGGCAACGCCGCGGCAACCATCCGTCCGGCGTGCGCGTCTTCTTCCGGACACGACGAATCACACGTTCCGGACACGACGGCTCACTCGCCGTTCACGACCGGAGAACGACCGAGCGGTGTCCCGTTCGAAGGCCGCTGAGCGGCACTAGAGTGGGCCGGAACTCCCGGGCGGCCCCCGGGGGACCGCAAGCACCACGATCAGCAGGGAGCGCATGACGTGCGGCCGGTAGGCAGCAAGTACCTGCTCGAGGAGCCGCTGGGACGCGGCGCCACGGGCACCGTCTGGCGCGCCCGCCAGCGGGAGACCGCAGGTTCCGAGGCGGCCGTCGCGGGGCAGCCCGGCGAGACGGTCGCGATCAAGGTCCTCAAGGAGGAGCTCGCCAACGACGCGGACGTCGTGATGCGGTTCCTGCGCGAGCGTTCCGTGCTGCTGCGGCTCACCCACGAGAACATCGTGCGCACCCGTGACCTGGTCGTGGAGGGCGATCTCCTCGCCCTTGTGATGGACCTGGTCGACGGCCCCGACCTGCACCGCTACCTCCGCGAGAACGGCCCGCTCACCCCGGTCGCCGCCTCGCTCCTCACCGCCCAGATCGCGGACGCGCTCGCCGCCAGCCATGCCGACGGCGTCGTCCACCGCGACCTGAAGCCGGCCAACGTCCTGCTCTCCGAGCGCGACGGCCAGATGCACCCGATGCTCACCGACTTCGGCATCGCGCGGCTCGCCGACTCCCCGGGACTGACCCGGACCCATGAGTTCGTCGGCACGCCCGCCTATGTGGCACCGGAGTCCGCCGAGGGCCGGCCGCAGACGTCCGCGGTCGACATCTACGGTGCGGGCATCCTGCTGTACGAGCTGGTCACCGGGCGACCGCCGTTCGCCGGCGGCACCGCCCTCGAAGTGCTGCAACGGCACCTCAGCGAGGAGCCCCGCCGCCCCACCACCGTCCCGGCGCCGCTGTGGACGGTCATAGAGCGCTGCCTGAGCAAGGACCCGGACCGGCGGCCCAGCGCCGAGAACCTGGCCCGTGGACTGCGTACCGTCGCGGCCGGCATCGGCGTGCACGCCAACTCGGCCCAGATCGCCGCCGCCGACGGGGTGGGCGCCCTGCTCGCCCCCGACCCGGCGCCCCCGGCCGTCCCGGGGACCCAGGGTGCGGCCGACCCGACACAGGTGCTGCCGAGCAACGCGGGTGCGTACGACCCGAACGCCGCGACCAGTGTGATGCAGCACGCCCCCGGCCAGGGATACGGGCAGGGCCAGGGCGGGTACGCCGACCCGACCGCGGTCATGCCGCCCGTGCCGACGCGCCCGGAAGGTCCGCCGCAGCCCGAGGGCCCGCACCCGTGGCAGTCCCAGCTGCAGGCGGCCCGCGACCGCAACGAGCAGACGCAGGTCCAGTACCTCGACCCGAGCCAGGACCCGTTGCGCCGCCGCCCCCAGCGCCAGCAGCCGCGGTCCCAGCAGCCCCAGCAGCAGCGGCCGCAGCACCAGCAGTACGGGCAGCAGCCCCAGCAGCAGTACCCTCAGCGCCACCAGCAGCAATACCCGCAACAGCAGCCGCAACGACAGCAGTACGCGCCCCCGCAGCAGCCGCCGCCCCAGCAGCCGGCCCCGCGCCAGCCCCGCGAGCCGAGGCAGCGCAGCGCCAACCCGACGAAGATCCCGGGCCTCGGTTGCCTCAAGGGATGTCTGTTCACCCTGGTGCTGCTGTTCGTCGCAAGCTGGCTCATCTGGGAACTGACGCCGCTGCAGGACTGGGTGGCCCAGGGCAAGAGCTACTGGCAGGCGATCGGTGACGGGATCTCGGCCGCCACCGACTGGCTCTCCAAACTGGGCGACAGCGGCGCCAACTGAGAGCGCGCGCAACCCGACTTCGTGGCTTTGTCGACTTCTGCGGGGCAATTTCGCCCGTAGAAGTGAAGGTTGGCGCCATGCAGGGCACGCAGCACCCCGATCGACGCGTAACTTTGTCGACCGGGGGTTAGTGAGCGAGGTCCATCGCCAGCCGCTGAGGGAGCAGTCTTGGCACGGAATATCGGCAGCCGGTACACCGCCCACCAGATCCTGGGGCGCGGCAGCGCCGGCACGGTGTGGCTCGGTGAGGGTCCTGAGGGCCCCGTGGCCATAAAGCTCCTCCGTGAGGACCTCGCGTCCGACCAGGAGCTGGTCGGACGCTTCGTCCAGGAGCGCGCCGCCCTGCTCAAGCTCGACCATCCGCACATCGTCGGCGTCCGCGACCTCGTCGTGGACGGCAACGACCTGGCGCTGGTCATGAACCTGGTACGCGGCACGGATCTGCGCACCCGTCTCGACCGCGAGCGCCGCCTCGCCCCCGAGGCAGCGGTCGCGATCATCGCGGACGTGGCCGACGGCCTGGCCGCCGCGCATGCCGCCGGAGTGGTGCACCGCGACGTCAAGCCGGAGAACATCCTGCTCGACATGGAGGGCCCGCTCGGCCCGGGCGGCTCGCATCCGGCCCTGCTCACGGACTTCGGCGTCGCGAAGCTCATCGACACCCCGCGCCGCACCAAGGCCACGAAGATCATCGGTACGCCGGACTATCTGGCCCCCGAGATCGTCGAGGGTCTCCCGCCGCGCGCAGCCGTGGACATCTACGCCCTCGCGACGGTCCTGTACGAGCTGCTCGCGGGCTTCACGCCGTTCGGCGGCGGCCACCCCGGTGCGGTGCTGCGCCGCCATGTCACGGAGACGGTGGTCCCGCTCCCCGGCATCCCCGAGGAACTCTGGCAGCTCCTGGTCCAATGCCTGGCCAAGGCCCCGGCCTCCCGGCTGCGCGCCTCCGAGCTCGCGGCCCGCCTGCGCGAACAGCTCCCGCACCTGGCCGGCATCCCGCCCCTCGACGTCGACGAGCCGGACACCGAACCGGAGCCGCAGCCGTACGACGAGCAGCAGTACACCCCCAACCCCGAGGAACCGCGCCGCCGCGGCGCGGTCCCGCTGGTCCCCGGCGCGGCTCCCGACTCCAACCGCGACACCCACACGAGCATGCGCGTCCCGGCCCCGGACGAACTCTCCGGCGGCCCCAGGGGAACAGCCCGGGCCCCGCGCGCCCCGGGCCAGCCCCGCCCCGGCTCGGCCCGCAACAAATCAGCCGCCATCCGCAAACGCCGCATCACGCTCGGCGCGGCGGCGATAGTGCTGTGCGCGGCACTGGGCGTCGGCGGCTGGATGGCTCTGAGCGGTGACGACGCGGGCGCGACACCACAGGACCCGGGGAACTCGGCACCGGCGGTGCCGTAGGCATCCGGAAGACCGAACGGGTCCGGCCGCTGTGGTCCCGGACACCTTGGGGCCGGCCGCCGGGGCGGCCCGGCGGCCCCGTGCGCAAGGATTCCGGGCGGTGATCAAGCAGCCCGGGGCAGGTCCGCGCCGACAGCCGTTACGCTGGACCCGTGGCAGTCGTCGATATTTCCGAAGAGCTGAAGTCCCTCTCCTCGACCATGGGGTCGATCGAGGCCGTCCTGGACCTGGATGCGCTGAGGGCGGACATCGCCGCGCTCGAGGAGCAGGCGGCGGCGCCGTCCCTCTGGGACGACCCGGACGCGGCACAGAAGATCACCAGCAAGCTTTCGCACCTCCAGGCCGAGGTCCGCAAGACCGAGGCCCTGCGCGGCCGCATCGACGATCTCGGGGTTCTCTTCGAGCTCGCCCAGGACGAGGCCGACGCCGACACGCTCGCCGAGGCCGAGGCGGAGCTGGAGTCCGTCAGGAAGGCGCTCGACGAGATGGAGGTCCGTACCCTCCTCTCCGGCGAGTACGACTCCCGTGAGGCGCTGGTCAACATCCGGGCCGAGGCCGGTGGCGTCGACGCCGCCGACTTCGCCGAGAAACTCCAGCGCATGTACATCCGCTGGGCCGAGCGGCACGGCTACAAGACCGAGGTCTACGAGACGTCGTACGCGGAAGAGGCCGGCATCAAGTCGACCACCTTCGCCGTGCAGGTGCCGTACGCCTACGGCACGCTCTCCGTCGAGCAGGGCACCCACCGGCTCGTCCGGATCTCACCCTTCGACAACCAGGGCCGCCGCCAGACGTCCTTCGCGGGCGTCGAGGTGCTGCCGGTGGTCGAGACGACCGACCACATCGAGATCGACGAGTCCGAGCTGCGCGTCGACGTGTACCGCTCCTCCGGCCCCGGAGGCCAGGGCGTCAACACGACCGACTCGGCGGTGCGCCTGACCCACCTGCCGACCGGCATCGTCGTCTCCTGCCAGAACGAGCGCTCGCAGATCCAGAACAAGGCGTCCGCGATGAACGTCCTCCAGGCGAAGCTCCTTGAGCGCCGCCGTCAGGAGGAGCAGGCGAAGATGGACGCGCTCAAGGGCGACGGCGGCAACTCCTGGGGCAACCAGATGCGTTCGTACGTCCTCCACCCGTACCAGATGGTCAAGGACCTGCGTACGGAGTTCGAGATCGGCAACCCGGAAGCGGTCTTCAACGGCGAGATCGACGGCTTCCTGGAGGCGGGCATCCGCTGGCGCAAGCAGCGGGAGAAGTAACAACCAGTTCGCGCGTGTACGGCGGTGCCGGGGCCCCACAGGGTTCCGGCACCGCCGTTTTCGGTACCCGGCGGACACCGTGGCGCGTGCGGAATTCCGTCGCCCGAAAGGGAGTTGGGGCCGCGAGTTGCTTAGGCACCGTGGTGGGTGCGTCACAGTCGTGATTCTGATTGGCGGTCAACTGCTCGCAAAACGGTGCACATTGCACGGAACAGGCTTGACGTAGTCCTTAACTCTGGACAGGGTGCTACTGCAGCATGCGTATGTCTGGGACGGGTGTGGGCGGGGGAGGGCGGCTTGGCTACGGCACTACGTGGCCCGGCAGGCCGAGAGCGCAACCCCTGGCAGAGCCGTGAGCCCGCATATGGCTGCTCCATTGACGAGAACAGCTACTGGGGGTAGCAGCAGATGACCAAGAAGACGCGAGTCCGCGTCGCGCGGATAGCCGCGGGTGCGGTAATCGCCGCGGGTGCTTCGCTGACCGCTGCCGGTGCGGCGCAGGCCGTCGGCATCGGTGTCAACATCGGCGGGCTCTCGGCCACGGCCGAGGCCAATGAGGACGGTCTCGATGTCGGCCTGGGTGTCCAGGGCGGCGATGTGGCCGGCGGTGTCGACACCGGCGGTGCGGCTGACAACGGCGGTGCGGCCGACAACGGTGGCGCGGCTGACAACGGCGGTGCGGCTGACAACGGCGGTGCGGCTGACAACGGCGGTGCGGCTGACAACGGTGGCGCGGCTGACAACGGTGGCGCGGCCGACAACGGCGGTGCGGCTGACAACGGCGGTGCGGCTGACAACGGCGGTGCGGCTGACAACGGCGGTGCGGCTGACAACGGTGGCGCGGCTGACAACGGTGGCGCGGCT
>NZ_JBIAKK010000010.1:56433-99496 GCF_042872425.1 Streptomyces sp. NPDC005262
GCGGCTGACAACGGCGGTGCGGCTGACAACGGCGGTGCGGCTGACAACGGCGGTGCGGCTGACAACGGTGGCGCGGCTGACAACGGTGGCGCGGCTGACAACGGTGGCGCGGCTGACAACGGTGGCGCGGCTGACAACGGTGGCGCGGCTGACAACGGCGGTGCGGCTGACAACGGCGGTGCGGCTGACAACGGCGGTGCGGCCGACAACGGCGGCGGCAACGGCAACAACGGCGGCAACGGCAACGGCGGTGGCAACGGCAACAACGGCGGCGCCTCCGGCGACACCACCGGTGGCGACGACGGTGCCAACACCTGCACCGTCGACCTCGACGGTGCCGAGTGCGCGGACAACACCGACACCGACAGCGTCGGCAACCAGCCGGTCGAGCAGGGCAAGGGCAAGGACGAGCTCGCCGAGACCGGTGCGGCCGAGACCACGTTCCTGCTGGTCGGCGCCGCGACGATGATCGCCGGCGGCATCGGCTTCCGGATCCTGCCGCGTCTGGCGAACGGCCGCACGGCCGCCTAAGGTCCCTGTGGCCGGTGGACGCGCCTGCGTACACAGAAGGGCCCGGGACAGCCGATCGGCGTCCCGGGCCCTTCTACGTACGCATACGGTCACGTACTCACTCCGCAATGCGGGCGGTGACGGTTACAGACAGCTACCGGGTCATACGGTCTGGTGCGCCAGCAGTGCCAGCGTCGCCAGGAGCACCACCAGCAGCGCGACCAGCATCGCCGGGCTCAGGCCCGCGAAGAGTCCCTGCTGGTCTTCCTGCTGCTGCAGCCGCGCGCGGCTGGCCCGGCATACCGGGCACCGGCCCTCGTTCACGGGCGCCGCGCAGTTTGCGCACACCAATCGGTCATAGGTCATGCGCTTTCCTCCTCCCGCGCGGCGGAGCCGCATACGCGTTCTCTCCGCACAACGCTCATGGAAACGCATCCGTTCCCCCTCCACTGTGCCAGCTCGCGCGGATTTCGGCGCGGCCCGCCGGAAACACCCGGTCCGTTCCGGCTCCGGTTGCGCCCCGGCACAGGTTCCGTTCCCCCATAAATCGCCCATCAGCGGACGCGCGCCTGCACGGCTCAGCCCGGTTCGCGTATGGTCACGCACACCTACTCCCGGCCGACCGTGGTGCATCCGTGATCCGATTCGACAACGTCTCCAAGACCTACCCGAAGCAGAGCCGTCCCGCTCTACGGGATGTGTCTCTCGATATCGAGAAGGGCGAGTTCGTCTTCCTGGTGGGCTCCTCCGGCTCCGGCAAGTCCACCTTCATGCGACTCATCCTCCGCGAGGAGCGTGCCAGTCAGGGCATGGTCCACGTCCTCGGCAAGGACCTCGCGCGCCTGTCCAACTGGAAGGTGCCGCACATGCGCCGCCAGCTGGGCACGGTCTTCCAGGACTTCCGGCTGCTCCCCAACAAGACCGTTGCGGAGAACGTGGCGTTCGCCCAGGAAGTCATCGGCAAGCCGCGCGGCGAGATCCGCAAGGCCGTACCGCAGGTCCTCGACCTGGTCGGCCTCGGCGGCAAGGAGGACCGGATGCCCGGTGAGCTCTCCGGTGGTGAGCAGCAGCGCGTGGCGATCGCGCGAGCATTCGTGAACCGCCCCATGCTGCTGATCGCGGACGAGCCGACCGGAAACCTCGACCCGCAGACCTCCGTGGGCATCATGAAGCTGCTGGACCGGATCAACCGGACCGGGACCACCGTCATCATGGCGACCCACGACCAGAACATCGTCGACCAGATGCGCAAGCGCGTCATCGAGCTCGAGAAGGGCCGTCTCGTACGCGACCAGGCCCGCGGCGTCTACGGCTACCAGCACTGAGCGGATCCGGCCGAGCCGGACCCGCCGAGCATCGAGTATTGAAAGGACGCCATGCGCGCCCAGTTCGTCCTGTCGGAGATCGGCGTCGGTCTCCGTCGCAATCTCACGATGACCTTCGCCGTCGTCGTCTCCGTCGCCCTCTCGCTCGCCCTGTTCGGTGGCGCGCTGCTGATGCGCGAGCAGGTCAGCACGATGAAGGACTACTGGTACGACAAGGTCAACGTCTCGATCTTCCTCTGCAGCAAGAACGACGCGGAGTCGGCGGCCAACTGTTCCAAGGGCGCCGTCACCACCGAGCAGAAGAAGCAGATCGAGACCGACCTCGGCAAGATGAAGGCCGTCGAGAAGGTCACCTACGAGTCGGCAGATCAGGCGTACAAGCACTACCAGGAGCAGTTCGGCGACTCACCGATGGCCGGCAACATCACGCCGGACCAGATGCAGGAGTCGTTCCGCGTCAAGCTGCACGACCCCAAGAAGTACAAGGTCGTCGCCACCGCCTTCGCGGGCCGCGCCGGGGTGCAGTCCGTCCAGGACCAGAGATCCATCCTGGACAACCTCTTCGGGCTGATGAACGGCATGAATGTGGCCGCGCTCTTCGTGATGGCGCTGATGCTGGTCATTGCGCTGATGCTGATCGTGAACACCGTCCGTGTCTCGGCGTTCAGCCGGCGCCGCGAGACGGGCATCATGCGGCTCGTCGGTGCGTCCGGGTTCTACATCCAGATGCCGTTCATCATGGAGGCCGCCTTCGCCGGGCTCATCGGTGGCGTGCTCGCCTGCATCATGCTGCTGGCCGGGCGGTACTTCCTGATCGACGGCGGTCTGGCCCTCCAGTCGAAGCTGAATCTGATCGACTTCATCGGCTGGGACGCGGTCTTCACCAAGCTGCCGCTGGTCCTTGCGATCGGGCTGCTGATGCCCGCCGTTGCCGCACTCTTCGCGCTGCGCAAGTACCTCAAGGTGTGACATGCGCCCCGTGGGGCGCGCGGTGAACCCGCCGTGCGCCCTCGGAGTGTTGTCCTAGACTCGACGCCATGTCGGGCCCTACGCACGCTTTCGAGTCCCGCGGCCTCTGCCGCGGGGCGGCCCTGACATTGGTCTTCGCGAGCGTCCTGGCCACCGGGGCGGCCACCGGTTCGCTGCCGCACGGGGACGGTGCCGCAATAAAGGCCCGTGCCGTCGCTTCCACCGCCGACCGCGACGAGGTCGCGCACGCCGCCGCCGAGGCGCTGGCCGACGGCAAGTCCGCCACGGAGGCGGCCGAGGAGGCTGTCAGCCGCAGCGGGGACCGCTGGGGTGCGGTCTACGACGAGCGGGAGTACGAGGAGTTCGAGCAGGCCCTCGACGGCTCGTACACAGGGGTCGGACTGGCCGCGAAGCGCTCGGCCGACGGGCTGGTCGCCGTGGCCCGGGTCCAGCCGGGCGGCCCAGCCGGCCGGGCCGGTATCAAGCGGGACGACCTGCTCCGTACGATCGACGGCCACCGGGTCGACAAACGCCCCGTCGCCGAGGTGGTCGCCCTGCTGCGCGGGGACCGTACGAGCGCCGCCGCGGGCACCACCGTCGTGCTGGGCGTCCAGCGCGGCGCCACCGGCCCGACGAGGACGCTGACGCTGACCCGGGCCCGGCTCCTCACCGAGGCCGTCACCGTCCAGAAGCTCGGACCGAACCGTTCCGATTCCTCCGCAGCTGTACTGATCAAGGTCGACTCGTTCACCAAGGGCGCCGGCGCCAAGGTCCGCGACGCGGTCCGGAGCGCACCCGCGGGCGCCGGGGTGCTGCTCGACCTCCGCGGCAATTCCGGCGGACTGGTCGCCGAGGCCGTGGTCGCCGCGTCCGCGTTCCTCGACGGCGGGCTGGTCGCCACGTACGACGTGCACGGTGAGCAGCGCGCCCTCTACGCCGAGTCGGGCGGCGACACCGAACGTCCCCTCGTCGTCCTCATCGACGGCGGCACCATGAGCGCGGCCGAGCTGCTGACCGGCGCCCTCCAGGACCGGGGCCGCGCCGTCACCGTCGGCTCGCGGACCTTCGGCAAGGGCTCCGTCCAGATGCCCAGCAAGCTCGCGGGCGGCTCGGTCGCCGAGCTGACCGTCGGCCACTACCGCACTCCGGCGGGGCGCAGCGTCGACGGGCACGGCATCACCCCGGACCTCGCGGTCTCCGCCCGGGCCCTGCAGCGGGGCGAGACAGTATTGAGTGGCCTCGGGGGTGGGTCGTAGTGCGAAAATGGCCGCACTATGGCTAAGGAAAAGGACACAGGGCGCAAGCTCATCGCGCAGAACAAGAAGGCGCGGCACGACTACCACATCCTCGACACCTACGAGTGCGGTCTCGTACTGATGGGCACCGAGGTCAAGTCGCTGCGGCTGGGCCGGGCCTCGCTGGTGGACGGCTTCGTCCAGATCGACCGGCACGAGGCGTGGCTGCACAACATCCACGTCCCCGAGTACGTGCAGGGGACCTGGACGAACCACTCCGCCAAGCGCAAGCGCAAGCTGCTGATGCACCGGGCCGAGATCGACAAGCTGGAGTCGAAGTCGCAGGAGACCGGGCACACGATCGTGCCGCTCGCGCTGTACTTCAAGGACGGCCGGGTCAAGGTCGAGATCGCGCTCGCCAAGGGCAAGAAGGAGTTCGACAAGCGGCAGACGCTGCGGGAGAAGCAGGACCTGCGGGAGACGAACCGAGCGATCTCGGCGGCCCGGCGGCGTCAGCGGAGCGCCTGAGCGCGCTCCGGCAGGAATAGGCTGGCACCGTCGTGCGTTGTTCACGTACGATGGCACTGCACCTCACAGCGGGTGCGCCTTTGAAAAAACAACATGGGGATGATCGGTTTCGACAGCGGATGTCGAAGCAGGGGAAGCGTGTCGAGGAAGCGGCAATGATCTCGTAAACCATATGTCGCAACCAATAATCGCCGATTCCAAGCGCGATTCCTTCGCCCTCGCTGCCTAAGTAGCGACTTGCGAAGTGTCAGCCCGGGGGTGATCCCGACC
Organism: Streptomyces sp. NPDC005262; assembly: GCF_042872425.1. Classification (NCBI taxonomy): domain Bacteria; kingdom Bacillati; phylum Actinomycetota; class Actinomycetes; order Kitasatosporales; family Streptomycetaceae; genus Streptomyces; species Streptomyces sp. NPDC005262. The sequence continues at coordinate 61,271 of NZ_JBIAKK010000010.1, forward strand.
CGGATCCTGGCATCATCAAGGGATCTAAACTTCTAGGCCCGGTCACGGGGCCTGGAAGGAAATCAAACAGTGGCTGGGCCTGTCGGAGGCTTGTTCGCGTGACCTCCGGGGCCGAGAAAAGCGCAGCGAACTGCACACGGAGAAGCCCTGATTCCGCACCGTTGGACGCGGGTTCGATTCCCGCCATCTCCACAATTCCCATGTGAACGAGGACCCCGTTGCCCACCGGCAGCGGGGTCCTCGTTCGTGTCCGGGGTCCTGTCCGGGTTCATGTCCGGCGGATTCCGGCCGCCGCGACGGCCAGGGCGAGTCCCGCCGCGCACACCGGGACGACGTATCCCGAGACCGCCCCGGTGTGCTCGACCATCCAGCCGCCGGCCGCCGAACCGGCTGCTATCCCGCCCAGCAGCGCGGTGACGGAGAGTGTCATGCCCTCGTTCAACCGACCCTCGGGGGTCAGCCGTTGCACCAGCGTCATCCCGGTGACCATCGTCGGCGCCGTGGCCGCGCCCGCCAGCAGCAGACTGCCGGACAGCGTGAGCAGGGAATCGCTCGCGGACGCGGCGAGCAGTGGCAGGGACATCAGCGTCGTCATCCCCGCCAGGCACCACAGCAGCCGGCGCCGGAGGTCCGTGGCCGGGCGCAGCGATCCGTACATCAGTCCCGCCACACACGAGCCGCCGGCCTGGAGCGCCAGGATCGCGCCCCCGGCGTGCGCGATCGTGACGACCTCCATGGCGCCGAAGACCGCGCCGGTGGCGAGGAAGGTGGCGAGCAGCGCGGGCATGCCGCGGGTGCGCAGCGGGGAACCCGCCCGGGTGCGGGGCGCCACCGGGGGCTCCGTGGCGCGCTGGGCGGCGAAGACCAGCACGCCGGTCATCAGCAGGATCGCACCGATCAGCGTCCCGGCCTCCGGGAAGAGAGCCCCACACAGGAGTGCGGCGAGGGCGGGGCCGAGCATGAAGCACAATTCGTCGGCGGCCTGTTCGAAGGAGTTCGCGGTGTGCAGCGCGGCCGGGTCGCCGTAGTGCAGATGGGCCCAGCGGGCGCGGGACATGCCGCCGGTGTTGGGGGTGGTGGCGGTGGCGGCGTAGGCGGCGAAGAGTGTCCAGGCCGGGGCGTCGTAGTGCACGCAGAGCACCAGTGCGAGCGATCCGAGCACGGCGATCGCGGTGGCGGGCACGGCGATCCTGGCCTGGCCGTACCGGTCGACGAGCCGGGCCGTCCAGGGTGCGACGACGGCTGTCGCGGCGAGTCCGGTCGCGGCGACCGCCCCGGCCAGGGCGTACGAGCCGTGCGACCCGGCGATCATGATCACGGCGCTGACGCTGAACATCCCCATCGGCAGCCGTGCGATCAGATTGCCGGTGGTGAAGGCCCGGGCACCGGGGGTGGCGAGCAGGCGACGGTACGGGCCGGTGGAGGCCCGGTGGGCGGGGGCGCCGGTGCGCGGGGCGATCACCAGCAGGTCGCCGGAGACGGCGTGCAGCGGTGTGGTGGGCGTGTCGGACGGCATGGGTCAACCCTCGCGGCGCCCGGCCGGGGCGGTCCAACACCTGCTCCGCGACCATTCACGCATATCTGTTGTAAGTTCGGGCCCGTGACCTCCTCCGATACCGATCCCCGGCTGCTGCGCGCCTTCGTCACCGTCGCCGAGGAACTGCACTTCACCCGCGCCGCCGCCCGGCTGTACGTCGCCCAGCAGGCACTCAGCCGCGACATCCGGCGGCTGGAGCGCGAGCTCGGTGCGGAGCTGTTCGTACGGACCACCCGGCAGGTCTCCCTCACGCCCGACGGCGAACGGCTGCTGCCGCACGCCCGCCGGGTGATCGCCGCCCACGACGACCTCCGCGCCGCCTGGGCGATCCAGACGCGCCCGCTGCTGGTCGACATCAGCGCCCCGGTCGGGACGGGCCACCGGCTACTCGGGCTGGCCCGCAGCGAGGCACCGGGGGTGGAGTTCGTGGCGCGCTATCTGAGCGGGCTGACGGGAGCGGCGGCGGAGATCCTGGCCGGGCGGCTCGATGTCTCCTTCGGCCGGGTGGCAGGGCTCGATCCCGCGGTGCGGGCGGGGCTGGCGCATCAGCCGGTCCGCTTCGAGCGGCTGACCGTCCTGCTGCGCGACGACCATCGTCTGGCGTCGCTCGCCCAGGTCCCGATGGCGGAGCTGGCGGGGGAGCGGCTGTACGCGGCGGCGGGCAACCCGGCCACGGCTGAGTGGACCGACCTCGCGGAGCGGCTGTTCGCGGGGCGGGGGATCGAACTGGTGGCGCCCTTCCCGGAGATCGTGGGGGAGGAGGAGTTCGTACGGGTGGTGCGGAAGCAGGGCTGGTCGGTACTGGCGAGCACCGAGTTCATCGAGGTGCCGGGGATGGTCGTACGGCCGCTGGTCGAACCCGTGCCGCTCTCACCGGTGTCACTCGTGTGGCGCAAGGGGCTGAAGCACCCGGGGGTGGATGCGCTGCGGCGGGTCGCGGCGGGGGTGACGGCGGCGGAACGGGGGCTCGAGGTGCCTGCCGGGAGCTGGCTTCCCGAGGGTGAGCTGGCCTTCATGTCGTAGGCATGCCGATGCCGCAGGGCGCTGATGTGACATGTTGGCCGATTGTTGACCAACGCTGACGCAACTTGACGACAGATAAGCGTGAATTGTGCATGTAGAGGCGATTCTTCTTTTCGGTGCAGGCTGTGCGAAATCGGTGTATCCCCCATTCCTCGACATCACTCGTTCAGGGGCAATTTCGTCAGCTTCGTGCGCTACATTCATCCTCCGGGTGCAAGGTGCTGGGGGGCGCGCTGACCGGGTGGGGGCCCAGTCCGTCGGTACGTAACTGGCTCAAACGTGCGCACCCGTTTTTCTGAGTGGGGGATGTGCCAACACCTGTGGAAAATTGGCGTGAAGGTGCCCGTACCGGGCACACGCATGAGCCGAACGATGTCACCGTCCAACTGGACGGTCTCGGACGTCAGCTCTCCGAACTAACTGCCGAACCAGGAGTCCCAGAAGGCTCCGACGGTCCGGTCTTCGTCGACGAGAGCGGCCGGCGCAGCAAGACGTTCAGGCGTCTGGGCTGGATCCTTGCCGCGGTCTGCGCCTGCTACGCGGTGACGCTGGTCGTCGCCCTGCTCGGCGGCAATTCCAGCGCGCCGTGGCTGCCGCTCTCCGGTCAGAAACAGCACAAGAAGGCGGACGAGGCCCCCGCGCCACCCGCTCCTTCGGGCAGCGCCGACGCGGTCGTGCCGGTGGGCGCGACACCGGGCGCCGCGGAGACGGAGCAGGTGGTCGGCGGCAGTGCGACGCCATCGGCCCGCGCCGGTTCCGGCAGCGCGTCCGCGCCCGGCAAGGACCCGTCGAAGCCGACAACCGTCAAACCGCCGAAGGCCAGCTCCACCACCGGCGGGGGCAAGAAGCCGGAACCGGGGACCTCGACCCCCGGGCCGCCCGCCGCCACCACGACGCCGCCCGTCGATCCCGGTCCCACCGGGTCGCCGAGCCCGCCCGTCGAGTCCCCGGATCCTCCCGTGCAGCAAGAAGGCGCCCAGTAGATGACCACCCCCGCCTCGCGGGGCAGGCACAACAGACAGACGCGGAACCAGCGGCGCAGGCTACCCATGCGCTATCTGCTGCCGTCCGTATTTCTCGTTGCCCTGCTCGCCATGCTGATGTTGCGCGGTTACGTGCACAGCGAAATCCTCGCCGACCACCGGGTCCAGGCCCCGGCGCCCACCGACCAGGTGCCCGACGCGATCCTCGACGGCGGCCCGGTCATCGACGCCCGGAGCGCCACCGCGCCCGCCAAGTCGCTGCGCATCCCCGACCACCGGATCGTGCTGACCTTCGACGACGGACCGGACCCGGTGTGGACCCCGCAGGTCCTCGACGTGCTGAAGAAGTACGACGCGCACGGCGTCTTCTTCGTCACCGGAACGATGGCCTCGCGCTACCCCGGCCTCGTCCAGCGCATGGTCGACGAGGGGCACGAGGTCGGGCTGCACACCTTCAACCACCCGGATCTCTCCTACCAGTCGCACTCCCGGATCGACTGGGAGCTGTCCCAGAACCAGCTGGTACTGGCGGGCGCGGCAGGCATCCGCACGTCCCTGTTCCGGCCGCCGTACTCGTCGTTCGCCGACGCCATGGACAACAAGTCCTGGCCGGTCACCCGGTACGTCGGCACGCGCGGCTACCTCACCGTGGTCAACAACACCGACAGCGAGGACTGGAAGCGCCCCGGGGTCCCCGCGATCATCGAACAGGCCACCCCCAAGGGTGGCAAGGGCGCCGTCATCCTGATGCACGACTCCGGCGGTGACCGGTCCCAGACCGTGGCCGCCCTGGGCGAGTTCCTGCCGCAGATGCAGCAGCGGGGCTACACGTTCACCGACCTCACCACCGCCCTCGGCGCCCCCAGTGCGCACACACCCGTGACCGGGTACGCGCTGTGGAAGGGCAAGGCGTTCGTCTTCGCCGTCGATCTCTCCGAGAAACTCACCGACGTGCTGGTGGCGGGGCTCGCCGTCATCGGAGTCCTCGTCCTCGTCCGCTTCGGGCTGATGCTGCTGCTGTCCTTCCTGCACTCCCGGAAGGTCCGCAGGAGGGACTTCAGCTGGGGGCCCGCGTTCCGTCACCCCGTCTCGGTGCTCGTGCCCGCGTACAACGAACGCGAATGCATCGCCAACACCGTGAGATCCCTGGTGGCGAGCGAGCATCCCATCGAGATCATCGTCATCGACGACGGCTCGACGGACGGCACGGCGGACATCGTCGAGGCATTGCGGCTGCCGAACGTCCGCGTCATCCGCCAGCGCAACGCCGGCAAGCCCGCCGCCCTCAACAACGGCATCGCGCACGCCCGTCACGACATCGTCGTGATGATGGACGGAGACACGGTCTTCGAACCGGCCACCGTCCGTGAACTGGTCCAGCCGTTCGCCGACCCCAAGGTCGGTGCCGTCGCCGGGAACGCCAAGGTCGGCAACCGGGACTCGCTCATCGGCGCCTGGCAGCACATCGAGTACGTGATGGGCTTCAACCTCGACCGCCGGATGTACGACATGCTGCGCTGCATGCCGACCATCCCCGGTGCGGTCGGAGCTTTCCGCCGCGACGCGCTGGACCGGATCGGCGGTATGAGTGAGGACACCCTCGCCGAGGACACCGACGTCACGATGGCGCTGCACCGCGACGGCTGGCAGGTCGTCTACGCGGAGAACGCCCGCGCCTGGACCGAGGCGCCGGAGACCGTGCAACAGCTGTGGTCGCAGCGGTACCGGTGGTCGTACGGCACCATGCAGGCGATCTGGAAGCACCGCCGCGCCCTCGTCGAGCGCGGCCCGTCCGGCCGCTTCGGGCGCGTCGGACTGCCGTTCGTCGCCCTGTTCATGGTCGTCGCCCCGTTGCTCGCGCCCCTCATCGATGTCTTCCTGCTGTACGGACTGGTCTTCGGTCCCACCGAGAAGACCGTCGGCGCCTGGCTGGGCGTCCTCGCGGTGCAGGCCGTCTGCGCCGCGTACGCCTTCCGGCTCGACAAGGAACGCATGACGCATCTGATCTCGCTGCCCCTCCAGCAGATCCTCTACCGGCAGCTCATGTACGTGGTGCTGCTCCAGTCCTGGATCACCGCACTCACCGGCGGCCGGCTGCGCTGGCAGAAGCTTCGCCGTACGGGAGTGGTGGAGGCGCCCGGCGTGATGGTGAGCCAGCGCGGGCGCAGCAACGATCGGAGACCTGTCGCATGACGAGCAGTTACACCCCGGCGTTCCCCCCGCCCCGCCCGGCCCCGGCGCACGCCCGGTCCGCCCCACCGGCACCGGAGGCGTCGGCACCGTCCGCCCCGACCGCCCCGAAGAGGCCGGGCCGCGACCGCTATCTCGACCTGTTGCGCGCCGTCGCCCTCGTCCGTGTCGTCGCCTTCCACGTCTTCGGCTGGGCCTGGCTCACGGTCGTGTTCCCCTCCATGGGCGTCATGTTCGCCCTCGCGGGTTCGCTGATGGCGCGCTCGCTGGACCGTCCCGCCCTGGCCGTCGTGCGGGCCCGGCTCCGCCGTCTGCTGCCGCCGATGTGGGCGTTCGCCGCGGTGGTCGTCCCGGTCATGTTCGTCCTCGGCTGGAACCCCCTGAGGGATGAGGGCATCTGGTGGTTCATCAAGCTGGGCTGTTACCTCCTCCCGGTCGGCGCCCCGCCCTACCCCTGGAGGAACGGCTCGCCGGGCGGCTTCCTGGAGGTGTCCTGGGCGGACCAGGCCGTCGGACCGCTCTGGTACATCCGTGCCTACCTCTGGTTCGTGCTCGCCTCGCCGCTGCTGCTGAGGGCCTTCCGCAAACTGCCCTGGGTGACGCTGCTCGCACCGCTCGGTCTCACCGCCGTGATCGGCACCGGACTGGTCACCGTGCCCGGGCAGACCGGCGAGGGGCTCGTCGACTTCGCGGTGTTCGGCTCCTGCTGGGTCCTCGGCTTCGCCCACCACGACGGACTTCTGAAGAAGATCCCGCGCTATCTGGCTGTCTCGCTCGCCGCGTTCCTGATGGCGTTCGGACTGTGGTGGGCCGCGGGTCATCTGACGCAGGAGGGCTGGAACCTCGACGAGATCCCGCTGGCCCAGTCGGCCTGGTCGCTCGGTTTCTGCGCGATCCTGCTCCAGTACGCACCGTCCTGGCAGCAACTCCCCGGCAGGCTGGCCCGGTGGAACAGCCTGATCACCCTTGCCAACAACCGCGCGGTGACGATCTACCTCTGGCACAACGTGCTGATCATGGCGACCTCGCCGCTCATAGACCAGCTGTGGAACATCCCCTGGGTCGGTGACCACATCGGCCCGTACATCGACTCCTGGTACGCGGTGCTGATGCTGCTCCTGGTCTGGCCACTGCTGGCGCTGATGATCCTCGCTGTCGGCTGGGTCGAGGACGTCGCCGCGAAGCGCAGCCCCCGGCTGTGGCCCACCGGCGCGTCCGCGAGACGGAAGAACGCACCGGCCCCGCAGTGACCGGCCTCCTCCTCACCGGGCCGCCCCGGGCCCGGTGAGAGCAAGGTTGCCCACCGGTCACCTCGCGGCACCGCACCGAAACGCGCGCTCCCTAGCGTCGAGGCAGACGACCCGACACCCGTGGAACGCGAACCGTGGAGGCGTGATGGCCGGCAGGTGGATCGAGCAGTGGGAGCCGGAGGACGAGATCTTCTGGCAGCAGAAGGGCGAGCGGATCGCCCGCCGGAATCTGTGGTTCTCCGTGCTCTCCGAGCACATCGGGTTCTCGATCTGGACCCTGTGGTCGGTGATGGTGCTGTTCATGGGGCCGGAGTACGGGGTCGACCCGGCCGGGAAGTTCTTCCTGATCTCGACGGCGACGCTGGTCGGGGCCCTGGCCCGGGTCCCGTACACGTTCGCCGTCGCCAGGTTCGGCGGGCGGAACTGGACGGTGATCAGCGCCCTGACCCTCCTCGTGCCGACCGTCGCCGCGTACCTGGTGATGGAGCCCGGGACCTCGTACACCACCTTCCTCGTGGTGGCCGCGCTCGCCGGGATCGGCGGCGGGAACTTCGCCTCGTCGATGACGAACATCAACGCCTTCTTCCCGCTCCGCAAGAAGGGCTGGGCGCTCGGCCTCAACGCGGGCGGCGGCAACATCGGCGTGCCCGTCGTGCAGCTCGTCGGGCTGCTGGTGATCGGCACGGCGGGGGCCACCCACCCGCGGATCGTGCTCGCCGTGTACGTACCGCTGATCGTCGTCGCCGCCCTGTGCGCCGCGTCCTTCATGGACAACCTGGCCCCCGTGCAGAACGACACAGGGGCCGCGAAGGACGCCGTCCGCGACCCGCACACCTGGATCATGGCGGTGCTCTACATCGGCACCTTCGGCTCCTTCATCGGCTACAGCTTCGCCTTCGGGCTGGTCCTGCAGACCCAGTTCGGCCGGACCCCGCTGCAGGCCGCCTCGCTCACCTTCATCGGCCCGCTGCTCGGCTCGCTCATCCGGCCCGCGGGAGGGTGGCTCGCCGACCGGTACGGCGGCGCCCGGATCACCCTGTGGAACTTCGCCGCGATGGCCGCGGCGACCGGCGTCGTCGTGTACGCCTCGGGCATCGAGTCGCTCGCCGTGTTCCTCGTGGGATTCATCGCCCTCTTCGTCCTGACCGGGCTGGGCAACGGATCGACGTACAAGATGATCCCCGGCATCTTCCACGCCAAGGCGCTCGCCCAGGGGCTGCGCGGCGAGGAGGCCGCGGCCCACGGGCGACGGCTGTCCGGGGCGGCCATGGGACTCATCGGCGCCGTCGGCGCGCTCGGCGGGCTCGCCATCAACCTCGCGTTCCGGCAGTCCTTCCGGACCGCGGGCACGGGGACGGCGGCCTTCTGGACCTTCCTCGCCTTCTACGGGGTGTGTTTCACGGTCACTTGGGCGGTATACCTTCGCCGCGCCGCCGTCGTCCCCGCGAAGCCGCAGCTCAGTTACGCCGAGGTGTGATCATGACCGTCCGGCGTCGGGACGACGTAACGGGCGGGAAATACGGGTGAACCGAGCCTGTCACGCTTTCTTGGCAGTCTCGGTGCTCCGCATCAACGAGCAGCGGGACGAGAGCCGGTAGACCACATGCGCGACGACGAACAGCACGGGCCCCTCGCGGGTTTCACGGTCGGGGTGACCGCCGCACGCCGCGCGGACGAACTCCTCACCCTGTTGCAGCGACGGGGTGCCACCGTCGTACACGCGCCCGCCCTGCGGATCGTGCCGCTCGCCGACGACAGCGAACTCCTCGCCGCCACCGAGGAACTCATCGACCAGGTGCCCGACGTGGTCGTCGCGACCACTGCGATCGGCTTCCGCGGCTGGATCGAGGCCGCCGACGGCTGGGGCATCGGCGACCGGCTGCTGGACCGCCTGCGCACGGTCGAACTGCTGGCCCGCGGACCGAAGGTGAAGGGCGCCGTGCGGGCCGCCGGGCTCACCGAGGCCTGGTCGCCCGGCTCCGAGTCCATGGCCGAGGTCCTGGACCGGCTCCTCGACGAGGGCGTCGAGGGCCGCCGCATCGCACTCCAACTGCACGGCGAACCACTGCCGGGCTTCGTCGAGTCGCTGCGGGCGGGGGGCGCCGAAGTCGTCGTCGTACCCGTCTACCGCTGGATGGAACCCGAGGACCTCGCCCCGCTCGACCGGCTGCTCGACGTCACCGCCGCCCGTGGCCTGGACGCGCTCACCTTCACCAGCGCCCCGGCCGCCGCCTCCTTCCTGAACCGGGCCGGGACGCGCGGGCTGCTCCCGGAGATCCTGGGCGCCCTGCAGGGCGAAGTCGTCTCGGCCTGTGTCGGCCCGGTCACCGCACTGCCGCTGCAGGCCCGGGGCATCGACACCATCCAGCCCGAACGTTTCCGGCTCGGCCCGCTCGTCCAGCTGCTCTGCCGCGAACTGCCCGGCGGCGCCCGGACGTTGCCGGTCGCCGGGCACCGGGTCGAGATCCGCGGTCACGCGGTGCTCGTCGACGACGAACTGCGTCCCGTGCCGCCCGCCGGCATGGCCCTGCTGCACAGCCTGGCCCGCCGGCCCGGCTGGGTGGTGGCCCGGGCCGACCTGCTGCGTGCGCTGCCCGGCAGCGGTACGGACGAACACGCGGTGGAGACCGCGATGGCCCGGCTGCGTACGGCACTCGGTGTGCCCCGGCTGATCCAGACGGTCGTCAAGCGTGGCTACCGGCTGGCGCTGGACCCGGCGGCGGATGCCAAGTACGCGGACTCCTGAGGCGTTACCGTGCAGGGATGACCACCGACATCCACCTGCTCGACACGGGGGTACGACTCCGTCCCGCCACCATGGCCGACGCCGCAGGTCTCGCCGACTCGCTGACCCGCAGCCGTGCGTACCTGCAGCCCTGGGAGCCCGTGCGTCCCGACGTCTTCTACACCGAGAAGGGGCAGCAGGAGCGCCTGGCGGGTCTGCTGGCGGACCATGAGGCGGGGCGGGGGATGCCGTGGGTGCTCGCCGACGCCGACGACCGGGCGATGGGCGGGTTCACGCTCACCAACATCGTGCTGGGACCGTTCCGCAGCGCCAGTCTCGGCTACTGGGTGGATGTCGCGTACGCGGGGCGGGGCCTTGCCACCGCGGCCGTGGCGCAGGTCTGCGCGGCGGCCAGGGACGTGCTGCGGCTGCACCGCATCGAGGCCTCGACCCTGCTCGACAACGCGGCGTCACAGCGGGTGCTCGCCAAGTCCGGCTTCGAGGCGATCGGTATGGCGCCGCGCTATCTGCACATCAACGGGCAGTGGCGCGACCACCGGCTGTTCCAGCGGATCCTGCACGACGGTCCGGTCGAAGGCGCGGCCGACCGGCCGTCCGCCTGCTGACGGCCGGCCCGGACAGCGCTTGGAGGTCCTCTCAGTCCGCCTGCCGTACGTGACGGTGGCCGTCGAGCGGCCACGGCGGGCGGGCCGGGAGGATCTCGGCGAAGGCGTACCCGCTCTTCGCGGCGACCCGGCACGAGGCGCGGTTGTCCTCCTGGTGGAGCAGGTCGAGCCGCCGCAGACCGTCGTCGGTGAAGGTGGTGAACGCCCAGCCGGTGAGCGCTTCGACCGCCTTCGGGGCGAGCCCACGGCCCCGGGCCCGTGCCGCCGTCCAGTAGCCGACCTCGGCCGAACCGGAGCCGGGCGCCGGGTACTTCAGCGCCACGTTGCCGACCGGTCGGCCGTCGAGGTCCGTGTCGACGACGGCGAAGCTGAACCGGGTGCCGGACTCCCGCCCCTCGGTCTGGACTCGCAGCCAGCGTTCCGCGTCCGCCTCGTCCGTGACGAGATCCCGCAGCCGGTCGCGCATCGTGGCATCGCGGTAGGCGTCGACCAGCGCCGGTATGTCGTCCCGGCCCCAGGGCCGCAGCAGCAGAGGGCCGGCCGAGAACGCGGCCTCCCGGAGATCGTCGCTCATCCCCTCACCGTACGGGGAGTCCGGCTGCGACCGGGGTGGTGGGAGGGGTTCCGGGCCGGGCCGGCGGCGGGCACTCTGGTGGTGGCAACCACCGGCGACCCCAAGGCGGTGACATGCGCATGGCGGCGGGCAAGGGATCGTACGACTGGCGGTTCGACTCCGGGCGGCTCTGCCTGGACCTGGTGGCGACGGGGATCGGCACGTCGGGCGCCTGCGAACTGCTCGACGGGGCGGACCGGCTCGCCGACTGGCTGGTGGCCACCGGACTCGTACCGGAGGACACCAGTCTCGACGCCGTCGACGACACCTGGCTGGCGAGCTTCCGGCAGCTGCGCACCGGCGTCGACCTGTTGCTGACCGCGGAGCTCGGCGGCCGCGACGCCGACGGCGCGCTCGAACGCGTCAACGAACTTGCCGCCGGGGCCCCGCCGGGAGTGCAGGCCGTGCGTGCCGGGAACGGCCTGCTGGTACGGGCACTGAGCGCCGACCTCGAATGCCGGGCGCTGCTGTCCGCCGTCGCCCGCGACGTCGTGGAGCTGCTGACCGACCCGGTCGCGCGGGCCGGGCTCCGCCGCTGCGAGGGCGACAACTGCCGACGGATCTACCTCGATACGTCACGGGGGAGGCGGCGCCGCTGGTGCTCCAGCGAGGTGTGCGGGAACCGGGAGCGGGTGGCCCGGCACCGGCGCCGGGCGGCGGAGGCCACGGTCCCGGCGGAGCTCACCTCGTAAAAAATCTCGGAACCGCGTTGAATGGATCGGGCCCCGCCTCCGTATTCGATGACCAAGGAGCTCAACAGGGTCTCGACCTGGAGGTTCGGGTGCGCAAGGATGCGGCCGTGGCCGATGACCGTCCGCACAGGGCTCGACATCGCAGTGAACCGCCCCCGTCCCCCTCCGCCGTCCCCGACGAGGAGCTGATGCGGGCGCTCTACCGCGAACACGCCGGACCGCTGCTCGCGTACGTGCTCCGCCTCGTCGCCGGCGACCGTCAGCGTGCCGAGGACGTGGTGCAGGAAACGCTCATCCGTGCCTGGAAGAACGCCGGTCAGCTCAACCGGGCGACCGGCTCTGTCCGCCCCTGGCTGGTGACGGTCGCCCGGCGCATCGTCATCGACGGCCACCGCAGTCGGCAGGCCCGGCCGCACGAGGTCGATCCGTCGCCGCTGGAGGTCATTCCCGCGGAGGACGAGATTGACAAGGCGTTGTGGCTGATGACGCTCTCGGATGCGCTCGATGACTTGACTCCCGCCCATCGGGAAGCATTGGTCGAGACCTACTTCAAGGGACGTACGGTCAATGAGGCTGCCGAGGTGCTCGGCATACCCAGCGGCACGGTGCGGTCCCGGGTCTTCTACGCACTGCGTTCGATGAAGCTCGCACTCGAAGAGAGGGGGATCACGGCATGAGCAACCATGAGTGGGAGCCTTTCGGGCCCCGGCCGACCGGTCCCTCCAGCCCCACCGGCCCGACGGGTCCGCGCGGCCGCCCGGGAATCCCCGGCGGCTTCGGAGGCTTCAGCGGCCCCGGCGGCTTCGGCGCAGCCCACGGCCCCGGTTCCGGTGGAGCCGTCGAAGGGCCGGAGCACGACGCCGCCGGTGCGTACGTCCTGGGGATCCTGGACGATAGCGAGGCCTCCGCGTTCGAGGAGCATCTGGCCGGCTGCGCGCTCTGCGCCGCCCATCTCGACGAGTTCGCCGGCATGGAACCCATGCTCGCGATGCTCGCCGAGGCCCCCGCCGCCGTACCGGGCGCCCGCCCCGTCCCGCACGTCCCCGAGCCGCCCGCCCCCCGGGTGCTCGACCGGCTGGTCGACGAGGTCGCGATCGGACGGGCCAGGCGGCGGCGCCGCGGCATGTATCTGGTGGCGGCCGCCGCGGCGCTGATCATCGGCGGTCCGGTGGTCGCCGTCGTGGCCACCGGCGGCGGCAGCGGCACGACCCAGGCGGCCGACCCGCACCCCACCAGCCCCGCCGAGGACGCGTTCTTCCACCACATGACGGAGAAGGTGCAGGCCACCGATCCCGTCACCAAGGTCGACGCCACGGTCGGCATGGAGAAGAAGGCGTGGGGCACGCACGCCGTGCTGGAGCTCAAGAACGTCACGGGGCCGGAGAAGTGCAGCCTGATCGCCGTCTCGAAGACCGGTGAGGAGGAGGTCGTCACCTCCTGGTCCGTACCGAAGTGGGGCTACGGCATCAAGGACTCCCCGCACCCGAACGCGAAATATCCGCTCTATGTCCACGGTGGCGCGGCGATGGACCGTGCCGACATCGACCATTTCGAGGTGCGCACCTTCGACGGAAAGCGGTTGGTGGACATCGACGCATAACCGCCCGACCGGCGCCCGACGCACAATCGAGACCTCCAACGAGCCATACAGGTGCTCGTGGCAGGTGCGCGGCGGGGCTTCCTTCGCATAGGGTTGACGGCTGCCCAATGCACGTCAGAAGGGGGCCTCGGTGGCCGCGCAGGATGCCGCTGTCGATTCGTTGCGGGACCGGGAAATCGGTGTCGAGCAGGAACATCTCGACCGTGTTTATCACCGCCTTGAGGAGAAGATCCACGAGGCGGAATTTCTCATGAACGACGCCGTCAAGCGCGGCCAGGTCGGTACGCCCGGCGCGCTCGCCGAGCGTGATGCCCAGGTCTTCCGGGCCGGGATCCACCTCAACCGGCTGAACAGCGAGTTCGAGGACTTCCTTTTCGGGAGGATCGATCTGCTGCTCGGCAAGGACGGCGAGCGCGGCCCGGACGGCGCGTTCACCTCCGTCGAACCGGCAGACGACGCCGTGCGCGACGACAGCACGGCCGATATCGCGGAGACGCTCCACATCGGCCGGATCGGGGTCCTCGACTCCGACTACGCGCCGCTGGTCATCGACTGGCGGGCACCGGCCGCCGCGCCGTTCTACCGGTCGACGCCGAAGGATCCGGGCCGGGTGGTGCGCCGCCGGGTCATCCGCTCCAAGGGCCGCAAGGTCCTCGGGGTCGAGGACGACCTGATGCGCCCGGAGCTGACCTCGTACAAGGACGGCGACAAGCTGCCCGTCATCGGCGACGGCGCGCTGATGGCGGCGCTCGGCCAGGCCCGCAGCCACACGATGCGGGACATCGTCTCGTCCATCCAGGCCGAGCAGGACATGGTGATCAGGGCGCCCGCCGCCTCCGTCACCGAGGTCTCCGGCGGCCCCGGCACCGGCAAGACCGCCGTCGCGCTGCACCGCGCCGCGTATCTGCTCTACCAGGACCGGCGGCGGTACGCGGGCGGCATTCTCGTCGTCTCGCCGACCCCGCTGCTCGTCGCGTACACCGAAGGTGTGCTGCCCTCGCTCGGCGAGGAGGGGCAGGTCGCGATCCGCGCGGTCGGCTCGCTCTCCGACGAGGCGGCGGGCGTCGAGGGGGCCACCACGTACGACGAGCCGGCCGTCGCCCGGATCAAGGGCTCCTCACGGATGCTCCAGGTGCTGCGCAAGGCGGCCCGCGGGGCGCTGGACCAGCCCCGGACCCCGGGCGTGCCCCAGGGCGGACGGGACGGCCAGCTGTCGTTCGGCGACGAGGAGGGTACCGACGGCTCCGAGGACGGGACGGCCGCGCCCCTCACCACCCCCACCCGCCTGCGCGTGGTCGCCTTCGGCGCCCGCGTCGAACTGAATGCCGACGAACTCCACCGCATCCGGCAGTCCGTACTCGGCGGCACCACCCCGGTCAACCTGCTGCGCCCCCGTGCCCGCAGGCTGCTGCTGGACGCGCTGTGGAACAAGTCGTCCGGCCGGGGCCGCTACACCGACCCCGAGCTGGCCGCGGAACTGCGCTCCTCGTTCGACGACGACGTCTCCACCGAGACGCCGTTCCTCGACTTCCTGAACGCCTGGTGGCCCGAGCTCACCCCGCGCGGGGTGCTCGCCGCGATGGCCGACGAGAAGCGGCTCGGCCGCTGGGCGCGCCGGGTCCTCAACCAGGGCGAGGTGCGCCGCCTCGCCCGCTCGCTGAAGCGGCTCGACGGTGCGGGCCGGGGCCCCCTGTCCGTACACGACGTGGCGATCCTCGACGAGCTGCAGGCACTGCTCGGCACCCCGCACCGGCCGAAGAAGAAGCGTGAGTTCGATCCGCTGGACCAGCTCTCGGGTCTGGAGGAGCTGATGCCGCAGCGCGAGGAGACCCAGCGCGAGCGGGCCGAGCGGCTCGCGGCGGAGCGTACGGAGTACACGCACGTCATCGTCGACGAGGCACAGGACCTGACGCCGATGCAGTGGCGCATGGTCGGCCGCCGCGGCCGTACCGCCACCTGGACCATCGTCGGCGACCCGGCGCAGTCCTCCTGGTCCGATCCCGACGAGGCGGCCGAGGCGCGCGACGAGGCGCTCGGCAACCGCCCGCGCCGCCGCTTCACCCTCACCGTCAACTACCGGAACCCGGCGGAGATCGCGGAGCTTGCGGCGAAGGTCCTGGCGCTCGCGATGCCCGGAATGGAGTCACCGGCCGCGGTCCGTTCGACGGGGGTGCAGCCCCGCTTCGAGGCCGTACGCGACGGCGATCTGGCCGGGGTCGTACGGGAGGAGGCGCGGCGGCTGCTCGGCGAGGTGGACGGCACGGTCGGTGTCGTCGTCGCGATGAACCGGCGCGCGCAGGCCCGCAAGTGGCTCGCGGAGCTCGGCGACCGGGTGGTGGCGCTCGGCAGTCTGGAGGCGAAGGGCCTGGAGTACGACGCCACGGTCGTCGTCTCGCCGGCGGAGATCGCCGACGAGTCGCCGGCCGGGCTGCGGGTGCTGTACGTGGCGCTGACCCGCGCGACGCAGCAGCTCACCGTGGTGTCGGGGGAGCGGGACCTGCCCGACGAGGACGGAGTTCCGGATCTGCTGAGGGACTGACGGACAAGTCAACCTGCGGTGCGGGAATCACTTATCCCGGGGACTTTGTTAGCCTGGTGTCGGCACCGGCTCGATCCAAGCCCCCGGGCCCAACCTTCGTCGCTACGAGCGACCACTTGCCGCGAGGCGAGCATGGCGGGTCGGTGCCGCTCAAGTGAAAAAGACAGACCCGTGTCACCTTCCGGTGGCGCGGGTCTGTTTTTGTTGGTGGCCTGGTCCGGCGGCCGTGTCCAGGGGGCTGCCGGGGTTCCGCGAAGAGATCAAATCTCGTATGGTGGAAAACTCTTTCCGAAGAGTGGCAGTCATTACCGACTACCAGCCAGTAGGTGCGAATATCGGGAAGCGTGTCCGAGGCGAGCGCCCCGGCCGCGTAGCAATGAAGCTAGGGAAAGCGAAGGACTCGGCCATGGCAACGGCGCCCAGCGTCTCGTACTCGATGACGGTCAGGCTGGAGGTGCCCGCGAGCGGCACAGCGGTCTCCCAGCTCACCACGGCCGTGGAGTCCTCCGGCGGTTCGGTCACCGGCCTCGATGTGACCGCTTCCGGTCACGAGAAGCTGCGGATCGACGTCACCATCGCGGCCTCCTCCACCGCGCACGCGGACGAGATCGTCGAAGGTCTGCGCGACATCGAAGGTGTCGTGCTGGGCAAGGTCTCCGACCGTACGTTTTTGATGCACCTCGGCGGCAAGATCGAGATGGCGTCCAAGCACCCCATCCGCAACCGTGACGACCTCTCGATGATCTACACCCCTGGTGTGGCCCGGGTCTGCATGGCGATTGCCGAGAACCCCGAGGACGCCCGTCGTCTCACCATCAAGCGCAACTCCGTCGCAGTTGTGACGGACGGCTCCGCCGTACTCGGCCTCGGCAACATCGGTCCGATGGCCGCCCTGCCCGTGATGGAGGGCAAGGCGGCCCTGTTCAAGCGGTTCGCCGGCATCGACGCCTGGCCGATCTGCCTGGACACCCAGGACACCGACGCGATCGTCGAGATCGTCAAGGCGATCGCCCCCGGCTTCGCCGGCATCAACCTGGAGGACATCTCCGCACCCCGCTGCTTCGAGATCGAGGCACGGCTGCGCGAGGCCCTCGACATCCCCGTCTTCCACGACGACCAGCACGGCACCGCGATCGTCGTACTGGCCGCCCTGACCAACGCACTGCGCGTGGTGGGCAAGGGAATTGGGGACGTACGCGTCGTCATGTCCGGCGCCGGAGCGGCCGGTACGGCCATCCTGAAGCTGCTCATCGCAGCGGGCGTCAAGCACGCCGTCGTCGCCGACATCCACGGTGTGGTGCACGCGGGCCGCGAGGACCTGGTCTCCGCCGACCCCGACTCGCCGCTGCGCTGGATCGCCGACAACACCAACCCGGAGTCGATGACCGGCACGCTCAAGGAGGCCGTCGTCGGCGCCGACGTCTTCATCGGCGTCTCCGCTCCGAACGTGCTGGACGGCAACGACGTCGCGGCGATGGCGGACGGCGCGATCGTGTTCGCGCTCGCGAACCCGGACCCCGAGGTGGACCCGGCAATCGCCCGCCAGACCGCGGCAGTTGTGGCCACCGGGCGTTCCGACTTCCCGAACCAGATCAACAACGTGCTGGTCTTCCCGGGTGTCTTCCGCGGTCTGCTGGACGCTCAGTCCCGCACCGTCAACACGGAGATGATGCTCGCTGCGGCCGGCGCCCTCGCCGAGACGGTTGCCGAGGACGAGCTGAACCGGAACTACATCATCCCGTCGGTCTTCAACGACAAGGTCGCGGGCGCGGTCGCCGGGGCCGTCCGCACGGCCGCGAAGGCCGCTGGAGGCACTGTGACGGGCCCGGGCAACTCCATCTGAACCCCCCGCTTCCCTTGCCCGCCACGGCCTCCGCAGGGGGCCGTGGCGGGTTGTGGCGCCCCCCACGTCGGCCTGCCCCACGGCGCGTCGCGGGTCGCGGGGCCCCAAACGCCCCTTTAGGGTGGGCGGGCAGCGAGCCCCGCAGGACCCCGCACCCGCTGTGGACCCGCCGCGGGGCGCTCCAGCTGCTGCTGAGGGCCGCTTCAGGGAGTCGACGGAACGTCACCACGACGAGGCAGTGGCGGCTTTCGTGTGACTCCGGAGGGTGCCGGATTGGCTTTCCCGCCGCAGGTGGGGGCAGGATGCGTATTCGGGCGCGAGGGTCTGACGTCAGACCCGGGTCCGGGGACTGTCCGAGGGCCCTGGCAGCATCGGCTTCGATCTCACGCCTCACAGGCAAGAAGAACACGGGAGTAACAACATGAACCGCAGTGAGCTGGTGGCCGCCCTGGCCGACCGCGCCGAGGTGACCCGCAAGGACGCCGACGCCGTGCTGGCCGCGCTCGCCGAGACCGTCGGTGAGATCGTCGCCAAGGGCGACGAGAAGGTCACCATCCCCGGCTTCCTGACCTTCGAGCGCACCCACCGTGCCGCTCGCACCGCTCGTAACCCGCAGACCGGCGACCCGATCAACATCCCGGCCGGCTACAGCGTGAAGGTCTCCGCGGGCTCGAAGCTCAAGGAAGCCGCCAAGGGCAAGTAAGCCCCGTAGGCACGACGGAGGGCGGTCACCCCGACCAGGGTGACCGCCCTCCGGCGTGTACAGGCCGCAGGATCCGCTGCAAGGCCGCTGTGAGCCTCTGTGAGGCCACTGCCGGGCCCGTGGCGGGGTTCCGGCGGCGAAAGGCCGTGTGCGGGCCTCGCCGGCGACGAGAAGCGGGGGCCCGGGGCAGTGCCCCGGACCCCCGCGTCGGTCCCGGCCCTCGGGCGCCCGCCCTCAGACCAGTGACCCGCCCGGCAGCTCCACCTTCGCGCCCAGCTTCTCCAGCTTGTCCATGAAGTTCTCGTAGCCACGGTTGATCAGGTCGATGCCGTGCACCCGGGACGTGCCCTGCGCCGCCAGTGCGGCGATCAGGTACGAGAACCCGCCGCGCAGGTCCGGGATGACCAGATCCGCGCCCTGCAGCTTCGTCGGCCCGGACACGACCGCCGAGTGCAGGAAGTTCCGCTGGCCGAAGCGGCAGTCGGAGCCGCCCAGGCACTCGCGGTAGAGCTGGATGTGCGCCCCCATCTGGTTGAGGGCGGACGTGAAGCCGAGCCGGGACTCGTACACCGTCTCGTGGACGATGGACAGGCCCGCGGCCTGTGTCAGCGCCACCACCAGCGGCTGCTGCCAGTCGGTCTGGAAGCCGGGGTGCACGTCCGTCTCCAGGGCGATGGCGTTCAGCGCGCCGCCCGGGTGCCAGAAGCGGATGCCCTCGTCGTCGATCTCGAAGGCGCCGCCGACCCGGCGGAACGTGTTCAGGAACGTCATCATCGAGCGCTGCTGTGCACCGCGCACATAGATGTTGCCCTCGGTCGCCAGCGCCGCGGACGCCCAGGAGGCCGCCTCCAGGCGGTCCGGGATCGCCCGGTGCGTGTAGCCGTCGAGCCGGTCGACACCGGTGATCCGGATCGTCCGGTCGGTGTCCATCGAGATGATCGCGCCCATCTTCTGCAGCACGCAGATGAGGTCCTCGATCTCCGGCTCCACGGCCGCGTTGGACAGCTCGGTGACACCCTCGGCGAGCACGGCCGTCAGCAGCACCTGCTCGGTGGAACCCACCGACGGGTACGGCAGCCGGATCTTCGTACCGCGCAGCCGCTGAGGGGCCTCCAGGTACTGGCCGTCCGCCCGCTTCTCGATCGTCGCGCCGAACTGCCGCAGCACGTCGAAGTGGAAGTCGATCGGCCGTCCGCCGATGTCACAACCGCCGAGTCCCGGGATGAACGCGTGGCCCAGCCGGTGCAGCAGCGGGCCGCAGAAGAGGATCGGGATGCGCGACGAGCCCGCGTGGGCATCGATGTCGGCGACGTTCGCGCTCTCGACATGGGTGGGGTCCAGGATCAGCTCACCCGGCTCGTCACCGGGGCGGACCGTCACACCGTGCAGCTGCAGCAGGCCCCGCACGACCCGCACATCGCGGATGTCGGGCACGTTGCGCAGCCGGCTGGGCCCGCTGCCGAGCAGCGCGGCGACCATCGCCTTCGGCACCAGGTTCTTGGCGCCTCGGACACGGATCTCGCCCTCCAGCGGGGTTCCGCCGTGGACAAGCAGGACATCGTCTGTGCCGGTCATGAATCTCGCGTTCCGGAGTGGTCGGGCAGGGGGCCAACCGAAAGGGTAATGGGCAGGTACCCCCCTTCCATAAGGCTACGGGAGGAGTACGAACGTCATGAATCCGCTATAACACGTTCTGCTTGCCGGGCCTTGCGGAGGGTTACCGTCCGCAAGTGCCTCCCGGACCGTGCGCTCTCCGTGCACCCGTGCGCCCTGAGCTGCGCTCGGGCCCCCTCCGGCGCCCGGCGTCCCACTTGGTCCCCACGGAGGGCGAAGATGCGGGATCATTTCTGCCATGACCGAGGTGTCCTCGCTCACAGGGCGACTGCTCGTGGCCACGCCCGCCCTGGCGGACCCGAATTTCGACCGCGCGGTGGTGCTGCTCCTCGACCACGACGAGGAGGGCTCGCTCGGCGTGGTCCTGAACCGCCCGACCCCGGTCGGTGTCGGTGACATCCTCGTGTCCTGGGCCGACCTGACCGCCGAGCCGGACGTCGTCTTCCAGGGCGGCCCGGTCTCGCTCGACTCGGCGCTCGGTGTCGCGGTGATCCCCGGCGACGAGGGGCCGCTCGGCTGGCGGCGGGTGTACGGGGCGATCGGCCTGGTGGACCTGGAGGCGCCGCCGGAGCTGCTGGCGGCGGCGCTCGGGTCGCTGCGGATCTTCGCCGGATACGCGGGCTGGGGGCCCGGGCAGCTGGAGACGGAGCTGACGGAGGGTGCCTGGTACGTGGTGGAGTCCGAGCCCGGAGACGTCTCCTCGCCGCGGCCGGAACAGCTGTGGCGGGCGGTTCTGCGCCGTCAGCGAAGCGAGCTCGCCATGATCGCCACCTATCCGGACGACCCTTCGCTCAACTGAAGGCCGGGCCTTTCAGTACCCTGGCTGTTATGAGCACTCTTGAGCCCGAGCGCGGGGCAGGTACGGGGACCCTCGTAGAGCCGACGCCGCAGGTGTCGAGCGGCGACGGCGACCACGAGCGCTACGCCCATTACGTCCAGAAGGACAAGATCATGGCGAGTGCCCTGGAGGGCACCCCCGTGGTCGCACTGTGCGGGAAGGTCTGGGTACCGGGGCGCGACCCCAAGAAGTACCCGGTCTGTCCCATGTGCAAGGAGATCTACGAGTCCATGGGCGCCGGTGGCGACAAGGACAAGGGCAAGGGCGGCAAGGACAAGAAGTAGTCCGTCCCCGACCGTTCGGGCCGAGGCCCCCGGGAGTGCGCTGACGCGTGCACCCGGGGGCCTTTTCGCATGCCCTTTCGCAGGCCCTGGGTTGTTTGCCCGTATCGCTCGGTCACAGATTGGTTGAGACCACTTGTCGGCGTCCGTGACCGCTCCTAGTCTCCTGCCAGTTGTGCAGAACGAAACGCCCGTTGCATATGTTGCAACGCTCAATCGGTAGGGGTTCCGGATGAAGCTTTCCGCCCGAATTGCCGCCCCGGCCGCGGCGCTTGTGCTGGCCGGCCTGGCGGCCACCGCCTGCGCGCCGCAGACCTCCGACACCGGCGCCAAGGGGGACGAAAAGACCGGGACGCTGCGCGTGTGGCTGTTCCAGGAGGTCGGCAACAAGCCCAAGGAGCAGGTCGTCGACGCGGCGGTGGCCGACTTCGAGAAGACCCACAAGGGTGCGAAGGCGGAGATCGAGTACATCCCCGTCGACACCCGCGCCCAGCGCATCAAGGCCGCCTTCAACGATCCCAAGAGCGCCCCGGACCTCATCGAGTACGGCAACACGGACACGGCCGGCTACGTCAAGGACGGCGGACTCGCCGATGTGAGCAAGGAGTTCGCGGCCTGGGACGAGGCCAAGGACACCGACCCGACCGCGAAGCAGTCGGTGACGGTCGGCGGCAAGGTGTACGGGGCGCCGCTCTTCGTCGGCGTACGCGCGCTGTACTACCGCACCGACATCTTCAAGGACCTGGGCATCGAACCCCCCAAGTCGCAGGCCGAACTCATCTCCACCGCCAAGAAGGTCCACAAGGAGAAGCCGGAGCTGTACGGCCTCGCCGTCGGTGGCGCGTACACGTACGGCGCGATGCCGTTCATCTGGGCGAACGGCGGCGAACTCGCCGACGAGAGCGGTGGTACGTACAAGGCGGCCATCAACAGCGACCGGGCCCGCAAGGGCATCGAGGCGTACACCTCGCTCTTCGGCGACAGCAACTGCCCTGCCGCCAAGTGCGCCGCGATGGGCGGCAACGCGACGGTCACCGCCTTCGCCTCAGGCAAGGCGGCCATGGCGATCGGCGGCGACTTCAGCCACGCGGCCGTCGAGGCGGGCTCGGTGAAGGGCAAGTACGCGGTGGTTCCGCTGCCCGGCGCGTCCGAGGGATCGATTGCCCCCGCGTTCGCGGGCGGGAACAACATCGGCGTACTGAAGAGCAGTTCGCACCGCAGCCTCGCCGTGGACCTGATGAAGTCGCTGACCGGCAAGCAGACCCAGGAGAAGTTGTTCGACGCGATGGGCTTCCTGCCGACGTACACCGATGTGCGGGCCACGGTCGCGCAGAAGGAGCCGTTCGTCGAACCGTTCGTCAAGACGCTCGGCGCGGGAGCCAAGTTCGTCCCGGCCTCGCCGGGCTGGGGCCAGATCGACTCCTCGCTGATCCTGCCGACGATGTTCCAGGAGATCGTCAGCGGCCGTAAGGACGTGGCACGGGCCTCGGACGACGCGGCGAAGAAGATGGACGCGGCGTTCGCCGACGCGGGCTGACGATGACGGCGAACAGCACCGCGTACAAGGCTCCCGCGGCGGCCGGGACGGGCAGCACGCCCCGGCGCCGCCTGTCCCGGGGACCGGCACGCCGCCCCGGCTGGACCCCCTGGTTCTACCTGCTGCCCGCGCTCGTCCTCCTCGGCGGGCTCCTCCTCTACCCGATCTACCAGCTCGGCCTGATCTCGTTCCTGGAGTACACCCAGGCCCAGGTCAGCGGCGGTGAACCGACCACCTTCCAGGGGTTCGGGAACTACGCGACGCTCTTCGGCGACAGCCAGTTCTGGCAGGTGCTCCTCGCGACCGTCGTCTTCGCCGCGGCCTGTGTGCTCGCCACCCTGCTGGTCGGCTGCGCCCTCGCCGTCCTGCTGACGCGTGTACGGGCCCTGCCCCGGCTCGCGCTGATGCTGGCGGCGCTCGGCGCCTGGGCGACGCCCGCGATCACCGGCTCCACCGTCTGGATGTTCCTTTTCGACCCGGACTTCGGCCCGGTCAACAGGGTGCTGGGGCTGGGCGACTTCTCCTGGACGTACGGGCGCTACAGCGCCTTCGCCCTGGTGCTCCTCGAAGTGCTCTGGTGCTCGTTCCCGTTCGTGATGGTGACGGTGTACGCGGGCATCCGGGCGATCCCCGCCGAGGTGCTGGAGGCGGCCGCGCTGGACGGCGCCTCGCAGTGGCGGATCTGGCGGTCGGTCATGGCGCCGATGCTGCGGCCGATCCTCGTCGTCGTCACCATCCAGTCGATCATCTGGGACTTCAAGGTCTTCACGCAGATCTACGTGATGACGGGCGGCGGCGGCATCGCGGGCCAGAACCTGGTGCTCAACGTCTACGCGTACCAGAAGGCGTTCGCGTCCTCGCAGTACAGCCTGGGTTCGGCGATCGGGGTCGTGATGCTGGTGATCCTGCTGGCCGTCACGCTGGTCTATCTGCGCCTGGTACGGCGCCAGGGGGAGGAACTGTGAGCGTGCTGCGCATCCGTCGTCCGGGCAGGCTGGCCGCCGAGGCCGCCGCACTCCTGATCGCAGCCGCGGTCGCCTTCCCGCTGTACTGGATGGTGCTCTCCGCGCTCAAGCCGACGGGAGAGATCCAGTCCACCGACCCCCGGCCGTGGACGCTGTCACCGTCCCTGGACTCCTTCCGCCGAGTCCTCGAACAGCACGATTTCGGCCGCTACTTCCTCAACAGCCTGATCGTCGCCGGCACGGTCGTCGTCGCGTCCGCGCTGGTCGCCTTTCTGGCGGCGACGGCGGTGACCCGTTTCCGCTTCCGGTTCCGCACCACCCTGCTGATCATGTTCCTGATCGCGCAGATGGTGCCGGTGGAGGCGCTGACCATCCCGCTGTTCTTCCTGATGCGGGACTTCGGCCAGCTCAACACGCTCGGTTCGCTGATACTGCCGCACCTCGCCTTCTCGCTGCCGTTCGCGATCTGGATGCTGCGCGGCTTCGTCAAGGCCGTCCCGGACGCACTGGAGGAGGCCGCCTACATCGACGGCGCGAGCCGCACCCGATTCCTGTGGCAGATCCTCTTCCCGCTGGTCCTCCCGGGGCTCGTGGCGACCAGCGTCTTCTCGTTCATCTCGACCTGGAACGACTTCCTGTTCGCCAAGTCGTTCCTCATCAGCGACACCTCGCAGTCGACGCTTCCGATGGCGTTGCTCGTCTTCTTCAAACCGGACGAGAACGACTGGGGAGGGATCATGGCAGCCTCGACGGTGATGACCGTCCCCGTGCTGGTCTTCTTCGTACTCGTACAGCGACGCCTGGTCTCGGGGCTGGGCGGAGCGGTTAAGGACTGACGTCATGGACATGGAACTGATCCCGGCACCGGTGAGCGTCGGCGACCAGGGACGGTGCGGCTTCCTGATGGACCGGGCCACGACCATCACCGGGCAGGACGGCACCGAGTCCACCGAGCGCTGGCTCCGCTCCACGCTCGGGGCCGCCTTCGGCCTGTCGCTCCCACCGGGCGTCGAGGGCAAGGACAACACCGTCCTGCTGCGCATCGATCCGGCACTGGAGCCCGAGGGCTACCGGCTGTCCACCGGGACCGGCCAGAGCCTCGTGATCACCGGCGGCAGCTCCGCCGGGGTCTTCTGGGGCGCCCAGACCCTCCGACAGCTCCTGGGACCGGAGGCCTTCCGCCGGGCACCCGTCTCCACCGGTGTTCCCGCGCGCATTCCGTTCACGGACATCGAGGACCGTCCCCGCTTCTCCTGGCGCGGCATGATGCTCGACGTCTCGCGGCACTTCCTGCCCAAGGACGATGTCCTGCGCTACCTCGACCTCCTCGCCGCCCACAAGCTGAACGTCTTCCACTTCCACCTCACCGACGACCAGGGCTGGCGCGTGGAGATCAAGCGCTACCCGGAGCTCACCGAGGTCGGCTCCTGGCGCTCCCGTACCAAGCACGGACACCGGGCCTCGGAGCTGTGGGACGAGACCCCGTACGGCGGCCACTACACCCAGGACGACATCCGCGAGATCGTCGCGTACGCCGCCGAACGGCATATCCGCGTCGTCCCCGAGATCGACATCCCGGGCCACTCGCAGGCCGCCATCAGCGCATACCCGGAACTGGGCAACACCGACGTCATCGACACCACCGCCCTCTCCGTGTGGGACACCTGGGGGGTCAGTGCGAACGTACTCGCGCCCACCGACAACACCCTGCGCTTCTTCGAGGGCGTCTTCGAGGAGCTCCTCGACCTCTTCCCGGCCGCCACCTCGCCGTTCATCCACGTCGGCGGGGACGAGTGCCTCAAGGACCAGTGGAAGGAGTCCCCGACCGCCCAGGCCCGCATCAGGGAGCTCGGCCTGGCCGACGAGGACGAGCTGCAGTCCTGGTTCATCCGGCACTTCGACCGCTGGCTCACCGCGCGCGGCCGCCGCCTCATCGGCTGGGACGAGATCCTAGAAGGCGGCCTCCCGGACGGCGCGGCCGTGTCGTCGTGGCGCGGCTACGCGGGCGGCATCGCCGCAGCCGAAGCGGGGCACGACGTCGTGATGTGCCCGCAGCAGCAGGTGTATCTGGACCACCGTCAGGACGGCGGCCCCGACGAACCGATGCCCATCGGGTACGTCCGCACCCTTGAGGACGTCTTCCGCTTCGAGCCCGTACCGCCGGGCCTGACGCAGGAGGCGGCCGGACACATCCTCGGCACCCAGGCCAACGTGTGGACCGAGGTCATGCAGGACCGGTCCCGCGTCGACTACCAGGTCTTTCCGCGGCTCGCGGCCTTCGCGGAGGTCGCCTGGTCGGCACTGCCCGCCCCCGCCGACCGGGACTTCGCCGATTTCGAACGGCGAATGACGGCGCACTACGCCCGACTTGACGCGCTCGGCGTCGAGTACCGCCCGCCCGGCGGTCCGTTGCCGTGGCAGCGACGCCCCGGTGTTCTCGGACGCCCGATCGAGGGGGCGCCCCCGAACGTGTGAGCCCGGCCGCAGTGCGGGTCCGGCCACCACGGTTCCTGGGAACGTGGTGGCCGGTAAGCGTCCACGCACGAACGGAACAAGTCGTACAACCATGGCTGAAGAGTGCCAATTCACACTCTGCGCCGAAGAGGTGCGAAACGGGACCATCTTCCAGGACGGGGACGGATACACCCTTCGTGGACCCTCGCGTCGGTCCGATCGGAAGATGTGCCAGAGTTGCCACGTCCGGGCTTCGAGCACGTACCGTACGGCGAAACAAGCCGGACGCCGGGACACCGGGAAGGGGCAGCTGGGTTGACCACGCACGCACCGCAGGCGGCGCAGTCCGTGACGCTGCCCGCCTCGCTCGACGAGGCCGTGGCGGCGCTCGGCGCCATGCCTGCCGCCGTTCCTGTGGCCGGTGGCACGGACTTGATGTCGGCCGTCAACAAGGGGCTCCTGCGTCCCTCCGGACTGGTCGGCCTCGGCCGGATCAGTGAGCTCCGCGGCTGGCACTACCAGGACGGTCACGCCCTGCTCGGCGCCGGCCTCACCCACGCCCGTATGGGGCGGCCCGACTTCGCCGCCCTGATCCCCGCTCTGGCCGCGTCCGCGCGTGCCGCGGGCCCGCCCCAGATCCGTAACGCCGGGACACTCGGCGGCAACATCGCCACCGCCGCCCCGACCGGCGACGCCCTGCCGGTGCTCGCCGCCCTGGAGGCCGAGCTCGTCATCGCCGGACCCGGCGGCGCCCGCCGCGAGATCCCCGTCTCGCACCTGCTGGCCGGCCGCGAGATGCTCGAGCCCGCGGAGCTGATCGGCTTCGTCCGCGTACCGCTGCTGCACGCCCCGCAGGTCTTCCTGAAGGCGACCGGCCGGACCGGCCCCGGCCGCGCCACCGCATCCGTCGCGATCGTCCTCGACCCGGCCCGGCGCGGGGTGCGCTGTGCGGTCGGCGCCATAGCGCCGATGCCGCTGCGCCCGCTGGAGGCCGAGCGGTGGATCGCCTCACTGATCGACTGGGACGGTGAACGGGGCCTGGCGCCCGACGCGCTGGCCGCGTTCGGCGAGTACGTCGCGGCGGCGTGCATCCCGGACCAGGCACCGCCCGCCGACGGGGGCGAGGTACCACCGCTGCCCCCCGCCGTACTGCACCTGCGGCGCACGGTCGCCGCGCTCGCCCGACGCGCGCTGGGGAGGGCACTGTCGTGAGCAACAGCAACAACCACGAGGACCACAACGAGCAGCACGGAGGCTGGCAGCCGACCCCGCAGGGCGGCGAGTATGACTCCGAGGCCACCGCCTTCGTCCACCTTCCGCCGGAGGACCTGGCGAGCGCGCCGCTGGCCGCTCCCGGCCATGGCTACGTGCCGCCGATGATCGTGCCGCTGACCCCTGCGGCCGGGCTGGACCCGGCGGCGACGGGCAGCTGGGTGGTCCAGACACCGGGCCCGCCGGAGGGCGGCGCGGAGCAGCACGCGCAGGGCACCGTGCACTGGCCGGATCCGAACCAGCAGCACGGGTACCCGCAGCACGAGCAGCAGTACGTCCAGCACGAGCAGCACTCCGCGGGCGAGCAGTACCGGCAGCACGAGCAGCACTCCGCGGGCGAGCAGTACGCCCATCACGAGCAGCACTCCCAGCACGAGCAGCACGGTGAGCCGTCGGCCGGGACGGGCCAGTGGGACTTCGCCGAGGCGACCGCAGCGGAGCCCCTCGGCCACACCGGCCAGTGGACGATCCCGGTTGCCGAGGGCGACCTCCCGGACGAGTCCGGCGAGTTCACGACCTCGGCGCTGGCCTCGCAGTGGTACGGGGACCGGACGCCGCCGGCCACACTGCCGGGCGGCGCGCCCGCGCCGTGGGCGACGCAGCCGGAGCCGGCCCCCGAGTCCCCCGAGACGGCCGCGGGGACGCCGCCGCACGGCGTGGACGTCACGCAGGCCGCTGCCCAGGAGTCCACGCGCGTCCACGTGCAGCGCGATGCGGACGCCGAGCTGCCGACGGCGCCGCCCGCCGACCCGGCGGCGGACCTCGTGGCGGACCCGACCCCGGACCCGACCCCCGACCTCTCCACGGCCCTGGTCCCCGGCGTCGAGACCGAAACCGACACCCCCGCCCCCGCACTCGCTGCGGAGGAGGTCCCGGCCGACGCACCGCCCCTCGACCCGTCGCCCCTCGCCACAACGAGCGAGCACCCCGCCGCCTCCTACGTCCTGCATGTGAACGGCGCCGACCGCCCGGTCACCGACGCCTGGATCGGCGAGTCGCTGCTGTACGTGCTGCGCGAGCGGCTCGGCCTCGCCGGTGCCAAGGACGGCTGCTCGCAGGGCGAGTGCGGTGCCTGCAACGTCCAGGTCGACGGCCGGCTCGTCGCCTCCTGCCTGGTCCCCGCGGCCACGGCTGCGGGCAGCGAGGTCCGTACGGTCGAGGGCCTGGCCGTCGACGGCGAGCCGTCCGACGTCCAGCGGGCCCTGGCCAACTGCGGCGCCGTCCAGTGCGGCTTCTGCATCCCCGGCATGGCCATGACCGTCCATGATCTGCTGGAGGGCAACCACGCCCCCAGCGAGCTGGAGACCCGCCAGGCGCTCTGCGGCAACCTGTGCCGATGCTCCGGCTACCGCGGAGTGCTCGACGCGGTGAGCGAGGTCATCGCCGGCCGCGAGGCCAGCGCCGAGGCCGCCTCGGTGCCCGGCCCCACGTCACCGTCCGAGGATGCGCACCCCGACGAGGCGCGCATCCCGCACCAGGCAGCCCCGGGTGCCGGTAGTGTCCAGCCACATCTGCAGGACGGAGGCATGGCGTGAGCAACGACGCAGCCACCGCGGCCAACGCGACCCGCACGACGCTCACCACCCCGCCGGTCGACGGCCCCGACACCGAGCCGCCCGTGTTCGGCATCGGCGCCTCGCTGCCGCCCGCCGACGCCCGTGCCAAGACCGAGGGCACCTTCCCGTACGCGGCCGACCTCTGGGCCGAGGGACTGCTGTGGGCGGCGGTGCTGCGTTCCCCGCACCCGCACGCCCGAATCCTGTCCATCGACACCGGCGCCGCGGCCGAGATGCCGGGCGTACGCGCGGTCGTCACGCACGAGGACGTCCCCGGCGACGGAGCGTACGGCCGTCGTGTGGTCGACCGCCCGGTCTTCGCGTCCGAGCTGGTCCGCCACCACGGTGAGCCGATCGCCGCGGTCGCCGCCGACCACCCCGACACCGCGCGCCTCGCCGCTGCAGCGGTCGTCGTCGAGTACGAGATCCTCGAACCGGTCACCGACCCGGAGAAGGCCTTCGAGGCCGAGCCCCTGCACCCCGACGGAAACCTGATCCGTCACATCCCGCTGCGCTACGGCGACCCGGACGTCGCGGGCGAGGTCATCGTCGAGGGCCTGTACCGCATCGGCCGACAGGACCCGGCCCCGATCGGTGCCGAGGCCGGACTCGCCGTGCCCCGCCCGGACGGCGGCGTGGAGATCTACACCGCCTCCACCGACCCGCACGCCGACCGCGACCTCGCCGCAGCCTGCTTCGGTCTCGAACCGGACCGGGTGAAGATCGTCGTCACCGGTGTCCCCGGCGCGACCGGCGACCGCGAGGACCCGGGCTTCCAGCTGCCGCTCGGCCTGCTCGCCCTGCGTACCGGCTGCCCGGTCAAACTGGCCGCCACCCGCGAGGAGTCCTTCCTCGGCCACGCCCACCGCCACCCGACGCTGCTCCGTTACCGCCACCACGCGGACGCGGACGGCCGACTGGTGAAGGTGGAGGCGCAGATCCTCCTCGACGCGGGCGCGTACGCCGATGCCTCGTCCGAGTCCCTGGCCGCAGCGGTGGCCTTCGCCTGCGGTCCCTACGTCGTTCCGCACGCCTTCATCGAGGGCTGGGCGGTCCGTACGAACAACCCGCCGTCCGGCCATGTGCGCGGCGAGGGTGCGATGCAGGTCTGCGCCGCGTACGAGGGCCAGATGGACAAACTGGCGGCGAAGCTGGGCATCGAACCGGCCGAACTCCGCCTGCGCAACTCCCTCTCGACCGGCGACATCCTGCCCACCGGCCAGACCGTGACGTGCCCCGCCCCGGTCGCGGAACTCCTGCGAGCGGTACGGGACTTCCCGCTCCCCACACTTCCGAAGGACTCTCCCGAGGACGACTGGCTGCTGCCGGGCGGCCCGGAGGGCGCGGGCGAGCCGGGCGCGGTGCGCCGCGGCGTCGGCTATGCGCTGGGCATGGTCCACATGCTCGGCGCCGAGGGGGCGGACGAGGTCTCCACGGCCACGGTCAAGGTCCACGACGGCGTCGCCACGGTCATCTGCGCGGCGGTCGAAACCGGCCAGGGTTTCTCGACCCTGGCCCGCCAGGTGGTCCAGGAGACCCTGGGCATCGAGGAGGTCCACGTGGCCTCGGTCGACACCGACCAGCCGCCGGCCGGCCCCGCCACGCACGGCCGCCACACCTGGGTCTCCGCCGGAGCCGTCGAACGGGCCGCCAAGATGGTCCGTACCCAGCTCCTCCAGCCGCTGGCCCACAAGTTCGGCATGTCCACGGAACTGCTCCAGATCGCCAACGGCAAGATCACTTCGTACGACGGAGTGCTGTCCACGACGGTCACAGAAGCGATGGATGGCAAAGAGCTCTGGGCCACCGCCCAGTGCCGCCCCCACCCCACCGAGCCGCTCGACGAGTCCGGCCAGGGCGACGCGTTCGTCGGCCTCGCCTTCTGCGCGGTCCGCGCGGTCGTCGACGTCGACATCGAACTCGGCTCGATCCGCGTGGTGGAGATGGCCGTCGCCCAGGACGTCGGCCAGGTCCTCAACCCGTCCCAGCTGGCGACCCGTATCGAAGCCGGCATCACCCAGGGCATCGGCACGGCACTGACCGAGAACCTCCGCACGGCCCGCGGCCTGATCCGCCACCCCGACCTAACGGGTTACGCACTGCCGACCGCGCTTGACGCGCCAGACATTCGCATCGTCAAACTCGTCGAGGAACGCGACGTGGTGGCCCCCTTCGGCGCCAAGCCCGCCTCGGCGGTCCCGGTGGTGACGTCCCCGGCAGCCGTGGCCGCGGCAGTTCGTGCGGCGACCGGCCGCCCGATCAACCGCCTCCCGATCCGACCGCAGGCGGCTGTGGCGGCGGCCAACTCCTGACCGATTTGCGTTGCACATGCAACACGGAGATGCGCGCCGTCACCGCTGCTGACTACAGTGATCCCCAAAGCTGAAGACAGCTGCATACGGGGGAGGGTGCTGTGCTGCCGAGTGACGCCGGAGGATCGGCGGAAACATCGGGCGGGCCGTTCGGGTCCGTCGCCGGTTTTGCGCAGAACGCGGTCGGTGAACTGGTCACCGGGCTTTCGTCGTTCACGAAGTTCCGCGACCGGATCGACGAACTCCTGCGCGACCTCAAGGCATCGCCGGCCGGACCGAAGAAGGTGGGCGAAGAGCCCATGGTCCGCACCCAGTTCGGCGGCGGCCACAACGGCTGGGCCGAGGCGGCCGACCTGTTCCTCTCGTACCAGACGGTCATCACCCAGCTCGAATCGCTGTCGAAGCTGCTGTCGGACTCGATAGAGGGCATGGGCATCGCGGTGCTCGCGTCCCACAAGGGTTACGAGAACCTCGACGTGGACATCCGGCGCCGCATGCTCGCGATCAACGACAACGCGCAGGAGCACTACGGGGGTTCGTACGACCCGACGGTGCCGGCCAAGCAGCATGCCGACCAACCAGCGGCCACCAAGCCGGAGACGGGCGACTCGTCCGGCGTAGGCGGACTCTGATGACGACGGAATCGCCCATGGCACGAGGACGACGGACTTAGACGGGGGTGGGGCATGGACCACGGGGAAAGCGGCTCGGGCACGCCGTTCGAGAGCATGTCTCACGAGGAGATGCTCGCGTGGCTGGACCAGGCCAACAGCGGGGCGATACAGGGTGCGGCCGACCGGCTGGTGAGTGCGGCCACGGAGATCCGCAAGATCGCGGAAGACCTGAAGGTCCGCCCGCAGTGGGTCGAATGGAAGGGCGCGGGCGCCGACGCCTTCCGCACCTGGAGCGCGGACCTGGCCAACTCCACTTTGCGCCTAGGTGATTACAGCGAGGGTGCGTCGAAGTGGCTGACGCAGGCTTCGAACGCGATCGCGTCGGCGCAGGCGGCGGTCCCGCGCACCCAGGCGGGCGCACAGGCCAACTTGGACGCGGCGTTGGCGGCGCGCAATGACCCGGATGCCTCGGCGGTCGCACAGAAGTCGGCGGAGACGCTGATCGCAACCCAGGAGGCGAACCGCCAGGAGGCGGCTGCGCAGATGCGGAAGCTGGCGCAGACGTACTCGTTGTCTGCTTCGCAGATGGACGGACTGGAGAAGCCGGCGTTTCCGCCGCCGCCGCAGGCGATCGTGCCGAACGACGAGGTCGGCCGTGGTGAGGACGAGTCAGTCGCGGGCGGTGCCGGGAGCGGTGCCTTCGCCGATCGCACCGGATACACGTCGGCGACACAGGGACCGGACGCAGATTCATCGGGCCGTGTGTCTGCACCCTCAGGAAACATGATCGGGTCCCAGCCTGCGGGAAGCACGCCCATCTCGAGGCCGGTAGATATGGGGATCGACGGGGTCGCCACTCTGCCGGACGCTCCGTCAGTTCCGCCCGCGACCCCCTCAGGTCTTCCGGGAGGAAGCAGGCCTGAAAGCGTCCTCCCTTCCACGGGAGTTCCCGTACCCCCCGCCTTCGGTGGCGGATCTGTGATGCCAGCCGGTCCAAGTGGCGGGGGCAAGACGACGGGGATCTCGCGTCCGTCGATGCCGGGCACCGGGGCAGGTCCACTCGGTTCTGGTCCTATCGGTCGCCCCTCTGGAGGCGGCGGAATCACCGGGGGACGTGCAGTTCCCCAGACTTCAGGGCGTCCGCCGGGCGGAATTCCTCGTGGGACGGTGATCGGTGGCGAGGGAATGCAGGGACGTGCGCCGATGGGCCGTGCCATGGGTGCGGGAGGCATGGGTTCCGGCATCGGTCCTGGCCAAAGCGGGATGAGTGGTGGCCGTCGTCTGGCAGGCGAAACGGGCGGCGTTGTAGGTGGTCGTTCTCAGCAGCCCGGCCGCACCGGCATGCGCCCATTCACACCTGGGGGGTCTGGCCTGGTGAGGGCCGCCAGGCCAGCCGAGGGCGCGCACGGCGCTGGTCCGGTGGGGAGGGGTGCACCGATGTCTCCGCACGGTTCTCGGACGGGGGATTCGCGTCGCGATGGGGAAGGCGAGCGGCCGGATTACCTCACTGAAGACCAGGAAACCTGGCAGCAGGGTGCCCGACGTGTTGTGCCTCCGGTCATCGACTGATCAGCGAGAGAACGGCAGATAAGCAGATGAGTACCAGTAGTAGCAGTACGGAACTCTTTCGTCGTCGAGTCGTGGTCTCCGCGACGTTGGGGCTGCTACTTGCAGGCTCCGCTGCTGGGCCCGCGCATGCGGACTCCGTGCGCTCCAGACAGTGGCATCTCACCGCCATGAGGGCCGAGGAGATGTGGGAGACGAGTACGGGTGAGAACGTCACTGTTGCCGTTATTGACTCAGGCGTCGACTCTTCAAATCCTGATCTTCAAGGCCAAGTGTTCAAGGGTAAGGATCTAGCGCCGAATTCTCCTGGAGATGAACACACCGATTACAACGGCCATGGCACCGGAATGGCTGGGTTGATCGCCGGGACGGGGAAGTCGGCTGGAGGAGACGGTGCGTTCGGTCTTGCTCCTGGATCCAAGATTCTCCCCATTCGGATGAGGGACGATGCCGGTCGCGTCAATGGTGCTACCGGTGATGCAAACTTCAATAGAGACTTGCCCATTGCTATCCGCTTCGCAGTGGACCATGGGGCAAAAGTCATTAACATTTCCCTGGGGAACGGCACCGGATCGCGACAGGTCTCGGATGCCGTTAAATATGCGCTCGAAAATGGCTCGCTCATCTTTTCCGCCGTTGGAAATAGCGGCGATGAAGCCAACGCTGTTGAGTATCCTGCCGGTACGCCTGGCGTCGTGGGGGTGGGGGCGATCGGTGAGGACCTCCGCAAGGCTGGCTGGTCTCAGTACGGGCCACAGGTAGACCTCTCAGCGCCGGGCGTCAACATGATCCACGCCTGCAGCGGAGAGACCGGTGTGTGTAGAGGCAAGGGGACCAGCGACGCGACCGCCATCGCCTCCGCCTCTGCCGCCCTCATATGGTCCAAGCACCCCGACTGGACCAACAACCAGGTCCTGCGCGTCATGCTCAGCACAGCAGGCGGCCCGACCAGCGGCGCCGAGCGTACCGACTACATCGGTTATGGCGTCGTCCGCCCCCGCATCGCCCTGAAGACCCCCGGTGACCCCGGCCCAGCCGACGAGTATCCACTCCCCGATCTCGCCGCAGCCGAGAGTGCTCAGCCCTCAGCCAAGCCTTCAAAGGCGACCGGAAGTTCGGAGAGCGACGACAAGCCGGCCACCGCAGCCCCGGCCTCCGCCGCCGACAGCAACACTGGTCCCTGGATCGGCCTCGGTGTCGGTGTCGCCGCTCTCGTCGGCACAGCCGTCACTGCCCTGGTCATCCGTTCCCGCCGCCGCAAGGCTGCCGCAGCCGCGCCACCCGCGTATACGCACCAACCGCCGTACCCGTACCCGTCTCAACACCAGGCCGCACCTTCGGGCTTCGGGCCCCCTCCCACCGCTCCCCCGGCTCCAACTCGCCGTTGGAGAGACCGTCGTACGGCGAGAGGCCACGCTGAATCCTGAATCCCCCGGACAACTCCCGAAGTACGTATACCGCGACCAACGACATCAACGGTGCGGCCTTTGACGGAAACGACCGGGCCCAGGGCCTTTTGGGGGATCAGTGAACATCGTGACCGGCCGTCGTCGTGCGCGGCTCTTCACTCGCCATGCTGCCGCTGCGGGCGTGTGTACCGTGCTGCTGGCTGTGTCGGCCTGTGGCGGTGGTGACGACGGCGGGAGGCGCGGCTACTCGGTTCCGGACCGGCTGTGCGGTGTCGAGGCCAGCGGGGACACGCTGGCACCGCTGCTGCCGGACGGGGAGAAGCTCGCGGAGCGGGATTCCGGCTCAGCCCCCGGCAGTCTCCGTTGCGCGCTCACTGTCGACGGACGGCCCGCGTTGTCTGTCGTCGGGGACGTGCTGAACACGGACGCCGATCCCTTCGCCCGCGCGGACTGGTATCTCAGGCTGGGAAAGGACGCCGGGCCGAAGGACGGTGTTAAGTATCGGGGCATCCGCGTCATGGACCGCTTCGCGCTCGCCGTGAAGGAGTGCACGTACCAGGGCTCCCCGCGGAAGTACGCCGTCCTTGTCGAACTCGGCGAATTCAAACCGGTGCCCAAGGACGTCGCCGACCGCCGAAAAGCGCTGAAGGAATTCATCAACGGATTCGTACCGTCCGCGCTCAAGGTCCAGAGCTGTTCCTGAAAATGCCGAAGCTCGCCCGGCGCGACGTTTGACGCGTGCTGGGCGAGCTTCCCGCGTGGCTCGTGACCGGAATCGAACCGGCGTAACTCGCTTTGCAGGTTTGTCTCCGCTGGTCAGAACATGATCCGTGCTCGTCCACTGACGTTCAGACCCGTACGTATGCAGTGATCGTCAAAGCCGCACGAACGGTGTTGGATGTCAGTGAACGGAGACGAATGAGACGGAAACTGAGACGAGCGCGTCGCCGCCGGTCGCTGCGTTCGTGTCCGCCCGCTGCCACACTTTGTGTGGGGGCGCCGCCCCTTCGCGCATGGTCTGCGGAGACTGTCAAGCTACGTCGCTGACCAGGCTAAATAGCGTTTGCTGGCGTTGGTTGCCGATGAACCCGCCTGAAGCCGTTGTGCCTGCCGGTGTGTCGCGTGCCGTGGCAGCCGCCGAGGGCGCGCACCGTGACGCGCCTCCTGGCGGAAGCGAGCCCGCGTGACCTACCCCCCTGAACGGGCACGTCGGTTTGCGCAATGTGCTGCGGTGGCCGTGGCGTCGCGCTACCGTCCCAATCAGATCCGGGAGCGCTGGGAAGCGGGGGAGCATGCTTGATCAGGTGCTGACTGCGCTGGCCGCATCGGGCGGCACAGCGGTGGTGTCAGCGGCGGGGACAGACGCGTGGGCCGGGCTAAGGCGGGCGGTGGTCAGCTGGTTCGGCCGGGGTAACGCGCAGCGCGAGCAGGCGACGTTGGAGCGGCTGGATCAGACCGCAGCCGTCCTGCAGGCCGCTGACCCGGCCGAGGCGGAGGTTCGAATCCGTCAGGAAGCGTCCTGGCAGGCCCACATCGAAGTTGTGCTGGAAAGCCTGGCCGAGGATGAGCGTGCCGAGGCCGCCGAGCAGCTGCGCAGCCTGCTAGCGCAGCATGCTCCGGGCGGCGGGGCGGTCGCCGGGTCAGGTGGGCTAGCGGTGGTCGGTATCGCCGACATTCGTGCCGAGGACGGGGCAATCGCTGCCGGAGTGATCAACGGAGGGGCCCATATCGGCATCCCTCCGGGGCCGGATCCGTCCCAGGGCTGAACGGACCGGCCACCTCAAGCCCATCCCCAGCTAAGCCACCCTTCGCTGCTCTTCCCCTGGGCGGCCTCTCCGTGCAGGCCCACAGCAGCAGCGTGGCGGTCGGCTACATTGCGCCGGGTGCGCGGTTCGCCCACTACGCCGCGCCGCGGCCACCGGTGACCGGGCGGCACCAGGTCGGGGTGCTCCCGCGGCAAGCTGACTGTTTCCTCAAAGATCGGGCCGCCGTGGCACAATTGCAGCAAGCCCTGGCCCAGGGCGGCACGGTAGTGCTGTGTCAGGTGCTTGCCGGCATGGGCGGGGTCGGCAAGACCCAGCTCGCGGCCCACCATGCCCGCCAAGTGTGGGCCCGGGGCGACGTGGATCTGCTGGTGTGGATCACCGCGGCCACCCGCACGGCGGTCGTCTCCGCCTACGCCCAGGCCGCCACCGAGCTACTTAGCGCTGACCCTGCGGACCCCGAGCAGGCCGCGCGGGCCTTCCTGGCCTGGCTGGAACCCAAACCCGGCAGCGACCAGCGCCGCTGGCTCGTCGTGCTGGACGACGTCTCCGACCCGGCCGACCTGCGTGGCCTGTGGCCTCCCACCAGCCCGAACGGCCGCAGCCTGGTCACCACCCGCCGCCGGGAAGCCGCCCTGATCGGCAGGGACCGGCACCTGGTCCCGGTGGGCCTGTTCACCGAAGATGAGGCCGTCGCATACCTCACCGTCGCGCTTTCTTCCCGCGGCCGCACCGAACCTGCCGAGGAGCTCACTGCCCTCGCCCACGAGCTCGGCTTCCTCCCCCTGGCCCTGTCCCAGGCCACCGCCTACCTCATCAACGACGGCCTCGACTGTGCCACCTACCGCGCCTTACTGGCCGATCACGCCCAGGTTCTCACCGACATGTTCCCCGACCCTGCCGGGCTCCCAGACGACCAGGCCGCCACTGTGGCCGCCGCTTGGGCACTGTCCATCGAGCGCGCCGACCAACTTTCCCCACGAGGACTTGCCGGCCCTCTGCTGCAACTCGTTTCCGTCCTCGACCCCAACGGCATTCCCGACACGGTCCTGACCAGCCCACCGGCCCTGAACTACCTGACCGAACACCGCACCAGCACCGCCGGACAGGAGAAGGTGGCCACCGCTCGGGACGCCACACGGGCGCTGCGCACGCTGCACCGTTTCAGCCTCATCGACCACATTTCTACAAGCCCCCACCAGGCCGTCCGCGTCCACCAGCTCATCCAGCGCGCCACCCGCGACGCCCACCCCCAGCCGCAGCGCAACCGGATCGCCCACGCCGCCGCCGACGCCCTCACCAGCGCATGGCCCGACATCGAACGCGACACCGCTCTCGCCCAGGCCCTACGGGCCAACACCGACGCTCTCACTCGACACGCCGAAGAGGCCCTGTACCAGTCTGGTGCCCACCTGGCGCTCTTTCGCACCGGCCGTAGCCTTGGCGAGGCTGGCCAAGTCGCGGGCGCCCTTCACCACTTCCATCAGCTGACCAGCACCGCCCACACCCGTCTGGGGCCCGACCACCCCGACACCCTTACCGCCCGGAGCACCCTCGCCTGGTGGCGGGGGGAGGCGGGGGATGTGGCCGGTGCTGTGGCTGCCCTGGCCGAGGTGTTGGAGGACCAGGAGCGGGTGCTGGGAGCCGACCACCCTGACACCCTCA
Organism: Streptomyces sp. NPDC005262; assembly: GCF_042872425.1. NCBI lineage: Bacteria > Bacillati > Actinomycetota > Actinomycetes > Kitasatosporales > Streptomycetaceae > Streptomyces > Streptomyces sp. NPDC005262. The sequence goes on from NZ_JBIAKK010000010.1 coordinate 99,441, forward strand.
CCACCCGACACAACCTGGCCTGGTGGCGGGGGGAGGCGAGGGATGTGGCCGGTGCT
>NZ_JBIAKK010000010.1:99593-100322 GCF_042872425.1 Streptomyces sp. NPDC005262
GCTGTGGCTGCCCTGGCCGAGGTGTTGGAGGACCGGGAGCGGGTGCTGGGGCCCGACCACCCTGACACCCTCACCACCCGACATAGCCTGGCCTGGTGGCGGGGGCTTGCGGGGGATGCGGCCGGTGCTGTGGCTGCCCTGGCCGAGGTGTTGGAGGACCGGGAGCGGGTGCTGGGGCCCGACCACCCTGACACCCTCACCACCCGACATAGCCTGGCCTGGAGGCGGGGGGAGGCGGAGGATCCGGCCGGTGCTGTGGCTGCCCTGGCCGAGGTGTTGGAGGACCGGGAGCGAGTGCTGGGGCCCGACCACCCCGACACCCTTACCGCACGGAGCACCCTCGCCTGGAGGCGGGGGGAGGCGGGGGATCAGGCCGGTGCTGCGGCCGCCTTCGCCGAATTGCTGGGGGACCGGGAGCGGGTGCTGGGGCCCGACCACCCCGACACCCTCATCACCCGACACAATCTCGCCTCCTGGCGAGGGGAGATGGGGGATGTGGCCGGTGCTGTGGCTGCCCTGGCCGAGCTGCTGGAGGTCCGGGAGCGGGTGCTGGGGTCCGACCACCCTGACACCCTCGCTACCCGACACAGCCTGGCCCGGTGGCGGGGGAAGGCGGGGGATGCGGCCGGCGCCGTGGCCGCCTACGCCGAGCTGCTGGAAGACCTGGAGCGGGTGCTGGGACCCGACAAACCCCACACCCTCACCACCCGACACAATCTCGCCTCCTGG